>JBBRDE010000354.1:0-4826 GCA_038204185.1 Cytophagales bacterium
CTGTACTTTCTGAAATTCCCGATACACGTACCTGCATATTGCCTCTTTGGGGATTGAATCTGTCTGGGATAGCAATTGGTTGTGCATTTTTATATACCTGAAATGGGTGGTATACTGGTATTCATTCTTAATAGTATATTCATCAAGTTTCCAGGGCTTGACCTGTCCATCCGCTAACTCTACTTCAAAACCAATCAGGAAATTTCTGGATACCGGATTGGGGGCAAAAAGTGCCCAATAGTTGTCGAGACCGGCCCAATAGATATACTTCCCAAATCTGGTATGCAGGATTTGTCGAAAAAGATAGCCTTCCGGTAAACACCAGAATAGCAGCAGGAGGATCATCAGAATGATGAATCCACTGGCTAAAATCTTCTGAAAAATTATGAACCATTCCATGCGATCAATATATCCTATACCCCAGACGGTGCTTTTCTCCAATCATGGGCCTAAGGAAGTTATTTGAATAAACCACAAGCGTTATGGATTTCCAGCTCCATCCCATAGTTTCGCTTAGGAGGGCGGGTTCTATTTAAGGGTTTTTTTGCAATGAGTTCTATAACAATCGTTTTCATAGCTGAATGGGGTATGACTGTTGCGGCAATATACAAAAAAGCCCAAAGTCAAGCTCTACTGCATGAGTGAGTTGATTGAGTTGGTTTTCATTTTTTTGAATTCTGTCATGATTACTGTTTCTCTATCACGGCTGATTGCAATAGGAATGCGGTGTATCGTTCAATACCCCGATTGAACCCGTAAATGATTCTCTCAGCCTTCAAATCCTCAAAAATGCCGCTACATTCCAAAAAGGGTTCTATTTTTGCTGAATAGCGCTTGTCCGGTAACGTGACTGCCACCGAATGAAAATGACTGAACCCAACTCATTGAACGATTCTGAAACCGAAGGACTGCCGCCCTTTGTTAAGTCCTGGCGGCAGATGTACATCATTATTACGGGTGTGCTGGTACTGCTGATCGTTCTGTTTTACGCCTTCATGACCCATTTCCAATGAGCTATCTCGATTGGATAGTGCTGTCGTTGTCGCTCACGTTCATCGTGGGCTATGGGATTTATCGCAGCCGCGAAAACAAGAACATTGGCTCCTACCTCCTGGCCGATCGATCGCTTCCCTGGTATCACGTCACCCTCTCTCTGATGGCTACTCAGGCGAGCGCGATCACATTTCTTTCGGCACCGGGACAGGCTTATACTGACGGGATGCGCTTCGTGCAATTTTACTTCGGCCTACCCTTCGCCATGATCGTATTGTGCATTACGTTCGTGCCCAAATTTCATCAACTTAAAGTATTCACTGCGTACGAGTACCTCGAAGGTCGCTTCGATCTCAAGACCCGCAGCCTAACGGCGGGACTTTTCTTATTGCAGCGCGGTTTGTCGACGGGTCTTTCCATCTATGCCCCCTCCATCATACTCTCTGCCATTCTGGGCTGGGATATAATGTGGACCAATATTATTTCGGGCGGGCTGGTGATGCTCTATACCGTGACGGGTGGGGCCAAAGCCGTGTCGCACACCCATTTACAACAGATGGGTATCGTCACGCTGGGCATGGTGATCGCGGGCTTTACGGTCGTGAAGCTGCTACCCGACGATGTGTCGTTTACCGATGCTTTGCACGTAGCGGGCAAGATGGGCAAGACCAATGTCATTGATTTTACCTTCGACCTCAACAATAGATACAACGTTTGGTCAGGCATCATCGGGGGCTTTTTCCTGCAACTCTCGTACTTCGGCACCGATCAGTCGCAGGTAGGAAGGTACCTCACGGGAAGTTCAATTGGACAGAGTCGCCTGGGGCTGGCTATGAACGGGTTATTGAAAATTCCTATGCAATTCCTGATTCTGATGGTAGGTGCTTTGGTGTTCGCCTTTTATCAGTTTACTACCCCCCCGATGTTCTTCAATCAGGTGAAGGTGGAGCAGGTAATGGAAACGGAGTACGCACCCGAGTACCAGGAACTGGAAGATCGCCACGCTTTGCTGCAAAGCGAAAAACGTCCCCACGTGCGCGCACTTACCGACGCCTTGAACAAAGACGATCAGGCTGCTGTAGATCGGGAGCGTGTATACCTGGGAGCCGCTGAGGAAAAGGTACAAGCTGTGCGACAGGAAGCGCAGGATATCATCTCCAAAGCGAGCGGCGAAGAAACCAACGATGTCAATTACGTTTTCCTGCGGTTCGTGATCGACTACCTGCCGGCGGGGCTCGTCGGTTTGCTCATAGCCGTAATCTTACTGGCCTCGATGGGTTCGGTCGCGGCTGCTTTCAATTCATTGGCTTCCACCACCATTATCGATGTTTTCAGGCGATCGGTGAGTAAAGATGGCTCTGATGCGTACTATGTTACGGCTTCGCGCTGGGCTACCTTTGGCTGGGGAGTTTTTTGTATTTTCGTCGCACAATACGCCAGTCGGCTGGGAAGCATGATCGAGGCGGTGAATGTGCTTGGATCGCTGTTTTATGGCGTCATTCTAGGGGTGTTTCTCGTAGCCTTTTATTTCAAATTCATTGGCAGCCGGGCCGTTTTCTGGGGTGCGATCATCGGCGAGTTTTTCGTAGTCGTAAGTTACGTCATGGAGCTGACGGCTTTTCTGTGGCTGAACCTGATTGGCTGCGCTTTGGTGATCGGAATCGCCTGGATTATTGAAAAAGCCTGGCCGCAGCCGGAAACTACATCCGTGGAGTAAGTACCACCCCCAAAAAACTCTTCTACTTTTAGGTTAAGTTTTTAGGGCAGATAACCGCATATGAGGTAAACCCATCCCCAAAAAACCTTACTTCAGCCCGTTCATCATCCTGAATGCAGCACGCAACTATTCTGCCGAAGCATTAGCCCTTGTGCCGCTGGATTCGTATGTAGGTTCCGTTTCTCCCTGGGCCAGCTGCTCGAAAATTGATGTGATGAAACCACTCATTGAAGGGGCGTGGTCATGCAGTCCTTTGCCGCCAGGGATTTCTGTTGGCATAGTTGTTTAATGCTCAAGAGTTCTTTGCCCAGGCACTTTACCATCCTACACCCAACGGTTATGCTCACCGAAAACGCTACCATTCTCCCTACAACTCAGGTCAATTTCAACAGCCAGCCTGTTACGCTGACTGTTAACGGTAAACCCAGGCAATTGCAGATCATGCCGTGGGTAAGCCTGCTGGATGCTTTGCGCGAGTACATCGGGCTCACGGGGACCAAAAAAGGCTGCGACCACGGCCAATGCGGGGCCTGTACTGTCATCTGCGACGGCAACCGTATTCTCAGTTGCCTTACCCTGGCCATGATGAAGGAAGGAGCCGAAATCACCACCATCGAAGGCATCGAATCCAGCGACGACGAATTGCACCCTTTGCAAAAAGCCTTTATCGAACACGATGCTTTTCAATGTGGCTACTGCACGCCGGGGCAGATTTGTAGTGCCGTCGGGATGCTGAAAGAAGGCCACGCTCATAGCCGGGCCGAAGTAGCCGACTCCATGAGCGGCAACCTATGCCGCTGCGGAGCAAACAGCAACATTCTCGATGCCATTATGGAAGTGAAGGAAGGAATGAAATCTAAGGATGAATGATGTGTGATAGATGATGAGTGATGAAATAAGTTTTTTCCAGAATCCTAGATCCAGAATCTAAAATCCCAAATATGAATAATTTCAGCTATACCAAAGCCCACGACTTGCCGGAGGCGATCCGGCTGGGTGCAAAAGACGGTACCCAATTCGTAGCGGGCGGTACCAATCTCATCGACTTGATGAAGTATAATATCGAGCGGCCCAGCACATTGATCGATATCAATCACCTATCCAATCACCGCGCTATTACAGAAAAAGCTGATGGTGGCCTGCGACTGGGAGCCTTAGTCACCAATGCCTCCACAGCTTACTATCCTTTGGTAGAAGAAAGGTACCCCCTTTTGGCCAGGGCTATCCTTGCGGGCGCGTCGGGACAAATCCGCAACATGGCTACCAATGGCGGTAATTTATTACAACGTACCCGCTGCTACTACTTTTATGACATCAATACCCCCTGCAACAAGCGCGAACCCGGTAGTGGTTGCTCAGCCCTTGGCGGGTATAATCGAATCATGGCGATTTTGGGAGCAAGTGATCAGTGCATCGCGGTATTTCCCTCTGATATGTGCGTCGCGTTGGCTGCGTTGGAAGCTACGGTAAATATTTCCGGCCCGCAAGGTGAACGTACCCTGTCCTTTGCTGATTTTCATCGTTTACCGGGTGATACCCCCGAGCTGGACAATAACCTGCAAAAAGGTGAAGTGATCACCAGTCTCGATTTGCCGCCGAAAGGTTTTGCCAATAACTATTCCTACCTCAAACTCCGCGACCGTAATTCCTACGCATTTGCTTTGGTGTCGGTTGCTACGGGACTGGAACTGGAAGGCAATACGATCAAAGAAGCCCGGATTGCCTTGGGTGGCGTGGCGCATAAGCCCTGGCGGGTGAAAGCAGGGGAGGAGTTTTTGATAAATAAGGAGGCTAACCCCCAAAACTTTGCCGCCGCTGCCGACCTTATTCTTCAAGGCGCTAGGGGCTACGAATTCAACAGCTTTAAAATAAATCTAGCCAAAAAAGCCATCGTCCGTAACGGCATGATGGCTCTCAATCCATCCGAAACCCAATTGCCGGGCGCAGTACCAGATTAATTTTGAATGATAGGATGACAATGGTTCGGTAATATTTTGAGTCAAAGCACTAGATAAAAGAAGGCGTGTTAGTTTTGGGTATCTGACATCCAAACCACAACACGCCTATGGAAGGGCAAGCCCTCACCGACGCAATAGTAGCCAAAGCGGCCGAACTT
>JBBRDE010000355.1:0-4824 GCA_038204185.1 Cytophagales bacterium
CGTAATTTGCTAGGGCGACAAGGCGTTCTTTGATGCTTGTCGCTTCGACGATCAGATCATAATACCGTAAATTTAAAACCGATTTTACGGAAATTGTATCCAGTAGATCAGCGGGTTAAGATGATTTGAAAGACACAAACAAAAAATTGGCATTAAGATTGTAGCAGGTTGGATAAGTAAGTTTTTCCCTTTACAATTTACTCATGACAAACAATGAAACCATTCTTACATTTCTGATTGATAAGATTAATTGGAATGATGAAGAGTCCGTAGATTACTGTTTTGAACTCGCTTTCAAACTCGATTTATCCTACATGGTGGATAGCCTGCTGGATCGGTTGAATGAGGTTAAAAACGGGAAAGAAATCCATAGCGAAGCCTCCTGGCAGGATGCCGCTACTAATAATCAGATATGTAAACAAACCTGTTTGCTTTGCCAGGTAAAGCGCGTGCAGCGCGGTGTAAGTAAGTCTTCCAAGGGTAGATTTTGTATCAAATTATAGAAGCCCGTCTGGGACGAACCCCTCCCGTTTAACGAACAGGCCAAAACAATCCACATCAAACAGTCCTAACCAGGGCCCTGAGTTTCCGGTCTGTTACATTCCCTGAGCCATGCCACGCTTTGCCCCTTGATGCATCCTGTTCATCAATCCACACAGAATCCTTCATTAAGGGTCTGTATCGCCATAAACGGCTACTACGCCCGCTGGACGCGTGTTGCAGAATAGTACACTAAAAAAAGCAGTTCCCCACACGTGGAAAACGGAGAAATTAGACTAGAGTAGTGCCGTGAGAAAAACAGAAGCGGTTGCACTCGTAGGATCACTCCTGGATGAATTGCCTAAACAACGAGGCAAATAGGTCTTTCCGTCGCCTCGACAGGCATATTTGCGTGCCATCCATGAGTAATACGGTGCCGTTTTCGCCTACTTGTTTGATAAAATAAGGATTGATGGCATCACCACGCGTGATGCGCAGGAAATCATAAGGCTTCATACGATCTTCGACCACTTTCAGGGTAAGGGAAACGAGAAATTTCCGGCCACCGACCTGGTGGATGATCGTGTAGTTGCGATCGGCCTCCAGGCGCACGATTTGTCGCGGGGAGAGACAGCGATGGCCGCCAATGGGAATGGGTGGATATAGGTGTGAGGGTACAGGGCTGGGCATAGGGAGGGGTGGATTTATGTTACCTGCAAAAATCTATTATTCAAAGGGTTGCGTCAATACTACCTATTGAGTATTTTACACATAATTTAAACAAACACACCATGATACCCTCACCCCCCGGCGCCTTCGATTTGACATCTCTACGTAAGATTTGGAAGTCTGACTTACTTGAATCAGAAATAGCAGAAATCGAGGCGCTGATCCGGGATAATCCCCTGCTTAACGAAACCATGCTTATCCGGGACTCATCGCTAGCCGTGATAGACCTTAAGAATATGGTTTATACGTGTATCTTTGGCGATGTCGAAAGGGTATGCGGATGGAGTAGGGAAATACTGTTGAAGGAAGGGGTGGCCTTCTACGTTTCTAGGCTGCCTGGCCCTGATTACCACGGACTGGAGGAAATGACCCGACTGATGAGTCAGTACATGGTTGCCCTCTCCGACGTTCAGGCCCGAGAATCCCGGGCCATATTGGACTACCGGATGGCGCGCCCGGATGGTAGCATCCACCGCATTGTTCAGGAGGGGCACGCCCTCAGGCGTGATACAGAAGGCAATATTTTATTCTTAATAGCCATCATATCGGATATTTCGAATCTAAAGCGGGATGGCCATCAGCACCTGCGCCTGACCGACGGGCGGGAGAATTTGATGTACGAAGTAGACAATACCACTGGCGCGTGCCAAAAATTGGAAGGTTTGAGTAAAAGAGAGCTGGAAATCGCCCGACTGATGGGACAGCGGCTAACCAGCGAGGCTATTGCTAAAAAGCTGTTTCTGAGTTCCCATACGGTGGATACTCACCGAAGAAACATGCTCAGGAAATGTGGCATGGGAGACACCACGGAGTTACTAAACTTTCTGACGGTCTATCGGCTGATTTAGTGGTTAGGGCGGGCGTCGAGTATTTCCCCCCCGACGCCCTAACCACTGGCCTAATTTCCGCGAATCTGCCAGAATGTTACAATGCAAGCGGGCGCCTGGCGGGTAAAGAGCAGATGGTCAGGACCTACCACTTACGAACTCGCCATCCGAAGTCGGGCAATCCGCCAAATTGAGCCTATACCACTAGTTCCCGGCTATTAGTAGCCGCTTGGGCATCTCATAGAGCGCTTTGGTAGAGAGACTCAAATCCTTCACAATCTCTTCCTTTCCGTTGGAAACCACGATGCTGTACTCGCCGTCGCCCAGCTCTGAGAAGTTAAGTACGCGGGCATACATGTGCCGCTTCTTGCCCAAGAGTTCTTTATACAAAACCTTTCCGCGCTGATCCAGTATTTTGATGGTCAATTGTTCATCCCCCATTTTCTCAATCCGCAGATTCATGTTCAGGGAATTAATTATCCTGTACATCGCCACCTGGAAGGAGGTTTTTTGGGGATGGACCGTGGATGGATCCGGTAAGGAGTCCGAAGCGTGAGTAGTCTCTGGGAGATTGAGAAACAGGCCGAACAGGGTGGCCCTCAGGATGTGTTTTACAGTTTTCATGGCTTTTTTGATTGTTTACTGGTTTTGGTAGTAGATACGTTACTTACTTTTTCAGGAACAGAAAGACGAGGTAGATTCTTCTAACAAGTTCCTGCACACTATTTACCAAGCCTGTGCCAGTGATATATAACTATTGACTATCAGTAGATTATATTGAAATTACAAAAGAATATTGTCCGCTTGTGGACACCCAGGCAGTATACTCTATCGGCGAATAGGGGGTGCTCAAATAGGCTACACATTAGGTACCCCTAACCCTCTTTTATGGCTACCTTTGATTAATGAAGAAATCTCAGCAGAAGTCGAAACTGAGCTTGGTCCTATTCATCCTCATGCTATCGTTGGGCGTTGGGAATCTACTATGGCTATTGCTCAAAAATAATTTTTACGTTGCCAGCGATCAGGGCGCGGCGCCGTCCGGGGGGTACCTTACCTTGATCGCCACGATTTTATTCATAGTTTCCAGCATTGTGGGGATTGTTATCGTGCTGTCGGATATGCGGGGTAAGCCGTAACGCGTGAAACCTGGACAGATCTGCTGGTAGGGGTACTATGCCGCGAACTTTCGGTAAGTTGGCGCAAATTGTTCTATTTTTGCAAATATCCCTAATCCCATTTCTTTTAAGAATTATGCTCTCCAAAACCTTCGGCGGTGCGGTCTATGGCGTCAATGCTTCGATGATTACCATTGAAGTCACCGTCAGTCAGGGCCTTCGTTTTTTTATGGTAGGCCTGGCTGACAGCGCCGTCAAGGAAAGCGAGCAGCGGGTGGAAGCCTCGCTCAAATACTCCGGCTACCGGATGCCGCGCCAAAAGGTAGTCGTCAACCTGGCCCCCGCCGACGTGCGCAAGGAAGGCTCGGCTTATGACCTGCCCATCGCGCTCTGCGTGCTGGAATCGTCGGAACAAATCAAGTGCGAGCGTAATCTGGAAGATTACGTGATTATGGGTGAGTTATCACTTGATGGCAAGCTGCGGCCTATCAAAGGGGTACTTCCCATTGCTATTGAAGCCCGCAAGCAGGGAATGAAAGGATTCATTCTACCCACCGAAAATGCACCCGAAGCCGCTATCGTCAATAAACTGGACGTCATCGGCGTGCAAACCATGCAGGAGGCCGTGGAGTTTTTCGAGGGAAAGCGTGAGATCGAACCGCTGGTAATCGATACCCGCGACATTTTCATGAATACCGTCAACGACTATGAGGCCGATTTCTCGCACGTCCAGGGACAGGAAAACATCAAACGGGCTTTGGAAATCACCGCCGCTGGTGGTCACAACGCCATCATGATCGGCCCGCCCGGTGCGGGCAAGACCATGCTGGCCAAGCGATTGCCTTCCATCCTGCCGCCTCTTTCGTTGCAAGAAGCACTGGAAACCACCAAAATTCACTCCGTAGCCGGAAAACTGGGGTCGCGATCTACCCTGATTTCCCGGCGTCCATTCCGCGCACCGCACCACTCCATTAGCGATGCGGCGCTGGTCGGGGGAGGTAGTTTCCCGCAGCCGGGCGAGATTTCGCTGGCGCACAATGGGGTACTTTTTCTGGACGAGCTGCCTGAGTTCAAGCGCACCGTGCTGGAAGTGATGCGGCAGCCGCTGGAAGAGCGGAAAGTATGTATTTCCCGCGCCAAGATGGCCGTGGAATTCCCCTCCAATTTCATGCTCATCGCCAGCATGAACCCATGTCCGTGTGGCTATTACAATCATCCCGAAAAAGAGTGCGTCTGCGGGCCGGGTGTGGTGCAGAAGTACCTTAACAAAATCAGCGGTCCACTGCTCGATCGCATCGACCTGCACGTAGAAGTAACGCCGGTGTCGTTCGACCAGATTTCCTCTACCCGCAAATCCGAAAGCAGCGATGTAATCCGCGAGCGTGTAATCAAAGCCCGCGAGCGGCAGACCGAGCGTTTTAAAGACCGTAACGACATCTACTCCAACGCCATGATGCCGCCCGAAATGGTGAAGGAGATATGTGAAATTGGCGACGCGGGCCGGGCACTGCTCCGCACTGCGATGGATCGCCTGGGGCTTTCGGCCCGCGCCTACGACCGCATCCTGAAAGTATCCCGTACTATTGCCGATTTGGCCGATAGCGACGAGATCAAGATCGAACACCTGGCCGAGGCGATCCAGTACCGCAGCCTCGACCGCGAAAACTGGG
>JBBRDE010000356.1:0-4819 GCA_038204185.1 Cytophagales bacterium
CGCTGACTGGCTCACGTAGTACGAGGTGGTGCCGGCCGTGCCCGTGGCGGGCGTGGGGGCGGTGGCCGACCCCGTGCCGCCCGAAGCGGCGGCGTACCACAGCAGGTTGGCCCCGCTGGCCGTCAGGGCGCCGGCCCCCGCTCCCTGGCAAACCTGCAAGGGGCTGACGCCGGGCGCGGCTGGTGGCGCAACAATATTAACGGTAATGGTCACCTTGGGACTTGTGCACTTTGTCGATGTTACCTGAGCCACGGAGTAGGTCTGCGTACCCGCCGTGGTCGTAGGCGGTATCGGTGCGGAGGCAAGGGGATTTCCTCCACCATCGTACCACTGGAGGGTGTTGCTGCCCGAAGCAGTTGCGCTCAATGGAACGGCGGTGGCGCCTGTACAATAGGAATACGCGGTTGTGGCAACATTGGGCGCAGCAGGTGCCTGTTGCAACGTAAGAACAGTGGCACTTGTGGTCCCCACTACTTTTGGGTTGCTCGAAACCACCCGTACCTGGTAGCCGGTTCCGTTGGCTACATCGGCCGGAATTGTTACGACAAGGGGGCTTGCGGTGCCAGTGGGGGCCAGAACGCGTGGTGTGCTAAAGCTGCCGGATGGTCCGGAGAGTTCTACGGTGAATGTATTATCCGCGCCGAAAGTCCCTGTTTTGGTGAAAGGTACAGACAACGATGCCGGGACACAGAGTTCGGATGCAGAAAGTACCCCTGTGGTAATCGTTTGAGCCTTTGACTCACTGATCAAACTCATTCCAATCAGTCCCGCCAAAATCCAGTGAGTAAAAAATCTAAAATTCATACGGTATGGTTTATTTTATTATGTTATCAGCACCCGAGCCGGGTGTATTTTGCGGATAAAGGTAGCCTTTTTTTAAATGCAAGCCACCGTAGACCTACCCATTTGGGATACGCCTACGGTGGTTGGTGTATGTTAAAAAAAAGAGGGTACCTAGGACTGAATGAGTGATTCGTAAATGATATCGTGGATTTTGCGGCGGGTACGGTGCGTCGTGATCCCTTTGTTCTCCATATCGGGATGAATGCGATTGGACAAAAACACAAAGATCAATTCTTCATCCGGATCCGTCCAGACCATGGCTCCGGTGAAGCCTGTATGGCCGAATGAATTGGCCGACGCCCGATCCGACACGTATGAGCTGTTGCCCGAAGCGGGTACTTTTTCCCAGCCTAGCCCCCGGTGGCTAGCCTCATCGGCCAGTCGGGTGAAAACGGGTACCGTACCGGTCTGGAAAAACTGCCGCCCGCCATACTTGCCTTTCCACAGATCCATCTGCATCAGCGTGGCCAGATCGGTGGCCGTGCCGAAAAGTCCGGCATGGCCCGATACCCCTCCCTGAATGGCCGCCATTTGGTCGTGCACAGTGCCTTGCAGCAATTGGCTACGGAAGCGGTAATCCTGCTCGGTGGGGGCAATGCGTTCGGCGGGGAAGCGGCGCAGGGGATTGAAACCCAGCGCGGACAAACCCAAAGGTTCGTAGAATGTTTTGTGAACAAAAATATCAAGTGGCTGCCCGGTCAGTCGTTCCACGACTTTTTGCAAAGTCAGAAAACCAAGGTCGCTGTACACATAAGCGTACCGCCCGGAGCGGTCGCGGCGACTGATCAGGGGCGATTCGATCACCCATTTCCACACCGAATCGCGGAGTACAGGCTTGGCAAATAGTTTGGGAGCAACCTGCAGGTAGTACGCGCTATCGAGTACGGAACTATAATAGTCAGGCAACAGGCCCCCGCCGCCCGTCATGGTGTTGGCCCAGAGCTTGGGATAAAAGGATACCAGACCCGCACGGTGAAGGAGTAATTCACGAATTGTGAAACTCTGCTTATTCGTACCTTTCAGTTCGGGTAGGTAAAAAGAAGCCTTCTGATCCAGATCCATTTTCTTCTGGTCGTACAGCCACATAACAGCCTGTAATGTGGCTGATACCTTGGTAATGGAGGCAACATCATACAGTGTTTCGGGCGTAACGCGTTCTCTTGTTCGGTAGTTCAGGGCACCGTAACCTTTGGAATACACGATTTTACCCTTCCGGGCCACCACCAGTTCACAACCTGGAAACACCTGTTGGCTAATGGCGTCGGCGACTACGTTATCAATCTTACGCAGTATGTTGCCGTCCATACCTACGCTTTCAGGCGTACCGTAGCTTATACGGTCCAGCACGGCGGTTTCGGCAAAGGTACCGGGCTGGTAGCCGGCCACCGACACAGGGAGGCTGCCCAACGCGGGTAGCGCACCGAACAGGATTTGCGAGGTGACCTGCTGGGTGGTCTCGTTATCTTCGTTGGCGCAGAGCAGGGCGTCGGTCGGGGGGAAAAATCTAATGCTATAAGGCGAACCGAAGAGGCATAGCACTACTTTCTTGCCCTGCCCTTTGAGCCGGGCAACAAAATCGGTCGTTCCGTTAGATATTCCGTGGCGGCGGCGGGGGGAGTTGCTTATTTGGTGCACCCCTACCACCACCGCATCGTACGGTTGCAGGTAGGTAAGCATGTCGGTAATTTCCTGCTCGCTATTGGGTTTATCCTCAAAAATAAAGTGGCGCACGGGTGCGTAGCGGCTCATCATTTTCTGAAAAGCCGTACCTGTGCCCGCACCGACGGTGACGGAGGCTACCTTCGTGGTTTCCGGCGATCCGAAAGGAATTAAATTGCCCTCGTTACGCACCACTGTGACCGATGCTTCGCTCAGTTCGCGGGCCAGTTCCTGGCTACCTTCGTTGTTCAAGTCCTGATACAGGTTTCTAAGGTCGATAGGCTGGTACTTACCCAGTCCGGCCCAGTATTTCCCTTTCAGAATCCGGCCTACTTTTTCGTCAATGAACTGCTCGGTGATGGTACCTTGCTCCAAAGCCTCCTTGATGCGGCGGACGGTTTCTCCCACACTTTCGGGATAGAGCAGGATGTCGTTGCCAGCCAGGAGTGCTTTCAGATTCACATCGGGAGCCTTACCCGTTTTGAGTACCCCCTTCATATTCATGGCATCGGTGAACACGAGTCCCCGAAAGCCCATTTGATTGCGCAGGAGGCCCGTCACTACTTTTTCCGAAAGCGACGTAGCCAGTTGGGGCGTATTGTCTAGCACCGGAATGTACAGGTGTCCGGTGAGTACACCCATCAGACTGTCGGCAATCAGGCGGCGATAGGGATACAAATCGATGTCACGCAGTTGATCCGACGAATGTGTTACCACCGGCAGCGTGTAGTGTGAGTCAGCATCGGTATCGCCATGGCCGGGAAAATGCTTGGCCGTGGCGATGACCCGGTTGTGTTGCAATCCCTTCATGTAGGCGACGGCTTTGCGGGTTACGTTGTCGCGGTCTTCCCCGAACGAACGAAAACCGATCACCGGATTATCGGGGTTGCTGTTGATGTCGGACACCGGAGCGAAATTGATCTGAATACCAAGGCGGCGGCAGTGCTGCCCGATTTCGTCGCCCATGCGGTAGATCAGGCTATCGTCGCGAATGGCTCCCAATACCATTTGTTTGGGAAAAGTCATGGTGCTGTCCAGGCGCATTCCCAGGCCCCATTCACCGTCGATACCGATAAAGAGGGGTACCTTAGATGCTTTCTGATACCGGTTGGTCAACAGCGCCTGACGGTATGGACCGCCCTGGAAGAATATCAGTCCCCCCAAATGGTAATCGGCAATGAGCCGATCCACTGACTGGTAGTAAGATTCGTTGCGGTTGGAAAAAGTGGCGAGCATAAAAAACTGACCGATTTTTTCGTCCAGAGAAAGGGTTCGCAGGGTACTGTCCGCCCAGGCGTTCTCAGGCAGTACTTCTATGGCTTTGTAGTATTTTCGGAGCTTTGAAACGGGTTTGAAAGGTATTTTTTGCGCGGGCTTGCTGATGGGAAAAAAGGGAATGGATTCAGGTAGCATCCAGGCCGGTGCTACTACTGAACTGACTATCAGGGCTATAATTAAGCCCAGCGCTATTTTAATAAATCTTGAACGATACACCCGACCAAACCAATTCTTCATATGATGTGTTTACGACTTTAAACTAATGCTACTACAAATAGGGGAGGGAAATACCAAAAGGGCCTTAGCGCACTAATATAACGCAATATGATGAAAAAAACACAGATTATTGTGTACTTTCTACTGCTCGGCACTTTTAATATGGCCTGTGGACAAATTACGAGCGGAGCGTATCGGGCTGTCCTCAAAACCCTGTATAAAAACGACGTCCCGCTGATTAGCTGCGAAAAAGCTTCTAAAATGAAACCCGCCCATTTTTTAGACACCCGAGCCTACCCAGAGTTTAAAGTGAGCCATATTCCCCAAGCCCGTTGGGTGGGCTACGAGGAGTTTTCGCTGGAAAAAGTGAAAGATCTGGACAAGAGTACCCCTATCGTCGTGTATTGTTCGGTGGGGGTGCGAAGCGAGAAGGTAGGTAAGAAGCTGATCGACGCTGGATTTAGCAACGTGCAGAATTTGTACGGTAGTCTGTTCGAGTGGGTAAATCAGGGGTACCCTATCGTGGATAGGGCAGGCAAACCCACCCAAAAGGTACATGCTTATTCACCCGCCTGGGGTATTTGGCTGAAAAAAGGAGAGAAGGTCTATGAATGATGACCGCGGGGCGCCCCGAGGCGGCTGGCGATCCAGTGATGGGGGTAAGGCTGCGAAGAACTATGGACTTTCAAAGTGAGATAGCCTATAATGTGCAGAAAGGGAGGAAGCGACTAGGCCTAGTCGCTTCCTCCCTTTCTGCACATTATAGGCTATCTCACTGTCTACTTCGTTCTTATTGGCGCGCTTTCACGATGTCGGTGAAGTC
>JBBRDE010000357.1:0-4769 GCA_038204185.1 Cytophagales bacterium
GAATCGCCCGCTGGTGGAAGAAGACAAAATTGAGGAGTTAGGCATTTCTATGCTGACCGCTCAGCAAAAAAAGGTAGTTGGCATTGCAAAAATAGCCACCTTCAACGGCTTTGAACTTTCGGTAGACACCTTCAAATTCGATGGTCACACGCAGCACAAATGGGATGTGAGGTCGCCCAACGGAATCGTTTACCGCCACAACAACGGCTACCTCAACTCGGGAAAAATCAGGACGGCTGGGGAATACGTGAACAAGGCCACCTCGAGCGAGCAGATTGCCAAACTTTTGATACATCAACAGGAAAAGCAGGAAGAACTGACGCGCGACATAAAAATTGCCTCGGAATCCCAAAACAAGCCTTGGCCGAAGGAAGGGAAGCTGAGAGAACTCAAAGCCAACCTTTCCGACATCGAAAAGCGTCTGACCGAGAGTTTGAAGCCAGATAAAGAATCAGCTGACCAGAGTCTCGAAAGTACACCACAAAGCCAGGCGGTGAAGCAGGAAAATTCGCGGGAATTGGACAGGCCGAAGGCTGATGAAACTGGTACTGGGATAAAATCGCCACGATTTTCCAAAATCAGAGGTTAAGAGATTCCGTTTGAAAGCGGCTCCAGACCATTTCGAGGTACTAACTGCTTAGGTACGAAAATTTTATTGAAGTTTCTCCCTCGGTTACTAACAACACTATACCCCACTTTTTCTGGATTATCGGAGCGAAGTTCATTTTTGAATCTCGTGTTCGTTCGCCCTGTTCCAATAAGCCACTTTTGAAATGGTTGAAGCCACCAATAGGGATAAAGAATTGGTCGTCGAGATTCTGGCGCGGTCGTTTGATGACAACAAGAGCGTGAATTACCTGATTCCGCAGGATGCCAAACGAATGCAACGGATAAAAGAGCTGATTGCCTATTCGTTTGAAATGTGCAGGCTGTGGGGAAAGGTGGTGATTTCCGAAAATAGAAAGTCCTGCGCACTTGTGATTTTTCCCGACCGCAAGCGGGCATCGGTTCGAAGCCTGCTGCTGATGGGGGGACTGATACTCAAATCAATCGGCCTACGGAACATTGGCAAGGCTCTTGGCCGGGAGAGCCAGGTACATGCGCATCATCCGGCTATGCCTATTTACCACCTGTGGTTTCTCGGCGTATTGCCTGAACACCAGGGGAAGGGATACGGGAGTCAGCTCCTCGATGAGCTGCTGGCTGATGCCCATGGAATGAATAGGCCCGTTTACCTGGAAACCTCCACGCAGCGGAATATTCCCTGGTACGGGAAGCATGGATTTTCCATTTATGGCGAGATTCTCCTCAGCTACGACCTGTTTTTACTGAAAAGGGATTTATGAGACAACAATATCCATATGCACGTTTTCGGTACAGACATACACATCGTTACCTTCTGCTTCGTAGTCATCGAGGCGGCTTTCTTCGTGTATCAACTCTACTACTACCTGTGCTGGCCAAAAGATCAAAACCGCAAGTACTACTTGATCCTGCTTGGTCTGCTTATCGTCAAAAACCTGGCGATGGGGCTGTTCCCGGATCCTCGCTTCGTTAACATTCCCATGGTGATTCAGTACGCGTTCACCTACGCGGCTGGCTTCGTCATGGCCAGCTACTTCCCCTACTATTTTTATCGCTCTTACAATCTGGAAGGTCTGCGCTTTCACGCCACCTATGGGGTTGTTTTGTTTCTTTATATCCCCTTCACTCTGATTTTTACCACAGAATATCTGCTCACTGGCGATATTGACAGCGCTATCGCCCACGGTCTGATTATCCCGGCGGCGTACAGTCTGGTACTGGCCTATGTGATGTACCAATCTATCCACAAAGCCTTCAAAAAGCAGATTGAAAATCGGGAATTTTTTGAAGAAATTGGGATGTATTTCTCCGTGGTTCCCTTCGTGGCCATAGCCTTTTTTCCGGGCATCGACCAGGTTACCGAGGCAATCATCACCAATCTGGGTTTCACAATCCTAACGTTTCTGTTCATCCGACGATCTATCATACAAGCCAGGCTGGACCGTGAGAAACTACAAGCTTTTGAAGCAGTTGAAACAGAAATTCCTCCCAACGGCATAGTCGATGTCATCGAGAGGAATATTCAGGTCTTTGAGATAAACATGACCTTTTTCAACTTAACCACGCGGGAGAAGGAGGTAGTTCGGCTGGTAAGAACGGGGAAAACGTACAAGAATGTCGCCGAAGAACTGTATATTTCCAAGGGGACGGTCAAGAAACACATTGAAAATATTTTTCAAAAAACCGGCGTCACCAGCAAAGTCCAACTACTCCATAAAATCATGCAGAATCAATAGAAACGCGGTTTTTGGGCCAGTGTACGTATTTGTACGTATGTGCTACTTTCTTGCGATTCTTAGGCTGTTTCGGTAAAATACGACTAAAGACGTATTGCCAGGCCCAGCGGTTTCCAATATATTTGCCCGACCTAAAACTCTATCCGTTTTGTAGAGTAAAACGGATAGCGGGTTCAGGTGTGTGTACGACATGTGGAATTGAAAACCTAACCGATGAAATCAACTGACGAGTCAACTTCAACCAAAGAGTCCCCTTTAAACAACCCCAAAACCAAATGTCCCCAATTACAACAAGTGTTCGACCGCTACGGTCACGACGCCCTTCATCCCAAATTCCTAACCATCCAAACTGAAGAGGGAGCAGAGTTAGAACTGGTTCCCAAAATGCGCTTCGATATGTGCCGTGAAGAGTGGTTCAGCCTGTGCCGGGATTTCAGGCTGTTCGTTTTGAAATCGTTTTACGAAAGGCTTTGAAAGCAGCCACCAATTAGAATAAAAAAGGAGCAGTGTGAAAGGTTGCTCTACGGGAAAATATGGCTCACTTCTTACCTACCGGTATGGCAGGTAAGAAGTGAGTTTTACTGGACTGGCAGAAACATCTTGTGTCAAATCGCAGGTGCCATCTATTTTGATATTCTGCTGCTAGTTCTCATTCTGGTATTGGGTATTCCGCTTTCCCTCGAAATGAACGGTTACCGAACTGCCTTTCATGGTCAGGCTAAGCTTCAGGATATGTTCGACAATGTTGTTGATCTGAAGGTACCACGTGATTACCAAAGTGGCCGCAATTTTGAAAGGGATCGACTGACGGTTGAGCGACCTATAAAAAGCAGGTAGTGGGGAGTGGTCAAATTTGGCATTTGTATTGGAATGGAAACTCCCAAAGAACAGACTACTCTGGTTAGGTAAGGGAGTATCCAGCATTAGCAACCGTGCCAGAGCCTCGGCCTGTGTGTTGGGCGAAATACCCCCGTACGTGACTTCTGTCCGTCGGTTTAGTTCTCGTAGTGTAAGCCCTTCTGACTGGATGGAACCGGGTGGTGCCTGCCAACGCCACCAATTCTGGTTTCGACCGGGGGGGGTATGGCTCCGAGGGAGTAAGCAGCGAGGGGCCGATAGATTAGATTAAGGGTAAGGTAAGCCCCCCAAGCCTCCACTGTGGGGTAATTATGAGAAATAGGAGTTATACGCCGTAAAGACACAGCAGCAGCAAGACAGCTGAATTGGTGATTATTATAAACATATCGGCTTATGGTTACAATTGTTTTATAAGTATGACTTATGTTAAGCAAACATTTTAAAAGGCTCCTCATACTGAACACGCCCACAGCGTTTTTTTGGTTCATGCATAGTTTTTCCGCACCGGCCGACCGAAAGTTAAGCAAGTTCGCTGTACCGATAAACCGGATCATTACACCCTTATCGGACGTAATGACAGAAAATCGGTTTGGCTATTTTCCTTCCCTTCAACTCAGCTTCGGACTTCAAAAGAAGATACGCCGCCTGCCACTAAACATTTACCCTTCGCTAAAAGGCATCTGACACTAACATATGCCGCACATCTTTCACCACAGCCGACAAGCGGCGGTGCTGGCTAATCAATCCTGTGCGGCAGGCGGGGAAAACTTGGACGGCCATAGACATTACGTTTAAATGATTATGGGTTTCGCACGAGGCGCGGCTGGAATGTCCACCCTCTGTATTTGCAGAGGGTGGTGGCATTACTTCTTTAATGGTTTTTCATTCTCCGCGAAAGCGTCGCCCCGCCCTAATCGGTCAATCTGGTTCGGTAGCAAACGCCTTAGGATTGAAAATACCGGGCTTACGGAAAACAAAAACCGTACATGAAGTTCGTGACGGTTTTTTCGCTGGGCCGGCATTCCGGTGGCCGGTGCCAGCCTTTCTTTTAATTTAACCCAATATAGCCCTTCCCACAACGATCACAGGGTATACTGACCACTCAAACGCAGGCTTACCACAATATCTGTTTCGCCTTTGTTTTTGAAATACCAACCGTGTCTGCCTTCAAACGGGGCCAGAAAAGTACCGATCATGTTGTTTGAGTAAGCGGCCGTGTAGCTTTCAAAGAAGACGTCTTTGCCGGGGTTTGCTTCCTTTACCTCCCCGTGAAAATCAAAATACAGCACGCCCTGGTCGGTGACCCACTCGTATTTTACCGTTCCGTGTTTGAGAACATTCATTTTGTATTCCAGCCCCTTTCCCGCGGGAATCAATATCGTCACACTGTCCTGCCGCTGCTCGAATTGCCGGGCCGGAGCCGGGTTTTGGGCTTCTTTCGGCATGGGGACATCCGGCCCCGAACCAAGTTCTTCCAGTTTTAAGGGCGGATAAGCATGCGGCACACTACCTCCAATCGTGGAAACAGGGTCATCGGGTTGATAAAGACGACTGAATCCCAGCAGTTTTCCCGTGCCAAGCGGGTCGGAT
>JBBRDE010000358.1:0-4732 GCA_038204185.1 Cytophagales bacterium
GAGTTTGTGTTTCTGATTTGGGATCGACACGCCGAAAAGGTACTTGTATCGCGCGATCGTTTTGGGTTCAAAAGCTTTTACTACGACTATCAGCCTGGCTCCAACTTTGCATTTGCCAACCGAATCAGCTACCTACCTACCTTTGATCCGTCGAGCGAGTCAATCGACTACGTCAAAATCCGCAATTTTCTGGTTCCCCAAAATAGCGCCGGGAGTTTTGAAGAACGCACGTTTTATAAAGACGTCAAAGCCGCCCTGCCCGCGCACCAGTTGACGATCCACAATAATCAGGTAGCCCAGCGGTGCTACTGGAAGGTCGATCCGGCCCGGTACAAAACTATTACCCGCGAAGAAGAGTACATTGAATTGTTTCGCTCCTATTTTTTCGATTCTGTCCGGCAATGTACCCAGGGCTACGACGCACCGGGTGCGCACCTGAGCGGCGGAATCGATTCGTCCTCGGTGGCCTGCGTGGCGCAGCAGTTGGTCGGTAAGATTTCCACCTTTTACATCAATCCCGACCTACCTTCGACCGACGAAAGGTACTTTGTGCGGGCGGTGCAAAACCAGATTCACTCCCGGCATTACGAGGGTCGCCCCGAGGTCGACGTGTACGGTGCCCTGGCCCGGCTCAGTCGGTTGTTCGACCGGCCCGAGCATTTTCCCATACCTTCCTCGTTCCACTTCGCCGCCGCCGAGCAGGTACGGCAGGCCGGATGCGATGTGGTGCTGACGGGCCACGACGGCGATTCGGTCGTAGGGCACGGCAATGGTTTGATACAGAATTACCATGAGGCTGGCGACTGGTCGTCCCTGAAACGCGCCATTTTCCAATACGCCCAGGAACGGGATCTTTCCCACTTGAATTCCGATTGGCTCAACCTACCCCTTACTGAAAGGCAAACGCGATACGCCCGGCACTACCTGACCACCGAACTATGGGCGATGGTACGGCAGAAAAAGGTTGGTAGTTTTCTGAAAACAGCGCGGGCTTTAAATCCGGAATTTGGCTATTCCTACCGGGATTTTTTGAATTCAGGGCTCGACAAACTCACGGCCCGACTCAAATTCCCGCTCCCCGGAAATCTGCTGACGCATGACTTTGCCGCGCAATGGGAGGGAACGAGGACAAGCGCCAATGCCGATGCACTGTATACCGGACTGAACGCAGCCTACGCGGAGCAATTCCGCGAAATTACCCACAAATCTTACGTCGATGCCACCGAGCAACTGCACCACATTGGCTTACACTACGGTCACCATTACGCCCATCCCTTTTTTGATGAAAAGTTGGTAGAACTCTCCCTCGCTATCCCGGAACGGGTAAAGTTTGGCGATGGGAAAGGCCGGGCCACAATTCGCCGGGCTTTGCAGGACATCCTTCCCCCTGAAGTTATGAACCGGGGCCACAAAACCAGTTTTAGCGAATATGGGCTGCTAAGTTTCCAGATTCTCCATCTTCAAACCCAATCGATCTTCTGCCGGGGGCATTTGCTCTGGGATATTGTTGACAAGAAGAAATTCGACAAAGTCGTTGGAATTCTATTCAATTCAGCGATTCCTCTCAACCAAAAGTCGAGGTACTATACCCTGGCTTCCAAGGCCCTGTTTCTGGGGGTGTGGCTGGAAGAAATGAAAAAGCATGAAAAATAGTACAGGCTTCTGGTCAGTAATAAGCCTGTTGCTCATTCTGGGCTGCGAGCCTCCCGATAGTACGCTCCGGCGTGGCGCAGGCTATGACTATTTTCCCCTGGAAGCCGGCAGGTATATCGAATACGAGGTCAGCGAAGTACGCTACGCTGTCACCTCGCCCGTACCCGGTAGGGCGACTTACTTTTTGCGAGAAGTATGCGGTCAGCCTTTCATAGGAACCACCGGAATTGAACAATTTCCCGTCGAACGATACAAGAAATCTCGCCCGGAAGCTCCCTGGACGCTGGATTCGATTTGGACCGCCTACCGGATACCCGACCGGGCGGTCAGGGTGGAAAATAACGTTGCTTTCGTAAAACTGACATTTCCGCTTACCGACCAAAGTAGCTGGAACGGCAACCTGCTCAACGCCAAACCCGAAGAAATCTATCAGGTTCAATTCGGTACATCGTTTCCGGCTCGGAATGATTTTCCGAAGAGCCTAACGGTAGTACAGCGGCGGGACTCGAGTCTGGTTTCGCTCTACAAACGTAACGAGGTGTACGCGCCGGGGATTGGGCTGGTGTACAAAGAGGATATTGCTCTGGAATACTGTCAGGAAGCCAGTTGCATCGGTAGCGGTAAAATAGATTCGGGTAGTAGCCGTACCATGAAGGTAAGCAAGTACGGCAAAGAGTGATTTAATTGACCACTACCCGGCCATGGTACACCTGATCGTCCACCTGAATTTTGTACAGGTACATTCCGGCCGGTTGCTTGATGAGCCAATACAATTCATTTTCCCCCGGATGGGGCTTAAATTCCATAGCTTCCAGTAACTGCCCGGCTAGTGAATAAATCGTCAGTTTGAGGGTCTGGCCATTGGAATCTTTGGCTACGGGTACCAGAAATTTTGCGTAGAAGCTCGTTGGGTTAGGACTAACCCGCACGCCCGGCTGCTCGGCATTCTCCGTAACGACCCACCGGATGCGGTACGGTTCGCCCACCCTATTGCCGCTCCGGTCTTTTCCCTGTACCAGCAAAGTGTAGTTTCCCGGTCCGCCCGATGCCTGAAAGGTCGCTCGCAGACTATTGTCGTCGTCCAGCAGATAATTAATTTGCCCGGCCTCTATTTTTTTGAACTCGCAACTGTCGCAGGCTTTCAGATAAAATTCGATCAGACCGGAATCGAGGGCCAACGGGTTTTCGTCTTTCAATAATACTTCGACCGTGGGGTTTGCGCCGACTCTGGCGTCGTTGGCAGGTATTAAGCCGTTCACACTTACCTGCATGACTGGGTTCAGCCGATCAGGCCGGACGGAGGCCGGATAGACCACCGAGGCCGCTGCCCGATCCCAATCCAGTGCGAGCAGTGCCAGGTTATTGTCCCTCCGAAGCTCATCCACTTCTTTTTTATCGTCCACCAGCACCTCTACCTCCGAAAGTGGGCCGCTGTTCAGGAATGTCAGATAGAGCGTATCCCGAAGCGCAGGAGCACGAATGACATGCTGCGAAACTACCGCAGAACCACTAAGAGGTGTTCTTTTGAGGCGAATACTTATCGTGCGGTTCGACTCCGACTTTCCCACATTGGCCAGCACTAGGCCTACCTGGATAGAATCCGCCTTGCCCAGGGCCAGGGAGGGGTTTTTGCTTTGGATAAAAATGCCCTTGGCACCTACCGAATAGTCTGGCTTACTGATCCTGAACACGACCAGGGCCGGATCACCCAGCAGAATAAGTTGATGAATGTTGGCAATATCGTACGGATTCGATGAGTTCGTGGCAATATCATGGCTTACTTTCTGCAAAACCTCGCCTATGGGGCGTCCCAAAGTTTCCTCCTCCGTAAACAATGCCTGATAGAGTTTCTTCAAATATTTCCCCGATGTGGGAGCATAACTCCAGTATGAATTGGCAAGCACGCCAATGGCCCCTTTGTCAGGTGCCATAAGCCAATCCGTAGCCAGTGTTTCGTAACGAAAAAAGACGTTGCCTACCCCGCATCCATTGAAATACATGAAGGGATACTTTCCTTTATTGTTCAATCGAGAATTAGGAGAGGAGGCAAAACCAATATTCAGATCGGGTACTGTCGGCGAAGCGTGGCCCATAAAAGTAATCATGCCAAGGCCAGCGTTTACCTGCTCGGAAATGTTCACATTTTCCACGGGTTCGTTGGTTCGCTTAACCAGCGTCTCCACCGAACCTTTCAGGAAAGCATCTTCGACCAGGGGTTCTATTCCTCCCAGAATCGCTTTGAGTCGAGAAATTTCTTCGGCTGATTTACCTCCGCTCAGATGCAGAATTTTCTTGTTCGATAAATCAGCTTCGGTGGCCTCTACTTCCTTGATTTTGCTAAGATAAGCCAGCACCTCCCGGTTGCTGGAAGCACTGAGCCGACCCGTTCGGAAAGCCTCGCTATCGGGCTGTGTCCCGCCCAGTCCGGCCGACAGCAACACATCCGAACCCGGATACCCAAACGTGGGAACGTAGTCGCGGTCTTGCCAGGTTTTCAACACATCGGGAAAACTCACGCCGTTCCCGATGAGTAGCAAGTACTTATCCTTCTTGCCGTCTTGGAGTTGGTAATCCAGAAAATTGCGAATGCCCAATGGCCCTCTTTCTCCGAAATTGAACTGATCGTCGAGTTCCTTGGCATCGGCCACCAGCACTTTAAAACCGCCTCCGGCCTCTGACCGGCGGTATTCTGCATAGGCCTGCGCCGAGCTTTCCAGCAGTCTGTGGGTGATAATTACGTAGTCGAACCCAGTCGGATAAGGCTTAAAGGTTATTTTCTGGAATGATGCACTTTTGAGTGATTTCGCTACAAATAGCGTACGGCCCGTCGCCGTGCCGGGTACATTTACTTTCAGTTGACCATTCTCGTACTTATTTTCCAAATATTGAGGGTTTTCCGCATCGGTAACATCGTACACCCGGCAGGTCTGCCCCTCCGATTCGGTCAATGCCTCAACCGCTACGTTCGAAGCATTGGCGACGTTCGGAATCAAATAGAAATATTTGCCTTCCTGATTAGCCATGACAAAACGCTGCGGGTAGGTCACTTCGTAGCGGGTCAACGAATAGAGTTCCAGCG
>JBBRDE010000359.1:0-4712 GCA_038204185.1 Cytophagales bacterium
GGATTTGGTATTTTCTAAGATAGAGAAAATCCAATTGTGATAAACAGAGGCTGTAGGCTTTTGACTGGAAGCAATGGGCCCAACCAATCCCAGGCTTTCAGCCTATGGCCTACAGCTTTTCCAAGAGTAGCTTATCTGACATAGTAGCTTTGTCAACAAGATAATTTCAGTTTAAATAAAATTTAATTCATGAATGTATTACTGAGAAAGTATCTCGCCGCTTTTCTGACCGGACTCCTCATTTTGGGTTGCGCTCAGAACAAAATGAGTACCTCGGGGAGCAGTACCTCAAAGGTCTCCAAAGCGGAAGGGCGGAGCGGTGACGCCCGTCGGGCCGAAGTGCTGTTTCTGGGAAACACCAGCAAGCACCACGACTCGGGCAAGTATGCTCCCTGGTTGGCGATCAAGCTTTTCGAGAGCGGCATCAACACCTCCTACACCGTCGATTTGAACGACCTGAATCCCGAGAACCTGGCCAAATACGACGCATTAATTATCTACGCCAACCACGATGTGATTTCGCCCGCGCAGGAAGCCGCGCTGAAAGGATTCGTGGAAGGCGGCAAGGGACTGGTACCCCTGCACTCGGCCTCGGGTTGTTTCCTGAATTCCGACTGGTACATCAAAACCATCGGCGGACAATTCGCTTCTCACAAAACGGGCGACTTTAAAGCTACCATCACTAAGCCCGAACATCCGGTGCTGAAAGGAATTACGGACTTCAAAACCTGGGATGAAACCTATATTCTAAAAAACATCAATCCCGACATGACCGTTCTGACCGAGCGCGTAGAAGATGGGAAGCATTACCCCTATACCTGGGTACGCAACGAGGGGAAGGGTCGGGTATTCTACACCGCCTATGGCCATGAAGACCGTACCTGGTCAAATATTGGCTTTCTTAATCTGGTACGCAACGGGGTACTGTGGTCCTTGGGCGATCAGGTACAGCGCCAGATCGCGGCGCTTAAAATTCCCGATGTGGACATTTACAATGCCGATACCATTGCTCAGTACACCAAGCGGCATGTCGTACCAAAGCTTCAGGAGGCACTTTCTCCCGCAGAATCCCAAAAACTCACACAGGTACTCCCCGATTTCAGAGTTGAGCTATTTGCGATGGAGCCGGACATCATTAACCCGATCGCGATGGCCTGGGACGAACGCGGACGCCTGTGGGTGGTCGAGTCGGTCGATTACCCCAACACCTTCAAGGAAACGGACGGCCAGGCTAATGACCGAATCAAAATATGTGAGGATACCAACGGTGACGGCAGGGCCGATAAGTTTACGGTCTTTGCCGATGGACTCAATATCCCCACCAGCATCATATTCGCCAACGACGGCATCATCGTTACGATGGCTCCCGACATTCTTTTCATGAAGGATACCAACGGCGACGATAAAGTAGACGTAACCCAGATACTCAGCCACGGCTGGGGCAAAGGTGATACCCACTCCGGCCCTTCCAATTTGATCTATGGGTTTGACAACAAAATCTGGGGTTCGGTAGGGTACTCCGGTTTCAATGGGACTGTCAACGGGAAGGAGGTCCGCTTCCCGATGGGTCTGTTTCGATTCAAGCCTGATGGAAAAGACTTTGCCTACCTGGGCAAAAGCAGCAACAATACCTGGGGGTTGGGCGTGACGGAAGATAATAATATCTTCCTCTCCACCGCCAACAATACCCACAGTGCATTTTATTCGATGCCCGAAAACAACCTGATTCGCGCTGTACCCGGTGAGAAAGAGCAGGTGAACTCCGTGCAAAAAATCGACGGTCACTACGACGCCCACACCATGACGCCGAACATCCGGCAGGTCGATGTGGTAGGTGGCTACACGGCCGCCGCCGGGCACCACTTCTACACGGCCCGCGATTTTCCCAAAAAATACTGGAACCGGATTGCCTTCGTGAGCGAACCGACCATGCGCCTGGTACACAATGCCATTATCGAACCCGATGGCGCGGGCTTCAAGGAAAGCGACGGCTGGAATCTGACCGCCAGTTCGGACGAATGGTACGGTCCGGTACAGTCACAGGTTGGTCCCGATGGGGCGGTCTGGATTGCTGACTGGTACAATTTCATCATTCAGCACAACGTGTTCGTGCCCCGCCAGTCACCATCGGAATTTATATTGCCTTTCACGGAACAGCCACGCGGCCAGGGCAATGCATTCGTTAGCCCGCTACGCGACACCAATCACGGACGTATTTACCGCGTCATTTATAAAAATGCGGCCAACAAACCCGCCATGAAGTTGTCAAAAAAGGACGTACCCGGTCTTGTCGCAGCTTTGGAAAACGACAACATGTTCTGGCGGATGACCGCCCAACGCCTGCTGGTGGAATTGCAGGACAAGTCGGTAGCGCCGTCTCTGTACAAAATTATCAGTAATCCTAAGGTAGACGAAATCGGACTGAATAGCCCCGCCGTACACGCGCTATGGACCCTGCACGGGTTGGGAATGCTGGACGGCTCGAACACCGAAGCAATCAATGCCGCGAAGCAAGCCCTCTCCCACCCCGCTGCCGGGGTACGTAAGGCTGCCGCGCAGGTACTGCCCAAGACCGAACAGAGCTTCGGTTCTATTCAGCCACTCCTGAAAGATCCCAACCTGAACACCCGCCTGGCTACCATCGTGGAACTGGTGGAGGTACCTGCTTCTGATAAAATCGGTGAGGCGATTTATATGGCTTCGCTGGAAGACGATAACGCCAAAGACCGCTGGTTAACTAAAGCACTGTTGGCGGCAGCAACCACCCATGAAAAGGGTTACCTGGCCGCAGCAGAAAGGGGTACCCGCAAATCTGAGTTCAGCGAGCAAATTCGGGGAATGTTGGCCAAAGAGGTGTATACCCTGGGCCGACGCAACGCGATGCTCTTTGCCCCAGAAGTGAAAGGGAAAGAGATTATCATCCGTACCAGCGTAACCAAAGCCGAGGACAAGCCGCTTCTGGGCTTCATTGCCGGACAAGGTAGCAGTAAGGAAGGTTACGCGCTCTATATTCAGGAGGGTAAAGTATTCATGGATGTCTACCAGCACAATACGGCAACCAGCGTCGCGACCAGCCAACCGCTGCCCGACAAATTCGACCTGATGGCAAGCCTGACCAAAGGCGGTAAAATAACGATCGAGATTGACGGTAAAGTTGCCGCCGAAGGCAATAGCCACATGCTGTTCATGGAAACGCTGCCCAACACCCTGCGCACGGGTGAGGACGGCGAAGGTACCGAGAAAATTGGCCCTTACGAGGGTCGCTTCGGATTCCAGGGAAATTTCCAAAAGGCTACCCTGGAATTACAAAAGCCCAATGCCGCAGATATGAACGCCGCCAATTCGGTCAGCACTAAAACCTCTACGGCCACCTCTTCCTCCAACGCCCGCGTCATCGAGTTGAAGGTGGTGCCTGAGATGCTTCAGTTTGATAAGAACCTTCTGACCGCCAAAGCTGGAGAAAAGGTGATCATCAACCTCGAAAACCCCGACGGGATGCAGCACAACCTTTTGATCATCAAGATAGGTACCCTGCAAAAGGTGGGTAAAGCGGCCGACGAATTGTTGTCAAATCCCAAGGCCGCAGAAATGCAATACGTACCAAAAATGGCTGAGGTGTTACACTCCACCAAACTTGTCAATCCTGGCGAAACTATAAGCCTGGAATTTACCGTACCCAATGTACCTGGTGATTACCCGTTCGTTTGTACGTTCCCCGGCCACTGGCGGGGCATGAACGGTATCCTGCGGGTTACCAAATAGTTGATAGTGGAAAGTTGAAAGTTGAAAGTTGAAAGTGAAAAAGTATGGTATCCGAGATTGAAGTTCCCTTCAATCTCGGATACCATCAGCTTCTCATAATTTATATCTCATAACTCATATCTGAAATGACCAAATCATTTTTAAAAATCAGCTTCGCACTCGCTTTTCTGGCCTTATTCGGAATGGCTTGCTCGAAGAGCAGTACTACTTCCAGTAAAAAACCGATCAAAGTACTGATGGTGGGTGGTGGGTCCTCCCACGATTTTGACCGCTGGTTCAAGCAGGAAGACGGGCAAACTTTGGAGCGGGACGGTCTGGCTACGGTGGAATATACGGATGATCCGACGACTATCTTAACCAAACTTGCCGGGGTAGACGTACTGTATCTAACCAATAACCAGCCCATTAAAGATGAGGCCACGCGGAAAGCTATTTTTGGTTTGGTCGATGCAGGCAAGGGACTGGTACTGGCCCATCCTGCCCTTTGGTACAACTGGAAGGATTGGCCTGAGTACAACCAAAAACTGGTGGGCGGTGGCTCGAAAGGACACAACAAGTATGGCCCCTTTGACGTCACAGTAACCAACCAAAACAGCCCCATCATGAAAGGGGTACCTGCTACCTTCCACCTCGACGACGAGCTGTACTATTACAAAACTGATCCCGCCGGAACGCCCATCGAGGTACTAGCTACGGCCAAGGCCACGACCGGCCCCGAGGTGTTCCCAAGTATTTTCACGGTAAAGTACCCCAAGGGCCGGGTAGTCGGTATTGCCCTCGGCCACGATGCCGCCTCCCATACCATCGAGCCTTACCAAACCATCCTGCGAAATTCCATCAAGTGGGCAGCGGGGAGATAATTTTGAATGAGTGACGGGGCAGCCTGCACTGTGATAGAATGATAGAATAGGCATCAGCTTTTTTATTCTATCATTCACCAATCAATTATT
>JBBRDE010000360.1:0-4699 GCA_038204185.1 Cytophagales bacterium
CAAATAAGATCAATAATTTTATATAAGTCAAGAATTTCAGACTTTTTATGATTATTTCATTTAAAGCCGTAGCAAAATTGGGAAATATTTGATTGGACGTTGGGCGTTTCCCTGCGGGCCGGGCCACTATGGGGTTCGCTAAGCTCCGTGCTTCGCACAAGGTCTCCGACCTTCCCTCCGTGTCCCTAACGCAAATCGGATGTTCATTGATGAGCCTTCCGGCTGATAGAAATAGGGCCAATATCCTATCCACTACTTATAATATTTCAGAATAATGATGTTATAATATTCTATAATAATGATATATTAAACGGGTAGTAAATTCCAAAATTCTGTATTTGCAACTTTCTCTGTGAATACGTAGCACTACTTCGCAAACAAGAATAGGTGGGGACAAAAGCCTAGGCTATTCATTATTTCATTATATCAATATTTTAAAATATTGATATAATGCGTATCTTAGTATTGTCATAAAACGCTAAACGACGATACTATGAAAGCGCAGGAGAAGGAAGTATTTGACATCTACGGATTCATCAACGGTCAAATCGTGAAGAAGTTGGAAAACGGTGTGATCCCATGGCGTAAGCCCTGGAAAGTGGCAATTGTGGACGGGCAGCAATACAGCATCCCCCACAACTACGCCACCAAGCGACCTTACAGTGGCGTGAACGCTTTTTTACTTGCCCTTACTCCTTACAGTACGCCCATGTTTCTAACCTTCAATCAGGTAGTGGAGCTAGGGGGAATGGTGAAAAAGGGTGCCGTAAGTTTGCCCGTTGTTTTCTGGAAGCCACTAAAACCGGAGAAGGAGGGCGACAAGAGCGAAAAGAATCGGTTGATTTTGCGCTATTATCGCGTATTCAACATTGAGGATACAACCTTGCCCGTCGAAATTCAGGAAACCCAGAAGCAGGACCGGGCCGAAGTTGTCGAAGCCTGTGAGCGGATTATCGACCAAATGCCTAATTGTCCCAAGGTAGTAAACAACGATTTAAGCCGTTGCTACTACTCGCCCGCGCTCGACTTCGTAAACATGGCACCCGCGCAAAACTTCAAATCGCCCGAGGATTATTATAGTGTCTTGTTCCATGAACTAGTTCATTATGCCGCACGAATGATAATGCCGCACCAGATTGCCATGCGAATGATGGAATCCCATTTTGTAGGCAGGCATTCGGCATAATTTTGAACTTACTGCGACTATAGACCATTTTGCTCGCTTAACTAAAACACGAGTAAAATGATGTCATCACTAAACAAGCAAGGACGGGAAAAACTCAAGGCCGAGTATCGAACCTATTTGAGCCGCCAACGCGGATTAACCGACAGGACGGCCTACAAGTACACCACATTTGTCGACCGGTTTCTGGACTTCAGGTTTGGGGAAAGCCCCGATGAACTGGCAAAAATCAGCGCAACTGACATTGCTGAGTTTCTACAACACCTGACCCAACGAGCCCAGCCATTTCGCGACAAAACGCTGGCATCCACCATGCGTAGTTTCTTTCGATTCCTGTTCCAAAGCGAGAAAATCGAGACCAATCTGGCACTCGGCATCCCCAGCGTTGCCCAAAAATACGCCCGGCGCATTCCCTACCACCTGACTCCCGACCAAGTGGATGAACTCCTTCAGGCCGTGCGCCAGGTTAACCCGTCGCTCTACGGCAGACGTAACTACGCGATGGTGTTATTGATGGCTCGCCTAGGGCTTCGCGCCCCCGAAGTCATTGCTTTACAACTCGAGGACATCGACTGGCGACAGGGCCAAATTGTCATTCGCGGGAAAGGTGGTTTCCATGATAAGGCACCGCTGTTGGAAGATATTGGGCAGGCCATCGCCGATTACATTCAGCACGAACGAAAAGGCTCTTCCCGATATGTGTTTGTCGCAAACCGCTCGCCCTATAAACCATTCCGGGATGCTCAGATTTTGAACAGCGTTCTCAATCAAGCGCTACAAACCACCACCATCCCCAAGCCCAAACCCTATACCGTCAGCAATATGCTCCGCCACAGTCTGGCCACCAATCTGGTTCATCGGGGAGCCAGCCTGGAGGAAATCAGCAATACCCTACGGCACCGGTCGCGCCAGACAACGTTGATCTATGCCCGGCAGGATATCAGCGGACTACGCACGATTGCCCAATCCTGGCCTTTAACCGACGATCGATCATGAGCCTTTCTGCGCAGTTACAGAACTACTTAACCCTGCGTCGTAGTCTGGGCTATGACCTGAGCACATCCGAGCGGATTCTCAAGCAGTTTGTTTCGTTTATAGAAGCCCGAAACGAGCATTATGTTACGACTGAGTTGTTTCTACAATGGAAACAGGCCTTTGGCAGGGCCTCGCAAAGTACCTGGGTCCACCGGTTGACGATGGTTCGTCAATTCGCCGTATGGGTCCATAATCTGGACTCCGCTCATCAGATTCCTCCTCGATCCCTGATCACCGGACACTACCAGCGTAAACAGCCCTACATCTATTCGGAGGATGAAATTAAACGCCTTCTGGAAGGAGCGACTCGTTTAGGCTCCAAACATGGTCTGCGGGCCATTACGTATCCGGCTTTCTTTGGGCTGGTATCGGTGACGGGCTTACGCATCAGTGAGGCTATTGCGCTCAATAATAGCGATGTAGACTTGGAGAATGGTATCGTCAGGGTGTACGAGGGGAAAAATGGTCGGGAACGGCTATTACCGCTCACCGAATGCACCACAACCTATCTAAACGAGTATTGCCGAAAGCGGAATCGACTCTTAGGTCATCTCCCCGAAGCATTTTTTGTCGGGGATGAAGGCTTTCGGCTGACCGATTGCACCGTCCGCTACAACTTTGCTCAGGTTTGCCAACAGATTGGTCTGCGTCCGGCTCAATGCTTCCACCGACATGGGGTTGGTCCCCGTATTCATGACCTGCGGCATACCTTTGCGGTTAGGGTGATGATGAACTGGTATCGGCAGGGTAAGGATGCCCATGTGGACATGCTCAAACTGGTCAACTATTTGGGTCACCAGGGGCTGCGTGATACCTATTGGTATCTGGAGGCTGTTCCGGAACTACTGGCTTTAGCTTCTCAGCGTGTCGAAGACGTTGGGAGAAAGGAGGTTCGATCATGGTAGCGATGTCCCTTTCCAGCCTAATCCAGCGGTTTTTTACCGACCGACTCTGTAACCAGATGGAGGCCAGCTCGCACACGGTCGCCAGTTACCGCGATACGTTTCGGTTGCTGCTACAATTTGCCAGTGAGCGGACGGGCAAGTCGCCCATTGCGTTGAGCGTTGACGAACTGAACGCCGAGTTGATCGGCGTATTTTTGGAACAGATCGAAACCGTTCGGAAAAACAGTGCCCGAAGCCGCAATACGCGTCTGGCGGCTATCCGGTCCTTCTTCCGCTTTGTTGCTCTTCAGGAACCAGCGTATCTGCTTCATTGTCAGCGGATTTTAAGTATGCCCAGCAAACGCTATGTCCGACGTGTCGTTGAGTTTCTTAATGCCGAGGAAATGCAGGCACTGTTAACGGCCCCCGATCGCTCCACTTGGCTTGGTCGCCGTGATCATGCCATCCTGCTCCTCGCTTTGCAAACGGGGTTAAGGGCTTCCGAGTTAGTCAGCCTGCAATGCCGTGACCTTGTTCTGGGAACCGGTGCCCATGTCCGCTGTACGGGGAAAGGGCGTAAATCTCGGGCCACCCCCCTGCGACGCGAAACGGCTACTGTGCTGGACAAGTGGCTACACGAACGACGTGGTACGGCTGACGATGTACTCTTTCCAACCCTGGGCGGGAGGATGATGAGCCGTGATGCGCTGGAACACCTGGTCAAACGGCATATAAAAACGGCCAGTCAAAGCTGTGCATCCTTAATCGGTAAACGGGTAAGTCCGCATGTACTCCGTCACAGTACGGCGATGGACTTGCTTCATCATGGCATTGACCAAGCGGTGATTGCTCTGTGGTTAGGTCATGAATCGGTCGAAACCACCCAGACGTATATCCATGCGGATATGCAGCTAAAAGAAAAAGCCCTGGCCAAACTGTCCTCGCCCTCCCTCCCGACTGGGCGTTACAAGCCGGATGATGCGTTGTTGAGTTTTCTGGAAAAGCTCTAACTTATGCCGCATGACCGCACCGGAAACTGGCTTTACTCCTGCGTATGTCAATCCGGTGCGGCATTATCATTCGTGCGGCATAATGTACCAGTTCGTGAAAGAGGGTGTAATAATATTCCTGTGGCTGCCTGAAGCGGGCCTGGTCGGGCATGTTGACCACATCCAGCGCCGGGGAGTAACTCATTCTTTTCTGATCGCGGTGGACCAGCAGCGGGCCGTTTCTGAAGCCCGCCACGATCCGATCACAAGCCGGGATCTTTTGGGTTTCGGGCAGTATTACGGGGGCCGGAGGGGTGCCGACCCGGAAAACCGACGTGTCCAGATCCGTTTCCAGCACGTTGAACACGTTGTAATATTGAAGGATGAAACCGCCCTTATCTTCTTGCTCTCCTGCTTCTTTCGGCTCCGGCGCGGTTTTTTGCCAGAACACGACCGGCAGCGATCTGGCGCCCTGGCGAACCGTACCGCCCAGGCTCCGGATCTGGTTGAAAGTCCCGAATACGGGGAGGTCGTAGGGACTGCAGCCCAGTACCAGCGTGTTGATGCCCTCGTAGGGTTTGCCCGTCAGCACATTCACGGCGCAGCCG
>JBBRDE010000361.1:0-4600 GCA_038204185.1 Cytophagales bacterium
TGGGTATCTATCCCGGCGGTTTTAGGCCGGATAGTTTGTTTGACGCCGGCCAAAGTGGGGCCGTAGTGCGCGCGGCCAACATCTATCCCGAAAGCCCGGTTTTGGCCCGTGAGGATTGGGTCAAACTGGTAAAGCATTACATCGAAAATGCGCCGGACAGTATCCCGCCGCCCCGGCGCAAAAATCCGATTCGGATTGGGTTGAAGCATTTCAAATACCGGGAAACTTCCTTTTCGCATCGTCCCGCCCTGACCACGATGGTTAAGATTTTGCCTGAGAATCGGGGGGTCGTGTACAGTGATGGCAAAGGCGGACGCAGCATTCTGACTTGGTTGACGCCCGAGCTGCGCAAGCAACAGAGTATCCCGTTGGGATCGACGCCCATTCATTTCTACGAAAAAGCCAACGCCTTGTACCTAACCACGGTGGGACGGGGTGTGTTTCCCACCGATGCCTCCGAGGGTACCCTGCAACGTCTGGTGAAAAACGGCCCGAATTCAGGTTATGCGGCAGGACAGGTCACCATCCCCAATTTACGACGGCCCGTTTTTATGGCTTATGGCGATTTGAATCAGGATGGGCATGAGGATGTGGTGGCCTGTGAATTCGGCAACCAAACCGGACAATTGGCCTGGTACCAGGCCAATGGGCGAGGGGGCTACGACCAACGAATTTTGCGGGAAAAACCCGGCGCAATCACGGCCATTATCAAGGATGCCAACAAGGATGGGTTGCCGGATATATACGCGCTGATGGCGCAGGGCGATGAGGGCGTTTTTCTGTACGAAAATCAGGGAGGGGGTACCTTTCGGGAGAAACGATTACTATCCTTCCTACCCCTGAATGGCTCGCAGTCTATTGAGTTGGCAGATTTCAATAAAGACGGTTTTGACGATATCGTCTATGTATGTGGCGACAATGCCGATAAATCACCAATCTTGAAGCCCTATCACGGGATTTATATTTATCTCAATGATGGCAAATCCAACTTTACGCAATCGTATTTCTATCCCTTGAATGGTGCTTATAAAACGATAGTACGGGACTACGATCTGGATGGTGATCTGGACATCGCAGCCATTTCGTTTTTTCCGGATTATCTACGCTATCCCGAAGAAAGTTTTATTTACTTGAAAAATAAAGGGAATCTGAAATTTGAAGATTATTCCTTTCCCGAAGCCTCGAAGGGTCGGTGGGCGGTCATGGATGCCGGCGACATGGACGCGGATGGGGATATTGATCTGGTTCTTGGTTCTTTTGTGTATTTACTACCGCAGGGCGATACGACAGGACTGGGCAAAAGATGGCTATCCACCGGGCCTTCGGTCATTGTACTGGAAAACACGATTCGGTGAAATTCCCTTCTCATCGGGAATACTTTTTGTATGGCAGCCCTAACGACTCTGTTCCTACGTATTTTATGAAAAGTAAGCACCCCAACACCAGTTTTTCGGCCAGCCGCCCGGAAGACGTACAACCCGCCGAACCCGTCAACGAACTTCCCCGCGCCGTGTTGAGGCCCAACTCGTACATGCTACTGGATGGTACGTGGAAATTCGCGCTTGACCCCGATGACCAGGGGCTGCACGAACACTGGTATGTAAGCCATACCTACCACGATACGGCCGAATGGCCCGGCTCCATCGAAGAACACATGGCCCTTGTGCTCAAGCAAACAACGCCATCACGCTGGAGCGACCAGGTAGTGGCCTGGTACGAGCGGGAATTTACCGCCCCTGAACGCGATAAAGTGTCCGCCGGTTCCTTGATTCAGCTTACGTTTGGCGCTTGTGGCTATGAAACCAGCGTATGGCTCAATGGGCACCCACTCCGCACCATCGAAGACGAAGAGGTTCATTTGGGCGAGTACACGTCCTTTTCCTACGAACTGCCCGACGAGTATCTGCGTCCACGAAACAGGCTGACCGTTAGGATTGCCGATACGATGGATGCCGAAATTCCGCGTGGCAAGCAGGAGTCGCATGTTTACAAGCAGGGCGGCATTTGGTATCAGACTTATACTGGGGCTGTTCGCAGCGTATGGCTCGAGCCCGTGGAGCGCAACCGCCTGCGCACCCGCGTGGGCGTGGTGAGCGTGGTCGAGGATCGGTTGGTGCGCTTTACCGTGACGACCCGCATTCACGATCCCGGCGACTACACGCTGCGGCTGCAGGCGTTCGAGTTGCGGGGCACCGAGCCACTGGCGGCCTCGGATTATCCGCTCCGGCTGGAAGCGGGGCAGAAGCAACAACGCGTAGTCATGGACATGGGGCAAGCCGAACTCTGGTCACCCGATTCCCCGAAGCGCTACCGGCTGGTGGCCCAACTTATTGATTCGGAAGGGTACGCTGCGGAGATAGAAACTCTCTTTGGGTTGCGTAAAATTGAAGCCCGGGGCAGGTACATCTACCTCAACAATGAACCTACCTACCTGGATGGCATTCTGTACCAACCCGGCACGGCCACCTACGAAGAAATGCGGCGACACATGCAGGCCATGAAAGAACTGGGCTGCAATCTGGTACGCGTGCACATCGCCGGCATCGACCCCCGCATTTATAATTTGGCTGATAAATTGGGCCTACTACTATGGGTCGAGGTGCCCAGTCCGCACAGTTCCACCCTCCAAAGCCGAATCAATCACCACGCGGAGCTGCTCAGGATGGTGTCCCTGATCAGCTCCCATCCCTCCGTTGTAATCTGGAGCCTGTACAATGAAGACTGGGGCGCGCAGGATATCGCCACCAATCCCGAAACCCGGCAGTACATCGTGGATATGTATCATTACATGCAACTGGCCCATCCACAGTACTTAGTGGTGGACAACGACGGATGGCGGCACATTTCGTGGGAAGGTCGTCTGAAATCGGACCTGCTGACCGCCCACATCTATACCCCCGACCTGGACCGCTGGCGCGAGTTAATCGACCGCCTGGACAGCGGCAATCTGGACGAGGTGTCGGCATTTCCACTTGTCATCGGTGATCCCTTCTTCTTCCGCAAGCAGGTACCCCTTGTCATCAGCGAATGGGGTGGTTTTGGGTTTGCCAATTACGGAGGCCCCAGCGAGTCCGAAAACCGGGCCGAGCGGATTCGTTTATTCAAGCAGGAGCTGCAGCGCGACGGCATTGCGGGCGATGTGTATACCCAGGCCACGGATATTGAAGAGGAACGTAACGGGCTGATCGATCCACAAACCGGCGAATTGACCGTTCCGGCGGGCTTGTTACGTTCGAGTAGAGCGGGCAAAACAAAAACCTGAGCGCCTAGCCCTGAAACGCTCTCAACTGTTCCACCCCGGGAGTAAGGGAGTTACCCCTACCAATAAGAAAGCGGGCCCAATTTTGCGCTGAAATTGGGCCCGCTTGTGATGACTTGATGGGATAGGAAATTAGCCAGAAAATTGCAATTTCTGTCTAAAACTCACTATCAAACATTCAGTTTTTTCATATTGCCATAGCTGATCGCAATCGCTTCCAGCGGAGGCTGCTTAGTGACATCCTGCTCCACGAAGAGGTGTTTAAGCCCCGCCATTTTGCCTGCATCCAGAATACGCTGGAAGTCGATGGAACCCATGCCTACTTCGGCAAATTCGCGCTTTTCGGTTTTGGCCATATCTTTCATGTGGACCAGTGGGAAGCGGCCGGGATTTTTCTTAAACAGCGCCACGGGGTCCTGCTTGGCGAAGGAGGTCCAGTACAGGTCCAATTCCATCTTGACCAGCTTGGGATCGGTGCTTTTCAGGATCATATCGTAGGGAATTTGTCCGTCTACGTTTAGAAACTCAAAATCGTGGTTGTGGTAAACAAACTGAATCCCGGCTTTTTGGCAAGTTTCTCCCGCTTGATTAAAGAGGTCGATAAACTTTTTGTAATCATTCATGGTACGCTCATTGGGCATGATATACGCACAGGCCATGAACTTCTGTCCTGCTTCGGCGGCGTCATCCACAATTTTGCTCCACCCGTTGCGGAGTTGGTCGGGCATGTAGTGGCCGCTGGGGGTGTTCATACCCAGGCTGCTCAGATAGGTCTTAAACTCTTTGGGCGCCATGCCGAAGAACTTGCCATCGGCGTAGCCGAAGGTTTCCAGCTCGGTGTAGCCGATATCGGCCACTTTCTTCAGGGTTTCTTTAGGTTCTTTACCCATAAGGTCCCGCAGGGTGTACAGTTGTAGACCGATGTCTTTCGGGGGCTTGGCAAAAGAAATATTCCGTGAAAGCAGGGGCAGTGTAAGCGCCAGTGCGCCCGTTTTCAGGAATTCTTTGCGGGAAATGGATTTTGAAAATGCCATGAATGGGATAGGTTAGGAGTGAGAGCGATTTAGTGAAAATTGCTGAAAACTAAAACGCTGATAAACTTCCAAACTTACATGATTTTCGTGGAATCTTGAAAAAGATAAAAAATGCCCATGCCTGGAAAGATTTTTCGATTCTGACCGGGCATGGGCTACTTACAATACAAATTGCCGGTTTTTGTTGCTACTAATTTACCGTTATCAGATTCCGAGCGGGCATTTCATAAAGGCTGAATGTAGAAAGATTGATTTCCTTCACGAGTTCCTCCGTGCCGTTCGATACGATTACCGAATAATTACCATC
>JBBRDE010000362.1:0-4595 GCA_038204185.1 Cytophagales bacterium
ACCTTGTCCCGGTTGCGCGTGGGATAGGTTGCCAGAGGTTCTATGAGCCCATTCTCTAGCCTCTTCTCTATAAATCAACCGCCGATGGTGAAGCAATTGACTTGATGACGCAATATTAAGCCCCAAAGCAGGGAATTCCAAACCGCTTGCTCTATTTTTTATTAAGCGTGTCAAACCCTTCCACAGGGGAGCATTTCGTGTTCCGGGCCATTTTTCGTTCGAGCCTATTCGCTATCTTTGTACAAAAGCACCCCTCAAAGATGGCTCAATACTACAAATTCGACAAGGAAAAGGCGGCCCGTAAGCCCGGCGTCACGCCCTTGAAAGAGGCGATCGAGCGTATGTTTAGTTCGCATCACATGAAGAAGGGCTTCGAGGAGAGTTACGTGAGTGCGCACTGGGAAAAGATCATGGGACTGCCGATTTCGTCGCGCACCCAGAAAGTGTACGTCAGAGACAGAATTCTTTTTTTACAAATCGAATCGGCGCCATTACGCAACGAGCTCGTTCACGCCAAGAAAAAAATCATTGAACTCATCAATCGCGAAATGAAGGGAAATTTGATTGAGGAGGTAGTTTTTATTTAGGGGAGAGTGGAGAGTGGAGAGTGGAATTTACTGTATTTTAGATACTTGCTCCTTTTTTATTCAAATTATTTGTTTCTGCCTGCTACTTAACCACCACATTACAAAGAGGTAGGGATTTAAAGAGCAGACACTATCAATTCTCCACATCAAATCACCTCTAAATAAAGGATATGGCAAAAAAAGTTCACCCCCGTTCTAAAAGATCTATGTTCACCCAGGAAGAAAATCGCAAGGATCTGGGATTTGGCACCAAAATAACCAGCGAACGGGTTCGTCTGATTAATAAGGATGGCACATTCAACGTCCGGCGGGTGGGCGACTCGTTTCTGGATAGCGTCAACTGGTACCATCGGCTGATCACGCTGAGCTGGAGCAAGTTCTTCGGCATTATCTTCCTGTTTTACTTTCTCCTCAACATTATCTTCGCCTGCCTGTATCTTCTCATCGGAATAGAGTATCTGGAAGGCATTGGCAACAAGCACCAGCAGTCAGATTTTTGGGAAACCTTCTTTTTCAGCGCCCAAACACTAACTACCGTCGGCTACGGGCGCATTAGTCCCACGGGTTTTTGGGCTAATACCATCGCAGGCTTGGAAGCGCTGATCGGTCTGCTGCTCATCGCCCTGGGTACGGGTTTGTTCTACGGGCGGTTTTCCCGTTCCGTACCCCGTATCCGATTCAGTAAAAATATCGTCGTAGCCCCGTACCTGGACATCAACGGGCTGATGTTCCGCATCATTCACGAGCGCGACAACGAACTGATCGACCTGGATGTGGAAATGACCCTCTCGTGCCTTGAAACGCTACCCAGCGGTGCCAGAACCCGGAAATACTACCCTCTGGAACTGGAACGCGATCACGTCAATTTTTTTCCATTGAACTGGACACTCGTCCATCCCATCACTGAAGGTAGTCCTTTGGCGAATGCTACCGAAAAAATTCTGGCCGATTCCGATGCCGAATTTCTCATTCTGATCCGGGCCATCGACGAAACTTTCATGCAGCAGGTTCATGTGCGATTTTCGTACCATTATATCGAGATGGTATGGGGAGTTAAATTCGAACCTATGTTCGATACCAGCGTGCAAGGTGACATTGCAGTGCGCGTTTCTGATATCGACCACTACCTACCTGCTTCATTGAACTCCTGAATTTTCACGCATGAGCACACCCCTTCTTGTTCCCCCCTACTTGCAATCCGGAGATACCGTGGGCGTACTGGCTCCGGCGAGCAAGGTCAATTACGAAGACTGTGTACCCGGATTAAGGATTTTGCGGGAGGAATGGAACCTGAATGTGATTGAAGGCCCTACGCTTAAGGGAGGCTACTACCAATATTCGGGCACGGATAAGCAACGCCGGGACGACTTGCAGTTGCTGCTCGACAATCCCAAGGTAAAGGCCATTCTTGCGGCGCGGGGCGGCTACGGTTGTTCGAGGATTATGGATGAGCTGGATTTTACTGAATTTAAAAAATCGCCTAAGTGGCTGGTCGGTTTCAGCGACCTGACGGCGGTACTCTCCCACGTGAATGCGCTGGGTTACGCTGGTATCCACGCTCCGATGGTCAAGACAATGGTCAACGAGGGAGGAGAGCAGGCGCTGGCATCTCTGCGGAAAGCGTTGTTTGGGCAAGCGATTCACTATACCATCCCCCCCCACCCCTATAACAAAATCGGTAGTGCAGAAGCTGTAGTTACGGGTGGGAATCTCTGTCTGTTGGCGCACCTGCTGGGGTCATCCTCTGCCGTAAATACGAAAGGCAAAATTCTTTTTATGGAGGACATTAATGAATACCTCTATAATATAGACCGCATGATGATCCAGCTAAAACGGGCGGGACAACTTCAAAATCTGGCAGGATTGATTGTAGGTCAGTTTAACGATGTTCGCGACAATACTGACCCTGCCTTTGGAAAAACCGCCTACGAACTTATTCTCGAACACACGCAAGAATACGACTTTCCTATCTGCTTTGACTTCCCGGTCGGTCATGTACCCGACAACCGAGCCCTGCCGGTAGGTATGGGTGCAACCCTGGAAATAAGCAACAGCAGCGCGACCCTGCATTACCATATTGACATGCTTTCGTAAACTCGGCCCTTTTATCCTTTTCTATAATCTCTTTTCTCCATTGAAAAACTACTTCAACCAAAAAGTCGTCTGGATTACCGGTGCCTCTTCAGGAATTGGCGAAGCTATGGCGCTTGAGCTAGCGAAAGCAGGTGCAAGTCTGGTACTGAGCGCACGTCGCGTCGAGGAACTTGAACGCGTGAAGCAAAGTACCCGACTCCCTGATGAGCGTGTCATGGTGTTGCCTCTGGATGTGACGAAATTTGAGTTAGCGACCGATAAAGCGGCTGAAATTGTAGCTCGTTTCGGGCGAATCGACGTTATGGTACATAATGCTGGCGTAAGTCAGCGCTCCTTTGTGCGGGATACCTCCCTGGATGTATACCAGCGCATCATGGATGTTGATTTTTTCAGTACCGTGGCCCTGACCAAAGCTGTATTGCCCTATATGACCTCTCAGAAAAGTGGACACTTCATAGTCATCAGCAGCGTGGCGGGCAAGGTAGGTACCCCCATGCGGTCGGGCTACAATGCGGCCAAGCATGCCCTGCACGGTTTTTACGATTCGCTGCGAGCCGAGGTTTTTGAGGACAACATCAGGGTAACAGTCGTGTGCCCGGGGTACATCAAGACCAACGTGTCGCTGAATGCTCTGGATAGCCATGGACAAAAGTACGGACAGATGGATGCAAACCAGGAAAAAGGGATGCCTGCGGACGCTTGCGCCCTGGTAATATTGGATGCCGCTGCCCAGGATCAGAAAGAAGTTGTTATCGGTGGACTTACTGAGCGGGCCGCTGTATACCTGCGCAGGTTATGGCCTGCCCTACTTTTCAAGATGGTACGCCGAAATCATCCCGAATAACCGAACCCAGTTTCTTATAAACCCAGAGAGGGTGTAACAAGCGCGCCTTCGAGGTTATTTATCTGCAAAGCATATCTTTCCAAAACAAAAGGGTCTGACATACTGTTACATAGCATGTAACAAGTGGTGATTCTTTTCATTCTTCCCACGGTACAATTTTTCTCCTCCTCTCTGAACAGAATTTTCTGTTTCCATTTTCTAATCAGAATATGAGGCAAGCTGTACGTTATCCTTATTCTACTTTTCATATTTCAATCAAGGCGTCGGCACCTTTTTCTAAGAAGCTGTTTGAGTTAGTTTTTTAGATACAAAATGAGTAATTTTTTATCAAAACAAGGCGCAGAAACCGGAGTTTGGCAGCGCCAACCGGGTGGCCGGCGCCATGAGGATTTCTGTAACGCAGTGCTGATGAAAAATTGCCATTTTGAGCGAAATAAGGTTAACTCAAACAGCTTCTAAGGTAAACGACCTTGCAACGGACAGATCTCCACTTTAGGCGTTTCGCTCCACTGTGTTTCCATAGCATTAAGAAACATTCGCAACACAGTGTTGCAATTACTCCCTCATGTATTTTATCTACCCTAGAAATCTCACTTTTGGCTAAAATGACAATACCAAATATTATTTGTCACCGAACGATATTTTTAAGGCACTTCGAATTTAATAATCTCCATTTTGCATACAACACAAAATTTTATACTGATACTGAGCGTTAAATTGTTGTTCCAACAATGGAAATGTTTACCTTTGCAACTTTTAGTAATAATCAACACTAACCTAATCTAGTTTTATGAAAAAGTTTTTAACGCTTTTTCTGGCAAGTCTGCTTTCACTAGGAATGCAGGCATACGCCCAGGATCAAACCGTGATCGGTAAGGTCACTGCCGATGACGGGTCGGCGCTCCCAGGAGTGAATATTGCCGTAAAAGGCACTACGCGCGGCACCAACTCCGATGTCAATGGTGATTATACTCTCACCTCAGTCCCTAGCAACGCGATCCTTGTGTTCAGCTACATCGGCTTTAAGGCCCAGGAGGCACCAGTAGGCAATCGCTCCACGATCAATGTTA
>JBBRDE010000363.1:0-4572 GCA_038204185.1 Cytophagales bacterium
GGCTATTGTCTGAAAAGACAGAATTTTATCGGCAAAATAGATATCAAGTCCTTACTTTCCAGCGGTCTAAGGGGGTTGGCGATAAGGAATAATTTGTTATTTTTGGGTATAAAAAGCCATGCAACAGGTATTTCAACTCAATACTGGAGAATTGAACTCCAGCTTCATACAGTCCGTCCGGGCCTTATTTAGTCGGGGAGATCACAAATATGATCTACAGTATCTTTTTGGACTCGACGGCCAATATTACGATAGCTCATTTTAAACGCGCCATTGAACTCGCCAAAACAATCGGCTTCCAGCACATCAGCCTTTGTCTCCATACCGCCATCGCCGAAGAATACTGCGACGAACTGTATACCTGCAACAAGGCCGATTTTGAGCGAAGCAAGAAATATATCCGCTTAAAAATCACCATTCTTTAAAGTCCGGGTTAGCCTCCCTGGACGTCCCTCGTGCCATTTTTCCATCGATTAACGCTTCCCGTTCATCCTTTTTTTGTGGCTCATTTCCCAAAATTTACCTACCTTCCCCATTTTACTACATGGATAATTGGAGTACTTATCAGACATACAATTCCCTGGTCTAAAAGATTTCAATCCCATTCACAAACAAACTCATTAACTCATTTAGTATGAAGAAAACTCTCCTCCTGCTGCTGAGCTTCCTGGTTTGGGAAGCGCACGCACAAACCCAAATCCAGGGCAAGGTGACCGACGAGCAGTCGTCGCCCCTGCCGGGAGTCAGCGTGGTCGTAAAGGGTACTGCCACAGGCACCACGACGGATGCTTCGGGCAATTACAGCCTGACCGTTCCCGAAAATGCCGCCCAAATCGCCTACAGTTTTATCGGATACGCGACCACCACCGAAGACATCAAGGGTAGAACAACGATTAATATTTCGCTCACTCAGGAAAGTAATCAACTCCAGGAAGTGGTGGTGAATGCGCTGGGGTTCAAAACCCAGAAGGACCGTTCGGGCTCTACCTCCTCCTCAGTCTCGGCCAGTGCCATCAAAACCAGCGGTGAAGCGGGTATTCTGAACAGTCTGGCCGGTAAAGCCTCCGGCGTACGGATTGCCCGCTCCAATGGGGATCCCGGGGCAGGAACCAACATTCAGATCCGGGGAGCCAACACCATCGGTGGCTCGTCTCAGCCGCTGGTGATTGTGGACGGGGTACCCCTTTCCAACGACAACCTCTACGGCAGCGGCAGTTCGCGGGCCGGGGGCGTGTCGCAGCAGTCGCGGCTCAACGACCTCAACCCGGAGGATGTCGAATCGGTGCAGGTACTCAAAGGGGCATCGGCAGCGGCTTTGTGGGGATCACGGGCGGCTAACGGCGTGCTGGTCATCACCACCAAGCAGGGCAAGCTCAACCAACGGGTCAAAATATCATACTCGGCTACCTACTCCCTCGATGAGATCAACCGCCGCCACCCGTTGCAGTCTACCTGGGGCCAGGGTACCGGGGGGAAATACAGCCCGACTTCGGCCAATTCCTGGGGTGACAAAATCTCGGCCCGCGCCGGGGGCGCCGATGCGGTCAACACCACGGGCGAATACTTTCAGGGACAGGATGGCGAAAAGATATATCCCATTACCACCAAAAACGCGCAGGATGTATACGTGGATGATAATTTCAATCAGGTGTTCCAGAAGGGCTCCTACCTGGACCACAATCTGACGATTTCGGGCGGCGGCGGCAAAACGACCAATTATTTCAGCCTGGGGTACCTGGGGCAGGACGGAATCGTGAAGAACAGCGACTACCAGCGCTTTACGATGCGCTTCAATAATCAGACGTTCTTCAACAATTTCATCAACCTCACCACCAAGGCAAACTATATTTATTCAAATGCCAACCGGATCCAACAGAATTCCAATACGGCTGGTCTCTATCTAGGGCTGCTCCGGACACCCCCGGATTTTGACATTGTCCCTTATAAGGGTACCTACTTCGACCGGAATGGGGTACCCTTCCCGAACCGGCAGCGAAGCTACCGCCGCTACCTGGGCAACAACGTTAACCCTACCTACAACAACCCGTTGTGGACGACCAATGAACAGAAAGGCACCACCACGGTCAATCGGTTCAATGCTAACTCCAACCTGAACATCAATCCGGTGAGCTGGCTGCAACTGGATTTGCGCGGCGGGATCGATTCCTATGTAGACAAACGCGTGTACTTTTCGCCCATCGGCTCGGCCAGCTTTAACAACGGCCGGCTCGACAATGAAGATTTCACCAATACCGAAATTAACGTGGATGCTATCGCCCGGGCCGATTTCCCTGACCTTATCCCCGACAAAATCGGCCTGAATGCAACACTGGGCTATAACATCAACGACCGTAACCGGAAAAGTCTCTATGCTGCCACCCAAAATTTCCTGGTAAATAGCCAATTACAGACCTTCACCAATGGCGTGGCACCCTTCGAGGTATCCAACAATACCAATCACGTACGCTCCAACAGGCTATATGGTATCCTATCGTTCGATATTTTCAATCAGGTTTTCCTGAATCTTTCGGGTACGCAGGAAGCAGCCTCCACCATTAAGGGTACCTATTTTTATCCTTCCATGGATGTAGCGTGGCAGTTTACCGACTTGCCCCACCTGAAAAACGACGTACTTAGTTTTGGTAAGTTGCGGTTTGCCTTCGGCCAGGTTGGGGTGCAGCCCACGGCCTATAAGTTCGGGACCACCTACGAAACCTTCTCCTACTCGACCTACGACGACGGACTGGACATTAATGAATTCGGCGGGGGTTTCCGGCTGAACGACGATCAGGGCAATCCGAACCTCAAACCGGAAATCAAAACCGAGTTCGAGGTGGGCGCCGACCTGCGTTTCTTCCGCGACCGCTTTACGCTAGGCGCCACCTACTATAAGAACGAGATTCGGGACATCCTGCTGGCCGTCAATCTTTCGCCCAGTTCGGGCTACCTGTCGCGCTACGCCAATGCGGGCCGCATGGAAAACCGGGGACTGGAGCTCGATTACAGTCTGGCGGTCCTGAAAAACGACAATTTCTCGCTTGACCTGTACGGCAATTTCAACAACAACCGCAACAAGGTACTCGACTTAGCCGGGGTAGATCGCGTCGCCCTCACCGATCAGTCGATTACTTCCAATGCCATCGTGGGCCAGCCGCTGGGTATCCTGTTCGGAAGCCGGGCCGCCCGCAACGACGATGGCAGCCTGGTGCTGGATGCCAATGGCTTTCCAAAGCTCAATCCTCAGCAGGGCGTCATTGGCAATCCGAATCCCGACTGGCGTGGGGGAATGGGACTGCGGGGCGCTTTCAAGGGACTCTCTCTCAACGTACTCTTTGAAACTTACCAAGGAGGCGATTTTGCCGAGCGCACCCGGTTCGTACTCAACAGCTTTGGCACTTACAATGACACCGAAGGTGAGGTTACCCTGACCAAGGATTTGAAAAATGCTGCCGGTAAGGCGTTCCCCGCAGGTACTACGGTACGCGGCAACATTGGCAACTTTGGCGCGGGTGACGTGCTGCTGGATGAACAGTGGTACACGACCCTGGGTGGGGGCCTGGGTGGCTCGGCCATTAATGAGTTTTCGATCAACGATGGTAGCTGGACCCGCCTCCGCGAGGTGTCGCTGGGCTACAGCATTGGAGGTGAAAAATTCCGTAAGGCTACCAAACTGGGATCCATCGACCTCTCCATTGCGGGCCGGAATCTGGTACTCTGGACCAAGGTTAAGGGGATTGACCCGGAAGTGAATCAGTCCGGCGTGGACAACGGCTTTGGTATCGAGTACTTTACCAATCCCAGCACCCGTTCTTATGTATTCACTGTCAAGATTAACTATTAATACTGGATTCTGGATACTAGACTCCGGACGCAGACAAAGCAAATTATTCACTATCACTGTATAGTAAGGTCCAATATCCAGCATCTAAAATCTATCATTCTATCATTCTATCATTCTATCATTCTATCATTCAACATTGAAATCCGTGAAAAATCTAAAATACCTACTTCTTTCCCTACTCATTCTGACCAGCTACGGCTGTGAGTCGCTGGTAGAGGATATCAATGACAACCCGAACGAGATTTCTTCGGATAATTTCGAGGCAGGAGTTCTGCTGTTAAAAGGCATCGAGTTGGCCAATGTCGGCAACACCCTGGGACACCTGACCCGCATCGGAGGCATGTGGAGCGGGCAGACTAAAGGCGTAGCCCTGTTGTATAAAAGTATTTATGAATACAACTTGTCGGCCGAGGAAACCAGTACCGTCTGGGAACACGCCTACCAGGGCGTGGTGAAGCAGGCCCGACTCCTGCGCGAACATACCAAACACAGCCCAAAAGCGGCGCAGTATTCGGGTATTGCCAAGGTACTCGAAGCCAACACGATGGGTGCGGTAGCAAGCCTGTTTGGCGATGTGCCTTACAGCGAAATATCCGACGACGCCATAGCCGACCCCAAATTCGATAGCCAGAAGGAAGTTTTCGCCCAGCTACAGACCCTGCTCGACGGCGCCATCACCGACCTGGCCAGTGCGACCAATTCTGCGGTACCCGAGGACCTGTATCTGAACG
>JBBRDE010000364.1:0-4559 GCA_038204185.1 Cytophagales bacterium
CTCCCAGTTGTCGCCCGAGTGGTTGATCACCACGTCGAGGATGATCCGAATCGGGTGCGGCTGGCCATGCAAGTGAAAGCTGTGGGCTGCCTCCACGAGGTCGATCAGATCCTGTTTCGTCCCAAAATGGGGATCGATTTCCAGGTAGTTACTGATGTTGTACCCATGATACGCGCCGGCATTATTCTCGAAGATCGGTGAGAGCCAGATGGCGGTACAACCGAGACCAGCGATATAGTCCAGGTGTTGCTTGATGCCCTTGATCGTCCCTCCGTAAAAGTCATTCGGGGTCGCGATGCCACTGGAACGCCCAGCCGTTGTCGCAGGCGTGCGGGCAACGTCGTCGTGGAAGCGATCCACCATCAGAAAGTAGATGAACTCCTCCCGCCATTCCCGGTTGGTGCCTGTCCAGTAGCGTTTGCCAGGCTTTGGTGCCAGGTTAATATCCCTGACAGAGGTAATTCCGGGATCATTATATATCATGTTTGGCAGTAATTTCGGTGGGGTGGTCCATTGGGCGAAACACAATTCGTGGGCACGATCAAGGACCATCATTCCTTGTCCCTGAGTTCGGAAAGTAGTTCTGCCGAAGCGGAATCAGAAGAAATACCGCAGCCCGTGACCAGGGTGCCTTGAATCCCACCATAGGACTCGATTGCATAGACCGCCACTTCATCAGCCAGTTCACAGTTGCCTTCTTGCCGGAACACATCCACAATGATGAAGTCGTGAGCTTTGACTTTGCCCGTTGGATGGGCCAGGCAATTGTCTTTTACATTGAAGTCTACGGTAAAACCGAGCCTACGGAGTTTTTCAACAGCCATGCTGGCCGTATGATAATGTTCGTTCATCACCTTTTCTCTTAAATTGGAATTATCTCCTATTCTTCCGCCTGAACACTCATTTTTCCTTCGTTTTCCCCTCTGAACAAACCCAGGAACGCATCTGGCAGCTGATCAAAACCTTGGATGACCGTCTGGGGAAACTTTAACTTCCCCTCTTTCAGCCACTACGATAAATGCTCCGTTGCTTCGGGGAACATGCTTTGGAAATCATTCACTATGAAACCCTGCATCAGTATGCTTCTGCTCAGCAGCATGGGCTGCAGCCTGGGTCCGGTAACATTTTCAATAGTGTTGTAGAGTGCGATCTGTCCGCAAAGGGGTACACGCGAATGAAAATTCATGCGGCTGATGACCGCGTCAGATATCGCTCCGCCCACACTGTTAAAATAGATGTCAACGCCGTCCGGGCAGGCTTTTGCGACGGCGTTTTCCAAATCGGGCGTAGTTTTGTAGTCAATGGCCTGATCAAAACCGTAGGCTTCCTTTAACAGCTGCACCTTTTGATCTGATCCCGCTATGCCGATCACCCGACAGCCCTTGATCTTGGCAATCTGGCCAAAGACAATGCCCACCGCCCCTGCCGCGGCCGAAACCACCAGGGTTTCACCGGGTTTCGGTTTCCCGATTTGCATGAGCCCGGTATAGGCGGTGAGTCCCGTCATGCCCAGTACGCCCAGATAGTAGCTCGCAGGCGCAACGGTTGCGTCGATTTTGCGGATGTCTTTTTCATTGGTAACACAGTTTTCCTGCCAGGGCAAGGAACCCATAACGTAATCGCCGATCGAAAAGGATTCCGAACTGCTTTCGGGTACCCTGGCTACGACGCCGCCTGTCAAGGGCTCGTAAAGCTGAAAAGGTGGCGTGTAAGATTCGGCATCGTTCATCCGGCCCCTTATATAGGGGTCGACGGAGTAGTAGCGCCCTTTCAGCAGCCATTCTCCCTGCTGTATCCGGGGTAGATCAATATTTTCCAACCTAAAATTTTCTTGGGTTGGCAGGCCGAACGGCCTGGATGCGAGTACGATTTGTCTTGTTGTCATTAAGATGGAAAAGCCGCCAGAACGCTTCGTGCCGTCCTTGTAGCTTATTTTTTTGCGTTGTTTAGTTAAAAGAAATCCAGACTGAATGGCTATTCAAAAAGGATCTGACATCTGACGGACCCGATGTACTTTCTGTTGCAAATTCATCAGTGCCCAATTTGGATAATCTGCGGCCATGACCAGTGCCACTTGTTGCAAGGAAAGGCAGATCCGGCCGGTTCCATAAACTCGCCCGGCCGTGTAATGCTTATTAACCATCTTTTACGGCGTGCGTTACATGGCTTGTTGTATTCTACTTGGATGGTTGGGAGTTGAATAAAATCAGCGAAGGCAGAAAAACATTTTCAGATGTAGCGGCCATCCTTTGGATGAATACCGGTCATTGGGCTTGACCGTGGCACCAGGTCACAGCAGGTCATAGCCGTCATTTTTTCCCAGTATACAGTATTATGAAGCAGAGGGCCTTAGCATTGAGGACGAACCCGGTCTGCATTGCTCACTTCACCACTAAGCAAATTCGGTGAAACACTAAGAAGAATAGGCGCTGGGGTAGGTCAGATAGTTAATGACTGCTCTGATCCCAAATATGTCAGTAATGCATTTTTGGGCTGATATCCTTTCCTTTTGAGTACGCACTGTTCCTTCCAGAAACACCAAGCGTCCGGTTACCTTCACTTTTATATTCTGGCAATTTACAAACGCGTTGTCTCTAAGCGTACTTATTACTGTCCTTTCCAGGTTCGAGTCAGTTTCCAGTTTTTCGGCAAGAGAACCGTAATCCGGTTCCCAGCACGCAACCTCAGAGGTGTCGTAGTTTTTCATGATTACGAACAGTTTAGGGTACATAAATAAAAATTTCAAAACTCGTTTGGTCGGTCCGTTTGCCTGATTTCTCGAAGCTAACCCATAAAATCACAAGAGATGTCACTCTTAATTTTGGTTTAACCGTCTATCAAATAATAGTCAATAACCAGATCGTTCTTAACAAGCCACACCTTTGGCACATTCCAGGCCAAGCGAGTCGCCTCGTTCTTTTGATATACTGAATTGACGGTGCCCGTCAAAGTCACGATTCGGCCCGAAACCTCGACCTTGATTTCCTCATCGTCTATCGACCAGCTCTGCAACAGCGCCTCTTCGATCGCCGCCTTTTCAATAGTATCATCCTCATCCGACTTGATGGTGAGGCCGTTAGTCATCGCTTTCTCAACAGCCACATTTTTATCGGCCTCTTCCGACTCTGATTTCTTATAATAGCTGTTCACAGTCCCGGCCAGAGTGATTGCGCTGTTTTTGGCTATGGAACTTATCTCGGCGGCTGTTAGCTGAGGCTCCCATTTGATGACGTTCCGAGAATTTAGCTGCAAATTTTCAATGTATTTCATAATGATGCTGGTTTGGGCAGAACAACAACATCTACAAACTTACCGACCTCAAAACGAGTAACCTATGACAAGCGATAGCTCTCGACATGATTTAAGAGGTTCGGCAGAGGGATCGATTGTGGTACTTTGCAGCCATGCTGCCAGATGATTTATCAATACCGGGTCTTACCGACGACCGTTGTCAGTTCGCGCGCCCAAAACGGGCGAAACACACTTCCCGCCAAAGCCCGCTCAGGCTTATGGGCAGCGCTGAAAGACGTGGTTTCGGAGCCGATGTTTTTATTGTTGCTGGCCGCCTGTGCTATTTATGTAGGGTTGGGGCAACTTGAAGAAGCCATTACGTTAGCCGTAGCGTTGCTGTTGGTCCCCGCCATCTCGATTGATCAGTCGATTCGTGGTGACCGCGCCCTGAACGCCCTTCGCGACCTGACCCAGCCCCGCGTACAGGTTCGGAGAAACGGGCAGGTGGCGGTTATTCCCGTAGAAGATTTGGTTGTCGGCGATGCCGTAATGACGCAGGAGGGCGAGCGGATACCCGCAGATGGCGTAATCGACGAAGCTAACGATTTTTCCGTGGACGAATCCATCCTGACGGGGGAATCGGTTTCGGTGGCAAAAAAAACGGGAGACACCGTTTTTCTGGGTACTAACACGGTGTCGGGTAGTGCCTGGTTTACCCTGTCCGCCGTTGGCAAACAAACCGAACTGGGGCGAGTCGGGCAGAGTCTTGCCGCTATTCCGACGGAGAAAACGCCCCTGCAACCGCAGATCAATCAATTTGTCGGGTGCATGGCGTGGATTGGTTTTGTGGCCTTCGCGCTGGTTTGCGGGGTCAATTACGCCCGTCCGGGCGATTGGGTCACGGCCCTGCTCTTTGGTCTGACGCTGGCCATGTCGATTCTGCCCGAAGAAATCCCGGTTGCCTTCAGCAGTTTTATGGCCCTGGGAGCCGCCCGCTGAGCCGGGCTGGGGTACTGTCAGGATGTTGCCCCACCGCGTCGTGTAGGCCGGCGACATCCACCGCTGCTTGTGGTGCCAGCTCACATCGTAGCCCATCAGTTCGGGCGTACTGGCCGTGGTTCCACTGCTTTAGACTGATCATACCATTTTCCAAGGGCTGGCGCATTTACAGAAAGGAAAGGAAAGAAAACAAACCTTTGACGCTCGTCCATGGTCTGTTAAATCGCCCCGGTTCGTGTATTTTCGGCTCTTCAACTTATTCAACAAAGTTGAATTTCACGATGTCCAAAGACGACAATGAATATGTGGCTTATTACCGCGTCTCGACC
>JBBRDE010000365.1:0-4516 GCA_038204185.1 Cytophagales bacterium
TATTCAGGTAGTGCTCCTTAGTCAGCTTGTCGCCGTGTACGATCAGGGCCAGATCTTTCGTCATCTTGCCGCTTTCTACGGTGTCGATACACACTTTTTCCAGGGCATCGGCGAAGTTGATTAGCTCCTGATTGTCGTCCAACTTACCCCGGAAGGCCAGACCCCGCGTCCAGGCGAAAATCGAGGCGATGGGGTTGGTGGAAGTAGGACGTCCCTTCTGGTGCTCGCGGTAGTGGCGGGTTACGGTGCCGTGGGCCGCTTCGGCCTCCATGGTACCGCCATCGGGCGTTACCAGTACCGACGTCATCAGGCCCAGCGAGCCGAAGCCCTGCGCTACGGAGTCGGACTGTACGTCGCCGTCGTAGTTCTTACAGGCCCACACAAACTTACCGCTCCATTTCAGCGCGGAGGCTACCATGTCGTCGATCAGGCGGTGCTCATACACGATGCCCGCTTCGGCGAATTTATCTTTGAATTCGGCATCGAATATTTCCTGGAAAATATCCTTGAAACGGCCGTCGTATTTTTTCAGAATCGTATTTTTGGTCGACAGGTACACCGGCCAGCCTTTCTGCAAGCCCATGTTCAAACACGCCCGCGCGAAACCTTTGATCGAGTCGTCGAGGTTGTACATGCCCATCGCCACACCGCCACCGGGAAAGTTGAACACGTCAAAATCCATTACGGTACCATCCTCGCCTTCAAATTTCATGGTGAGTTTGCCTTTGCCGGGTACCACAAAATCGGTAGCGCGGTACTGATCGCCGAAGGCGTGGCGACCTACGATGATCGGGTCGGTCCAGGTCGTGACCAGGCGCGGTACGTTGTTCATCACGATCGGCTCGCGGAATACGGTACCATCCAGGATATTGCGGATCGTGCCGTTGGGCGAGCGCCACATCTGCTTGAGGCCAAATTCAGCCACGCGGTCTTCGTCGGGCGTAATGGTGGCGCATTTGATACCCACACCATATTCCTTGATGGCGTTGGCCGCATCGATGGTCACCTGATCGTTGGTTTCATCGCGGTATTCGATGCCCAGGTCGTAATATTTGATATCAAGGTCAAGGTAGGGTAGAATCAGTTTATCCTTGATGAATTTCCAGATAATTCGGGTCATCTCGTCGCCGTCGAGTTCGACGACCGGATTGGCAACTTTAATTTTGCTCATGCTGGTAGATTTGATTTAGGGGTAGAAGCTAACTAAGATTTGGTCAAATGACCGCGCAAAAGTACAAAAACTAAGGGAAAAGGCGAAGGACAAACTACCCCCGGACCATACAAAAGGGTTTTTATAAGCTTTCAGGTATCAGCAAGAAAGCCGGACTCCCTGGCAGCAGAATACACCTACCTTGCTAATGCACCGATTCTTAGGTACCTTTATACATGAAAAAAGAAACAATCTTCTGCTTCTGCCAGTTGAATTCTGTACCTCATGGTAGAGGACGATACTACCGATTACTTTCCAGCTTGGCATTGAAGTTCGTGCAGGTAGTACCCTACCCCTATTACGATAGTCGGTAATGATAAAGTAGTGAACTGGCAGCTTACCAAAAAGAACACACTCCCTTCCTGATCTCCTGTTTCCAGCCCCCCTGGCAAAGAAAATTTCACCCTCACTGGCGATTCAAACCAAACACCTATTGAAAATGAAATCACCCTTCCCAAAACACCCGGAGAAGTTAATAAAGTCCGCTAATCTTTTTCCGGTAGTAGGTATTGGAGCCTCAGCCGGTGGGTTGGACGCCTTTAAAAAACTACTCAGAGCTATTCCTGAAGAGTCGGGAATGGCCTATGTATTGGTGCAGCACCTGGATCCCAACCACGAAAGCATGCTGCCCGAAATATTACAAAAAGTCACGAAAATACCCGTTCTGGAAATCGCAGACGTTATCAAAGTAAAGCCTGACCATATTTATGTTATCCCGAGCAACAAAATAATGCTGGCTACGGATGGTATATTGAAACTCGCTCCTCGCCCCGAAAAAAGTAAAACCGAACGCCACCTACCCATTGATTTGTTTTTCAGTTCACTAGCCGAAGTACACCAGTCGCACGCGATAGGCGTGGTGCTGTCGGGCACGGCTTCTGACGGCACCAGGGGCCTGAGAGCAATCAAAGAGCATGGGGGCCTCACTTTTGCCCAGGATGAAGACTCCGCCGCTTATGATGGTATGCCCCAAAGCGCCATACAGGCCGGAGTAGTTGATTTTATTTTGCCGCCCGACCAGATTCCGGCGAAATTACTGGAGGTAACCAGAAACAGCAAGGTAGCCACGACCGGTGAGCAGAATGCGTTGCTGGACGATGAGGAGAGCTATCGGCAAATCAATTCGGTGCTGCGCATCCGCAAGGGAACGGATTTTACGTACTACAAACAGACCACCATCCGAAGAAGAATCCTGCGCCGGATGGCGATCAATAAGTACAAAGAACCCGCTGTTTACCTTGGCTATTTGAAAGAAAACAAGGAGGAGCAGGACCTTCTGTATCAGGATCTATTGATCCAGGTAACAGATTTCTTCCGGGATCCCAAAACCTTTGAAAACTTATCTGCCAACATTTTTCCGCTTATCCTGAAAAACAAAGTACCCGGTGAGGCGCTGCGTATATGGGTGGCCGGCTGCAGCACCGGCGAGGAAGCGTATTCTTTTGCCATCAGTTTTAAAGAATTTTTTGCTAATAACTCTTCTAAAGACAAAGGAGAGCAGGTGCAGATTTTTGCTACCGATCTGAGCGAGACCGCCATAGAGAGAGCACGCCTCGGCGTTTATTCAAAAATAGAGCTTGAAAGTCTGAGTTCTAAGCGCCTGAGTGATTTTTTTACAAAAATTAACGGTAGCTACCATGTCAACCGGCAGATCAGGGACATGTGTGTCTTTGCGAGCCACAATTTTGTGGTAGATCCGCCCTTTGGCAAAATGGATCTCATCAGCTGCCGGAATGTCCTGATTTATATGGAGCCCTATTTGCAGAAGAAGGCACTCACCACGTTTCACTATGCCCTCAATCCCCAGGGCTTTCTGCTGTTGGGCAAATCAGAAACTGTCGGCTCTGTACCTGAGCTTTTTGCTGCGGGCACTAAAAATGAAAAGTTGTTTACCCGCAAGGATGTGCCGAGCCGGTTTACCCAGGCTCGTCCGCCGGGCGAGCAATATTCCCGCCAAACTACCGTCAAGCCCCCAAGCGAGTCTATCCGCTCCGATTATCAAAAAATTGCCGACGAGATCATCCTCAGTCAGTTTACTCCTGCCGGGGTCATTGTCAATGAGACTATGGACATCGTCCAGTATCGTGGTAAAACCAACCATTATCTGGAACAGACCACCGGCAAACCCAGCCACAATCTGTTGGTCCTGGCAAAAAACGGATTGGCCTTTGAACTCCGGAGTATTATACACAAAGCAAAAAAAGAGAAAGCCCCGGTCAAAAAAGAGAATATTCCCATCGAGGTACAGGGAGGCCTGCTCACTATTTCTATTGAAGCGATTCCCCTCCCTAACACCATTGAACCGTACTATCTGATCCTGTTTCACACCAATAATGCCGAGACTATTCTATTTACTCAGGCTGACAAAAAGGGCACAAATTCAAAAGTAAAAAGGGACAATAAATATTTGCGGATAGGACAACTGGAGCAGGAACTGGCCCAAACCCGCGAAGATATGCGCAGCATTACCGAAGATCAGGAAGCCACCAATGAAGAGCTGCAAAGCGGCAACGAAGAATTGCTGAGTGGAAGCGAAGAATTACAAAGCCTGAACGAAGAGCTGGAAACCAGTAAGGAGGAACTGCAAAGTACCAATGAGGAACTCACGGTAGTCAACCACGAGATGCTTGACCTGAACGATCAGATAGCCAGGGCCAGGAACTATGCTGAATCGATCGTTGCCAATATTCGTGAGCCACTACTCGTCCTGGATAAACACCTGCGGGTAAAAACAGCGAACCGCGCCTTTTATACCCTTTTTCGCGCCAATGAGCAGGAAATAGAAGGAGTTCACCTCTATGACCTTGGTACCAAAGAATGGAATTCTTCAGAGCTACGGACCTTGCTGGAAAAAATTCTGCCGGAAAAAACATTTTTCAATGATTTTGCAATAACGATATCCTCACCGTCCGTGGGGAAGTTGACCCTATTGCTCAATGCGCGGGAGGTGGTGAGTAGCAGTGTTTCAGAAAAATTAATCCTGCTATCTATCGAAGATATTACCGAAAAGGCAAAACTGGAGCAAAAAGAAAAAGAGCTCGAACGCTGGTTTCAGAACCTGCTTATGGAGGCTCCCGTGGCGATCATGGTCCTAAAAGGCCCTGATTATGTGGTTGAAGTAGCCAATGGTTCCTACTTGCACATTGTCGAGAAAGAGAAAGATTTTATTGGTAAACCTCTATTTGACTCCTTGCCTGAGTTACGAAACCAGGGAATCAAGGAACTACTCGACTCAGTAATGCAGAGCGGCATTCCTTACTACGGCAATGAACGGGAAGTAGACTTAAACAGGAATAGCAAAAGTGT
>JBBRDE010000366.1:0-4494 GCA_038204185.1 Cytophagales bacterium
ACTAATTTTACTGCTCCTGGTAGTTCTGGCGACGACAACCTACGCCCAGGACAAGCTTGAATTGATCTATAAAAAGATAGACAGCACCGAACTTCGGATGGAGGTCAGCTACCCACCCGATTACCAACTGGGCCAGAAGTACCCCACCATCGTTTTCTTCTTTGGTGGCGGCTGGAATGGCGGCAACATCGGGCAATTCACCCCCCACGCTAAGTACCTGGCCACGCGCGGCATGATTTGCATCGAAGCCGATTACCGGGTCAGGAACCGGCACGGCACCCCGCCGTTCCAGTCGGTGGAAGACGGTAAGTCGGCCATGCGCTACATTCGCGTCCATGCCAAACTGCTGGGGGTCGATCCCGAACGCCTCGTGGCCTCGGGCGGCAGCGCGGGTGGTCATGTCGCCGCCGCCACGGCCCTGCTGTCCGGCCTAAACGACCCCGCCGACGACCTCGGCGTGAGTGCCGTACCGCAGGCATTGGTTTTGTACAATCCCGTGATCGACAACGGCCCGGAAGGCTACGGCTACGAGCGGATTGGCGAACGCTACCCGGAGTTTTCGCCCTTTCACAATCTTGATAAAAAGAAATCGCCGCCTACCATTTTCTTCCTGGGTACCGACGATCGGCTGATTCCGGTAGCTACGGCCAAAGCTTACAAGGCAGAAGTGGAAGCAATGGGTGGCCGTTGCGACCTGCACCTCTACGAAGGGCAGTCGCACGGTTTTTTCAATTACAAAAACCTGGATAATTTTAAGGATACGGTGCTGAAGACGGACGCGTTTTTGCAGTCGCTGGGGTATTTGGAAGGGAAGGCGACTCTGGGGGAGTTTTTGAATAAGCAAGAAAATAACATCAAAAAACAAATCAAATGAGCGTAGAAGCAAGAGATAGAAAGCTAGAAATTTGGTACAATAAAGTTAAGCAGGGAGAAATTAAATTGCCCCGGTTCCAGCGTCACGAATCATGGGATAAAAAAAGCCCAATCAAAATTCTGAAAATTTGGCGGAAGCCTACGAATTATTTTCGCAGGAAAAAGGAAAGCTACTTAAACAGATAAACGACTTTCGGGAAACGGTCAAACACTACAATTTGCCATTTCTCTCCCTGCCATCCACGACCAGCAAGGATACTGCGCTCGATGTATTCATCAACATGAACACAAATAGTAAACCGCTGACTCAGTATGATATTGTCGTAGCTGAAATAGAAGGATTGCAAGACACATCACTTCATGAATTGCAGGAAAAACTGAATATTAAATTTCCGGCGATCAGCCGCTATTTCAACTTATCCTACCTCATCCTTTATACTTCTGCTCTAATGCAGGAGAAAGCACCAAATAAAGTAGGCATTTGGAACATGGACAAAAAACTCGTAGTGAATAATTGGGATCGAATGGTTGAGGGTTTGTCGAGGATGGCCGCTTTCATGGAGATGAACCGTATATATGATGAAGATCGTCTTCCGACCAACGCTGTTCTCTCAGTCATTGCCGCGCTTTTCACAAAAATCCCAAAGGAAGGAGATTTGGCAGGCCAAGCGAATATTCTATTAAAAAAGTACCTCTGGTCCTCATTCTTTACCGATAGGTACGAAAATTCGGCTGCTTCCCGTGCTTTTGCCGATTACATTTCCTTATTGGGGGTACTTCTTGGTCGAGAAAAGCCAAATTCGGAGAGCAAGTACTCTGAATCTGATATTCCGGTGCTAAATCGTTCCCTATTTCCGCTTAGTGACGAGGAAGAATTGCTGAGTGTTTCGTGGCCCAAGCGGGTCAGCATCCGAGGACGCGGCATCCTGGCTGTAGCAAACTATTTTGGTGCCATCGACTTTGCCGATGGTTTACCCGTATCCCCACAAAATGTTGCGCAAAGAGAATATCACCACATATTTCCTGATGCTCTGATCCAACAGGCAAATAAGCATCTTGAGGACAGCATAAATAGCACGGTCGCTCTGAACTGCGCCCTAATTAGCGGCAGAACGAACAGAACGATTGGAAAAAAAGACCCGCTGGACTATCTCAGAGATCGCTATAACTGGGCAAACGAAAGTATTATACACCAACGGCTATCCAGTCATTTGATTCCGGTTTCAGAATTGCAAGCGGGTACATATGAAAGCCCGGACGATATGCTTAGGGCAGAAAAAATCAAAACTGACTACGAAAAATTCCTGGCACGACGAGCCAATCTGATTGCGAAAGCAGTTAACATACTTGCTAACGGAGAAGAGCCTAACTTAGCAGAGGTGTATAGAGAATTCTAGCAGCAAAGCATACACTACGCCGAATCTTCTTTAATTCCACCCTCAATTCTAAACAAGTAGCCGCACGGTTTTTTCAACTACAAAAACCTGGACAATTTCAAGGATACGGTACTTAAAACGGACGCGTTTTTGCAGTCGCTGGGGTATTTGGAAGGGAAGGCGACGCTGGTGGAGTTTTTAAGGAAATAGGGAATATAAGGGTTTTTCAAGAAAGCAGAAAGGGCGTTACTTACGACATTTCCCAGCCTTTGCGTACGGGTTCCCGGATGTATTGGTCGGCCTCGGGCATTCCTTTTACTTTCATGCTGTCGTAGTCCCAATCCAGCTTTTTGCCCCCCAGGCGCAACGAAAGTACTCCCAACAGCGAAATTTCGGTTAAGCGAGCGCCGTACTCGAAGTTGGCGCTGGCCGCTGGCCCGCCTTTGATGGCGTCGATCCAGTCGCGGAAGTGTCCGTTGGAACGGAGGATGGAGGGCTTGGGCGGCTTGAACGAAGCCCGTAGCGACTCGGGGAAGAGTTGAGGTTTGCGGTCGCCTGCATTGGTGATTATAAAGCCTTTGTCGCCTTCGAATAGGATGCCGCGACTAGGCATCTGGACGTTGTCCGGCAGAGATTCGGGCCGGGCCGGTCGTATGCCGCCCGAGTACCACGTTAGTTGCAAGGGTTTCTGGTCTCCCCGCCGATCGAACTCGTAGTAGCCAATTTCGCCGTAGGGGGCTATTTCTTCGTTGCTGAATCCAGCCGGATGCAATTCCACGCTGGTGGGTGCCTTTAAGTCGAAAGCCCAGGTAGGGGCGTCCAGGTCATGGCAGCCAAAATCCCCCATCGCACCGCAGCCGAACCGCCAGAAATCGCGCCACTTTACCGGGGCGTAGGCAGTATTAAAAGGGAGCGGCTCGCGTGGCCCCATCCACAGATCCCAGTCGAGTCCCGCAGGTTTGGGCGACGATCCCTGCGCCAGACCCGTCAACCCCGGGTTCCAGCGCGAGGCGGGTACCCAAGAATGTACCTTGCGCACGTTACCAATGGCACCGGCCCGGAGGTACTCTACGGTTTCGCGAGTGCCGTCCATACTATGGCCGCTGTTTCCCATTTGTGTCGCCAGGCCCGTTTCCCGGGCTACTCGCTGTACCTCGCGGGCTTCCCAAATATTGTGGGTGAGGGGTTTTTCGCAGTACACGTGCTTTCCGGCGCGCATCGCCAGGAGCGAAATATAGGCGTGGGTATGGTCCGGCGTGGAACACATGATGGCGTCCAGAGCGGATTCCTTTTCCATCATCTCCCGAAAATCCAGGTACTCGGCTACCCTGGCTTCTTTATCCTTCTTCCGATTGTGATCCTCCACCATCTGCCGAACCAGTCCGCGCCCGGCCTCCGAACGGTAGTAGAACTCTTGTAGATTCCAATAATAGGATGGGTCGGCCACGGCGACTACGCGGACATCGGGAAGTTCGAGTAAACTCTCTGTGTTCGTTTTACCCTTTCCTCCTGCGCCGATGATGCCTACCGTCACCTGGTCGCTCGGAGCGGTGAATCCCGGGCCGCCCAGTACATGGCGGGGAACGATCGAAACCCCTGCTGCGCCTATTGAGGCATTACGAATGAATGTTCGGCGGGTGGATGCTGTCTTTGGCGGTTGGTTGTGCTTCATGATGCTTTTTTTGGGTGAAGTGGCGGTAGAAGGCATTTCATAACCGAAAAATAGCAAAATCAGCGGAAAGAAGCAAGAATTGCTACTCAACGGATAATTCCCTATTTTTGGAATAAAAACGCACAAATTCATGGACACAGCCGAAGAAAAACTTACCGAGCGCGAGAAAAAGCAGTTTGCTTTCAGACGGAAGTCGATGGCTGGAAAACGTAAAACGCAAGAAGAGGACAAACGCCATTTACAGAAGCCTGAGACACAAGCTTTGCTTGATGATTTGAGAAAAAGACTGCACAATGAAGCAAAGTGAACCTTGTAGATTTCGTATGCGGTAGCAATAAATCTTTAACAACTGAAATTTATCCTAATTCAATTCCCGATGAAGTACCTAATGATCCTACTGGCTATGGCCGTATTTTCCGAGTCTAACGCGCAGGACAAAGCCCGCTTCTACGTCGGAACGGGCGCACGCGGCGCGGAGTCGTCTATCACGCTTTGCGAACTGGACATGAAAAGCGGTGCGGTGACGGTCATCGACACGTTCAACAGCGTGGTCGGGCCGGGCTACGTGGCGCT
>JBBRDE010000367.1:0-4462 GCA_038204185.1 Cytophagales bacterium
CCTGGGCGTGTACATGAATCAGGCCGAAATAGACAGCGATCCTTCTCATTACAAATCAGCTACACCGGGCGATGGCCGCTACGCCGACATCAATGGCGACGGTGTACTGAACGCCGACGACCGGACGATCATCGGCAACAATACCCCGGATTTTATCTGGGGTATTACCAACAACCTCAAATACGGGGGCTTCGATTTTAGTTTTCTGGTGCAGGGGGTACAGGGCAACGACGTGTACGACAACAACATCCACCGTTCCATGCTTTACCACGAAGGCAGGAATTATTACGGAGAAGCCGTCAATCGCTGGCGCTCGGAGGCCGAGCCGGGCGATGGCTACCATTACAAGCTAACGGTGAATCTGGATGGGTACGAAAAAACGGCATCAAGCTACTGGATCGTGGATGGGTCGTATTTTCGCTTGAAGAGCATCACGGCAGGCTACACCTTTACGCCGGCGATACTGGCTAAGCTTCACCTGCAGTCACTCCGGGTGTATGCCAATGGCTTAAACCTGCTTACGAAGAAAAACAGTCCGATCTATGATCCGGAAAACTTCAATGGCGGGGTCACGCAGGCGGCTCAGCGGGGCGTATCGCATTCACCCTACCCTACCTCCAAAATTCTCACTTTCGGTATCAATATTGGTTTTTAACCTACTTTTTTCAAAAGATATGAAAACGAACCTACTATACGGTTTCTATACCCTGCTTCTACTTGGCCTGGCGGGCTGCAATCAGGATCAACTGGATTTGTACCCTGAAACCCGGCTTACCCAGGGAAATTTTTACAAAAATGAAAGCCAACTCGTCCAGGCTGTCGACGATGTGTACCGGCAACTCAACCGGATCTATGATGCACGGGGCATCGTGGACTTATACAGTGAACTATATTCCGACAATACCTACATCGAGTTCACCGGAGGCTCCACTACGTTCGAGGAGGATATCATCGACTACCGGATTCAAACCAGCAATGGCCGAATCAGGACCGCCTGGGACAACTGTTATAACGCCCTGTTCATTTGCAACAATGTCATTGAACAATTGCAAAAAACGGAGGTAGCGTTTAGCAAACCCGAAATGAAGAATCGACTCATTGCCGAAGCGACTTTTGTGCGTTCGCTGATCTACTTCAATATGGTACGGGTGTGGGGCGGTGTTCCGATGCCGCTGAAAGTGGTTACCGCCGATGAGAGCTATGAGTATGTCCGCGAAAGTGAGGCTGCAATGTACCAGCAGATCATCAAGGATCTTATGGAAAGCAAAAGCAATTTGCCTGCTTCCTATACGGGAAGTGACATCGGACGGGTTACGAAATATGCCGCTGCCGCGGTGCTGGCCAAGGTGTACCTCACCCAGGGTGATAAAGCCAATGCTGCCAAAGAGCTGAAAGAGATCATTGACAGCAATCAGTACTCCCTGGACGCCAACCGGGACGGGAAAGTGAATAAAGACGATTACCTGTTTTTATTCCTACCCGCCACGAAAAATTCAAAGTCTTCGATTCTCGAATTACAGTTTTTGGCGGGCCAGAATGCGGTAAATAGTAACTATCAGCAAATCTACACGCCCTACCACTGGGCCTTTCACTTGCCCGGCATGAGCGAGACCTTCCGGGGCGAGGGCATGAACACGCCCACCGCCGACCTGATCAATGAGTTTGAGAAGGCCGACTCCACCCGAAAGAATGTGACGAGCTACCCTGGCTACGTGAATCTCGAAACCAAGCAGTTTATCAATTACCCCTTCACCATGAAATTCTTCGATCCTAACTGGCGCTACGCCGGACAGAACGTGGAAATCATTCGCTATGCCGACATCCTGCTCATGTACTCGGAAGTCACGGGCGACCCGACCTACCTCAATCAGGTACGTGCCAGAGTGGGCTTGCCGGGCTACGGTCAACCCGGGTACCCGACTCAGTACAACACCCTGGCCAGGGCCATCGAACACGAACGGAGAATGGAACTGAGTTTTGAGTTTCACCGCTTTTTCGATCTGGTGCGAACCGGACGGGCAGTAGAGGTACTTAAACCCAAGTGGTATGCCATCACTGATAAAAAACTCCGTTTCCCGATTCCCCAGAACGCCATTGATGTGAACCCCAAGCTAACCCAAAACGACTATAACTAGCCCGTGTTTCCCATCCGATTCATCGTCATTAGGTTCATTCAGTTACTTGTGTTTGGCTGGTGCCTATCCGGGTCTGCCGTTCAGGCGCAAAACCCGGGTAGCACCCAAGCCAACAAGCCTAATGTGCTGCTTATTCTGGTGGATGATTTAGGTTGGAACAACCTATCCAGCTACGGCAATGCCTACCTGAAAACGCCGAATATCGACCGGCTGGCTAAGGAAGGCATCAAGTTTACCCAGGCTTACGTCACGCCCCAATGCACCCCCACCCGAGCCACTTTGCTGACGGGCAAGCATACGGCCCGGGTGGCCTTGTGGCACGTGATCCCGCAGTACGAATTTCCGAACGCCTACATGAAGGAGCCGGTGTACTCCGAGCACCTCTCGGAGGATGTGCCTACCCTGGGGGATGTCATGCAACAAGCAGGCTACCGGACCGCCCTGTTCGGGAAATGGCACCTGACTATTACCGCGTCAGGAGCGGGTGACTACGTGGGATTGAAATCAAGCCACGCCCAAGCGTACGGATTCGACGCCGTGGCCCCGGTCACCGATCCGCCAGGGTACCACCAACGAGGCGAGAAAGGTGTCGATTTTCTGACCGATCAAACGATCAATTTTATCGAGAAATCGGGCAATAAGCCCTTCTTTGTGTTGCTTTCGCACCATACCGTCCACGGCCCGGTATTGGCACCCACCGCTCTGGTAGATAAATACCGGGACAAGGGCTTCCCCGAAAAAGGACAGCAGAACGCTACCTATCTGGCCGCCCTTGAACATCTGGATACTAGCGTCGGTCGGCTGCTCGGATTTCTGGACAAATCCAATTTGACCAAAAACACCGTGGTCATTTTCATGTCTGACAATGGTGGGGTAGATGCCCAATTCAACAATGCCCCCCTTCGGGCCGGCAAGGGATCGCTCTATGAAGGAGGCGTTCGCACGCCGCTGCTCATTCGCTACCCGCCCGAAATCAAGGCGGGCTCGGTGAGCAATGCCTTGGTACAAGCTGCCGACCTACTGCCTACCCTGGCCGATCTAGCCGGAGCAGATAGCCCAAAGTACCAATCCGATGGCCAGTCGATTCGGCCCGCTTTCAAGGGTCGACCCTTACCCGAGCGGTCCGTTTACTGGTATGCTCCGCTTTACGATATTCAATGGGGAGCTACACCGGGCGCGGCTATTCGGAAGGGTCGCTACAAGCTCATCGAGCATTTTGGCGATTATATTGACTTGGATAATGGCGGTGTTTACCATACCGAGCCCTTGACCGAACTCTACGACATAGAGGACGATGCAGCAGAATCCAGGGACCTGGCGGTTTTGAGGCCCGACATCACCCGAGAGTTACGAACTGATCTTTTCGACTGGATAAAAAAAATGAATCTTGAAATACCCGTAAAAAACCCTGACTTCCTAAAAGAAAAAGCACTGGTGCGGGGCAATCGGTAAGTTTCAATTCCTAAACCGCGACTCATTCTCTGGTGTGTCGCAAAAAACATACAACAAAGATGCTACGATCCCTTCTGCTTCTGATTTCTATCCTTCCGCTCGCGGCACATCCTGGCCTGGCAGGTACCCATACCGCCGCCGAGGCTCCTCCCAATATTATATTCATCATCGGCGACGACATATCGGCTGAGGACATCGGCTGCTATGGCAATACCAAAATCCGGACTCCCAACATCGACCGCATGGCAAAGGAAGGGCTCAAATTCACGAACTTCTACCTTACGGCCAGCTCGTGCAGTCCCAGCCGCACGAGCATCCTCACCGGCCGCTACCCTCACAACACCGGGGCGGCCGAGTTGCATACCCCCCTACCCGCTCACCTCGACTACTTTCCGGAATTGATGAAAAAATCGGGTTACTACACGGCTCACTCGGGCAAGTTCCACGAGGGACCCAACACGAAGCGCGCCTACGATCTGATGGTGAACGACCGTCCGTCTGTGGGGGAGGGCGGCGAGGGCAAATGGCTTGACATCCTGCAAAACCGGCCGAAAAACAAGCCCTTTTTCTTCTGGTTCGCTGCCTTCGACGCGCACCGGCCCTGGTCGCCGGTGGATAGTTTCCCGCGGCCGCATAACCCCAAAACCGACATCACCATACCCCCTACCCTGCTGGATACCGAGAATACGCGCATCGACCTGGCTGCCTATTACAATGAAATCAGTCGCCTCGACTCCTACCTGGGTGTGTTGCAACAGGAACTGCAACGGCAGGGCATCACCGACAATACGATCATTGTCTTTATGGCGGATAATGGCCGTCCCTTTTCGGGTAGTAAGACCCGCGTCTACGATACGGGTATGCGTAGCCCGTTC
>JBBRDE010000368.1:0-4457 GCA_038204185.1 Cytophagales bacterium
GGCATTGAATTCTATGCCGGTTTTGTCGGGAAGCAACTGGACGGTATCACGCTGGAAGAAATCAATAAACTAGCCGGACAGTTTATTACCGATAAAAATCGCGCGGTGGTAATTCTGGGCCCTGAAAAAAGCAAAGACCAACTACCTACCGAAGCCAAGGTGAAGGAACTATTGGCCACGGCGGGCAAGGGCGTGACCGCCTACGTGGATGACGCTGTGAACACACCGCTGCTACCCGTCGAACCCAAGGGAACGAAAGTGGTGTCAGAGAAAAAACTGGACGAACGGCTGGGTGTGACCGAACTCATGCTGGGTAACGGGGTGAAAGTACTGCTGAAACCCACTGATTTTAAAAACGATCAAATCTTGTTCGAGGCCACGGGCAAAGGGGGTACCTCGCTTTTCCCCAAAGACCTCGAAACCGGCGCTTTCGCCAGCTACCTCGCGAGCGCGGGCGGGGTAGGTACCTACAGCCAAACGCAGTTGCAGAAGTACCTGGCTGGCAAAACCGTAAGCGTGAATCCCTATGTCAGCGAACTGACCGAAGGAATCAACGGCAGTACGAATCCGAAGGATCTGGAAACGGCCCTACAACTGGTGTACGCCTACTTTACCGCGCCCCGCAAGGACGCACCCGTGGTACAGGGCATTCTGACCAATCAGCGGGCCTACCTGGAAAACATGATGAAAACCCCAACGCCCGAAAAGGTGTACTCAGATACGCTGACGGCCGTGCTGTCCAGCAACGACCCGCGTCGCCGCCCCATGACCCCCGAACGCGTGGACAAAGTAAATCTGGACCGGGCGCTGGAAATCTACAAAGATCGCTTCAAGGATGCGTCGGACTTCGTGTTCACTTTTGTGGGGGCGTTTAAGGTAGATGAAATCAAACCCTTACTTGAAAAGTACATCGGTGGGTTACCTTCCACCGATCGCAACGACACCTACGACCATCCAAATATTTTCCCGCCAAAAGGACGCATCGAGAAGACAATCTATAAGGGGCTAGAGCCCAAAAGCCGCGTGACGATAGTGTACAGCGGCGAGTACCAGTATAACCCCGAAAATAACGTGCAGATCGAAGCGTTGCAGGAGGTATTGCAGATCAAACTAATAGAAGCTTTACGCGAGGAGGAAAGCGGGGTGTACGGCGTGAGCGTGTCGGAAAAAGTGGACAAGCTACCCTCGGGCTATTACCGCTACTTGATCCAGTTTGGCTGTGCGCCCGAGAACGTGGACAAACTCGTCAAGCGTACAGTGGAGGAGGTAGATAAGCTAAAAAAGAACGGCGCCGAAGCTAAGGATATAGAAAAATTCGTAGCTGAAACCCGCCGCAAAACGCAGGTGGATATGAAAACGAACCCGTTCTGGCTCAGCTACATCGACACCAGTATTTTTATGGATGAAGACCTGAACGAGGTCTTCGACGAAGAAAAACACCTGAAAGAAGTGACCATCGCCAGTACTAAAGCCGCCGCGCAGAGGTACCTCAACGATGAAAATTTTATTAAAGTGATTATGATGCCGGAGAAGAAATAGGGAGTCTTCGACCGCCTAACAAGCGAAACATTTTTTTCCAGCGGAGGCTCTGTTTTGGCGGAGCCTCCGCTTTTTTATGCTGGTTTGCGCTACTGGTTTACGTCCGTAAAGCGCATAATTCTGATTAAGCGTTGTCTTCCCCGTCGCCAGGGCGGTGCCTCATTTGTAGCCCTACCAGAAAGTTACGCAGGATTTGATCTTTGCAGTCGCGGTAGTGGGAGTTGGTAGGGTTGCGGAAAAACGCGCTGATTTCGTGCTTGCTGATGTGAAAACCTACCAATGCGAAAGTATCCAGCATGGCATTATCATCCATGCTCAGCGCGATTTTCAGCTTGCGCAACACCAGATTGTTATTCATTTTCTTCTCGGCTTTCGGTTCCTCGCCGTCTTTCTTGCCGCGCTTGTCTATAATAAAACCGTTGAGGAAAGTCGCCAGCATAACATCCTTGAGTACCTGAAAATCGGCATCCTCTTCTTTCTTCAACCAATTGCTTACTTCGGCGCGACTCGCTTCGTAGCCCCCTTTTTTGAAGAGGGTCATCATCTGATGGTCGTCCAGCGAGAAGGCGAAGCGGAGGCGGCGGATAGTGTCGTTGTTGTTCATGGATTATTTTGTTCGGTCGGTGTTATTCTGTTAGTCAAAAAACCGAGTTGGGCTAGTAGTAATCTTCAAATCCTCGGTTTCCACGTCACTTCCTCTACCCCCAATTCCTGCGTCATAGTGCGGCAAAGCATGAAAAGATAGTCCGATAGGCGGTTGAGGTAGCGGATTACCTCTTCTTCCACGGGTTCGTGTTCGTGCAGATGAATCACCGCCCGCTCGGCCCGGCGGCAGACCGTCCGCGCTATGTGGCCGAAAGATACTGACGCGTGACCACCCGGTAGCACAAAGGCCCGCAAGGTAGGGAGCGCGGCGTCCATCGTGTCCATCTCATTTTCCAGCTGGGTACTATCGGCTTCGTGCAGGTCAGGAAGTTTTTTGCGGGTTTTGTCGGGCTCGGAGGCGAGGTGCGAGCCAATGGTGAAGAGGCGATCCTGAATTTCTTTCAACAACTCGCGCCGGGCCGAGTTCACAGGCTGGTCGCGTAACAGACCGATGTGCGCGTTGAGTTCGTCCACCGTGCCGTAGGCTTCGATGCGGATATGCGCCTTGCTGAGGCGGGTGCCATTCACGAGTGAGGTGGTGCCCTGGTCGCCGGTTTTGGTGTATATCTTCATAGGTTTGTGGGAATAGGTAGGTAGCCGTTAGGTTTTAGAGGGCTTCGGACTTAATTTTGCAAATATTCTTTATTTGCGTGTCTTTCATACGTTTTTAATTCAAAAAAGTGCGGGTGCATCCAGAGAGTTTAGGGATTCTTATACCAATTAATCAATGCGATCTCAGGGAATTATAGAATTTCAATCGTACAAGCTACCCCGCGCAAATTGTTCATTTTCAATCAATATAAGTGAAAGTATCAACATTTAGCATAAAAATCTGGCGCTGGTTTTCGGTACTTCTGGTGGTAGGAGCCCTCGCCTGGACGTACTCATTGTTTCCCGACCTGGTGGCAGTAGGTTTCGCCTCTTCCGGCATGGCTGAACACTATGTGGAAAAAGACACGATTTTTTATATCGCCATGGGGCTCATTATTTTCAATAATGTAGTGATTGCGGCCATGGCCCGGTCCATTGGCAAGGTACCCGTGTCGCTCCTGCCGATTCCTAACCGACAGATCTGGGCGCAACACCGGGAGGAATTGGACGAGCACCTGATCAATTGGTTGTATTGCCTGGTAGCTGCCATCAACACCATTGTTTCCCTGAGTCTGTTTGCGCTGGCTACGGTCAATAGTAACCAATTCAACGAAGATGTGTTCTCGTTTGCCTGGTTGTTTTATCTGGGATTTGGCATGTTGATTGTGATTTTCGTGGCTCTGCCCTTACAGCTCCTCCGCGCTCCCGTTCCGGAAATTTCGCTGGATTAAGCTCGTTCTCTATGCTCGATTCCCGATCCCTGGCCGATTCGATCCGACTCAGTGACTATATCTATGAGCTGCCCGACGACCGCATCGCCCGCTACCCGTTGTCGCCGCGCGATGCCTCCCGGTTGCTGGTTTATAAAAACGGCGCTATAGACCACCTTTATTTTCGGCAACTCGTAGATCAGCTTCCGGCCGATAGCTTGCTGGTGTTCAATGACACGAAGGTCATTCCGGCGCGGGTTTATTTTCAGAAACCCACCGGGGCGACCATCGAAATTCTGTTGCTGCATCCCGAGGTACCTACCCGCATCATTAACGATGCCATGCTGGTGAATGGCCCCTGTACCTGGGCCTGCATGATTGGAAACAAGAAACGCTGGAAGCCCTCCGAAACGCTGAGTCGAGTAATTCCGATACAAGGAGAATCGGTCACCTTGCAAGCCAGTTATGCAGATTACGAGCAGAACTTGGTGCAGCTAAGCTGGGATGGCGACGCGACTTTTTTGGATATAGTACTGGCGCTGGGCGAGATACCTTTGCCGCCCTACCTGCGGCGGGCTACCGAAATACAGGATCAGGATTCCTACCAGACTGTCTACGCCCGGCAGGAAGGGGCCGTGGCTGCACCGACAGCAGGGCTGCATTTTACTGATATTGTTTTGAGCCAACTGGCTGAAAAGGGCATTCAACGCGCTTTCCTGACGCTGCACGTTGGGGCAGGTACCTTTCAGCCCATTAAAGTCGAGACCATTGCCGAGCACCACATGCACAGCGAACAAGTGGTGTACACGCGGGCTCTGGTCGAAAATCTACTCCAGAAAGCGGAGCAAATTATTCCCGTTGGTACCACGTCACTGCGTTCGCTGGAAAGTCTGTACTGGTATGGCGTGAAGTTGTTGCGGGAAGAAACGACCGAATTCTGGATCGAGAAACTGTACCCCTATTCGATTTCGG
>JBBRDE010000369.1:0-4447 GCA_038204185.1 Cytophagales bacterium
CAAAACCACCCAAAGCCATTAAGGAAACCCCGAAAACAGACAAAAAATTATTGAACCTGATTTCGGCTAGCATCGACGATCTCGCCGACGAAGACGGGTGGGCTTTTCTCGGTGAACTAGGAAATCTGTTGATCAAAAAACAACCTAGTTTTGACGCTCGAAACTACGGATTTAACAAATTGCTTCCCCTCATAAAGAGTTTTCGCCAGTTCGAGGTGGATGAGCGACCTACGGGTAACGGCAATATCCGCCATGTTTTTGTAAAAAATAAGTAGGTTCAGCGGGTAGTCGCATTTGCTACGTTCCGGGTAGTATACCAAACATTACTTTAACACAAAAATCAGCTATGATCCTCCGTACCTTATGCTTTTTGGCTTTTATACTATATGTCCAGCCTGTTTTCGCCCAGTCTTCGTCTGTCGTGCCGAAGGCTACTTTGGTGAAAGAAGAATACATTTTTGACAACCCGCCCTTTCCCTCCTGCCACGCCTCCACGATTGTTGAAACTACCCCCGGAAAGTGGATGTCCGCCTGGTTTGGCGGTACCGATGAAGGGAATAAAGATGTAGGAATCTGGCTCTCGACCAATACGAAAGGACAATGGGGCAAGCCTATCCTGATGGCCGAAGGAATCATTGACGAAAAAACGCGCTGGCCTTGCTGGAATCCTGTTTTGTTCAAAAGTAAAGAAGGAAAGCTGTTTTTATTCTATAAGGTAGGTCCGTCGCCCCGTGAGTGGTGGGGCATGCTGCGCACCTCCACCAACGACGGCCGCACCTGGACCAAACCCGAGCGGCTGCCCGATGGAATTCTGGGACCGATCAAAAACAAACCTGTTCAACTGGCCGATGGTAGCATTCTGAGCCCGTCGAGCACCGAAACCCGCGAAAGTTGGAAGGCTCACGTAGAGCGTTCGACGGATGGTGGCAAAACCTGGAAGTTGATTCCGGTCGATCCGCAGACCGACCTGGATGTCATACAGGGAAGTATCCTAACCTATCCCGACCAGCGGTTGCAAATGCTCTGCCGTAGCAGACAAGACCGCATCGCGGAGGTGTGGTCCAAGGATGGTGGCAAAACGTGGGGTACCCTCAGCAAAACCGAACTCTCCAATCCCAGCTCGGGCACCGACGCTGTAACGCTCAAGAACGGCTGGCAGTTGTTGGTCTACAATCCCACGTTCAAGGGGAAGGAATGGTCCAATGGCCGGCAAAAATTGGTAGTGGGTATGTCGAAGGACGGCAAAAACTGGACGGACGTTTACACGCTGGAAGATCAGCCTAAGGGCGAGTTCAGCTACCCGGCTGTGGTACAGGCCGCCGATGGCAAGGTACACATTACCTACACCTGGCAACGCCGCAACGTGCGGCACGTGGTATTGGCTTTGGATAAATAAAAAAAGAAAAACTTTTATGGATTGTAGGTCGTTTTAAAATCAAACGACCTATCCCCATGAAATTTTTCGTTCCCCTTTGTCTCATCACCTTTTTCACGCTGGCTTCCTGCATTAAGAAAGAAAACAGCACCTCGATGTATCCTAATTCCGATTCCATCGAGGGTACCTATACTGGATATCGTTCGCAGCAAAGTGGTCAGAAACCTGCTACGGATTCAACGAAGATTGCGTTGAAAGTGACACGCCTTTCCGCCAGTCAGGTTGAAATCCTGCAAACTTCGCCTAATGTATTCAAATATCTCGTCAAGATGCAGGACAATCGCTTCACCTACGATCTGGGCATCACCGAGGCAGCCTGTGGAGCTGCCCGAATCGAGGGCAAGGGGTCGTTCAAGGCAAACGCGCTTTACCTGCTGGAAACCCTGGAATGTACCAGAACCCTGACGGCCGCCAAAACTTTCACGCACCTGCGGGCTACCAAACAGTAGGGTACCTTCACTTTCCATTTTCCATTTTCAACCGTCAACTAAAACTATGTGGACTGAACAAGATAATAAACTGTGCCGCAGCTTCAAATTCACTGATTTTCGCGCGGCTTTTCTCTTTATGACGCAGGTAGCCGAAGTAGCCGAGGCGCAAAATCACCATCCCTGGTGGTCAAATGTGTACAATGAAGTGCATATCAAACTCTCCACCCACGATGCAGGCGATGTCGTAACGGAAAAAGACCATAAACTGGCGGCGTCCATTGATTTGTTGCTGGAAAATCGGCCCGAGGCATGAGACTATACCTGGTTCCGACCCCCATCGGAAATCTGGAAGATATAACCCTGCGGGCCATCCGGGTACTCAAAAGCGTAGACGTGATACTGGCTGAGGACACCCGTACTTCCGGTCATCTGCTGAAACACCTGGAAATCAGCAAGCCCATGCAGAGCTACCACATTCACAACGAGCACCAGACTATTACCCGCCTTACCGACCGCATGTTGAAAGGCGAAACGATGGCGCTCATTTCGGATGCAGGTACCCCCGCCATTTCCGATCCCGGCTTTTTGCTGGTACGCGAATGCATCCGGCTTTCCATTCCCGTAGAATGTTTGCCGGGCCCCACGGCTTTCGTGCCAGCCCTGGTCAATTCCGGCCTACCCTCCGACCGCTTCACGTTCGAGGGTTTCCTGCCCCACAAAAAAGGCCGACAGACGCGCTTGAAAGAATTAGCCGAGGAATCGCGCACGATGGTATTCTACGAATCTCCCCACCGGCTCCTCAAATCCCTCGAACAACTGGCTGAGTACTTCGGCGACGACCGCCCGGCCAGTGTGTCCCGAGAACTGACCAAAGTCTTCGAAGAGAATGTGCGAGGTTCTTTACGGGAAATAATTGCTTACTTTGCCGAAAAATCTGTCAAAGGTGAAATCGTGATCGTCGTTGGTGGGAAAGAAAAGTAATGGAAATGATGAAGGATGAATTAGGAATGATGAATAACAAGTTACAGTATTCCATTCGGAGTGTTATTAAATCCTGTCAATACATTCTCCTCCCTCTTTCTTTTTTCCTCCTGGTTCTTGTTTCTTTTTCTGCCAAAGCGCAGCTTCAGCTCAGTGCCCAGGCTAAGGTCAGCCTGATTACCGTGGGGCCGGGCGATGAATTGTATTCCAGTTTTGGGCACAGCGCGTTGTGGATTTACGATCCGGTGTATCAGCTCGACCGTGCCTACAGCTACGGTACATTCAGCTTTGAGACGGGCAATTTTTATGTCAAATTCCTGCGGGGTACCCTACCCTATACCATTTCGGTCAACGCCCTGATGCCCCAATTTGCGTATTGGCAGCAGGAAAATCGCTCGGTGAAGGAACAGGAACTCAGCCTTTCGACGCCGCAAAAACAGCGACTTTTTGCATATCTTGAAAACAATCTTTTGCCCGAAAACCGGGAATATCAGTATAAGTTCTTTTACGACAACTGCTCCACCCGCCTGGGCGACGCCCTCAGAGCCGCGACGGGCGACAGCTTGGTATTTCCGGGTTACATACGTGACACCCTAAGTTTCCGGCAGTGGATCGACCGCTACGCCTACGTGCAGAAACCCTGGGCTGACTTCGGTATGGATCTGGCTATCGGCTCGCCTTCCGACGAAATCGCCACGCCCCAGCAGGCTACCTTTTTACCCGATAACCTTAGTGCCGCTTTTGCCGACGCGCGCCTCAAGGCACAGAATCAGGAGGTACCTTTGGTGATGGAAACGCGCGAACTCTATACCGCCACGCCCGAAGTCGAGTCTGGCTGGCTTACGCCCAAGCTGTTTTTCTGGGCATTGGCGATTTTAGTGGCAGCGTTCACAGTATGGCAAATTCAGCAGAACAAGCTCAACTTTACCCTCGACAAAATCCTGTTCACCATCGTCGGGTTAACCGGCTGGTTGATCGTATTGCTATGGGTGGGCACCAACCATGGCGTCACCAGTTGGAACTGGGACATTCTGTGGGCATTCCCGTTGTGGGTACCTTTTGTTTTTTATTTTTCAAAAACCCACAAACCCGCCTGGTTCCAGTGGTTCCTAATCGGGTACGGCGTTTTGTTACTAGGCGCTACGGCTAATTTGTTGAAGCACAACTACGTGGTCATTCCCATTTTGCTCATTCTGATAACGCGGGTATACTATCTCAACAATTCGCTGGAAAAGATTTCCACTACCACAAAATAGAGTCATTACCATGAATCTGGAAAATCTCACCCAAGAAACTGTAGAAATCGTCAAACGAGCCTCTTCGTTTATTCAGCGCGAAGCAGCAAACTTCAAGCAGGAAAAAATCGAGTACAAGGACGTCAATAACCTGGTGTCCTATGTGGATAAGGAAGCCGAAAAAATGCTCGTAGCGGGCCTGACTGCCATTCTACCCGAAGCCAGTTTCATTACCGAAGAAGGTACCACCGGACAAGACCCCGACCCTGACGCGTTGAACTGGATCATTGACCCACTGGATGGAACCGCCAACTTCGTACATGGGCTTCCCATTTACTGCGTCAGCGTAGGGCTGGCCCGGGGAA
>JBBRDE010000370.1:0-4390 GCA_038204185.1 Cytophagales bacterium
GAGCTTCCTACAAAACCGTTGGCTCAATTGATGAAATAAAGAGTAGTAAGTGTTTGCAAAAGAGTATGTTAAAATAATGCCGTACGATAAATCAGGTAAAAACACGTGTTTTCGGAAATAGGTGTTTTCGCTCTAAAAACCCATACGGCGCTACTCTACCTTTGTATCGGCCATGAAAGCTACACACAAACTCGCCATTACGTAAGAAAAAGAATAGGTTAGGTTAAACTCAAAAACCGGAGCACTGTTTGGCTCCGGTTTTTTTATGTGGTTTCAGGAAAGTTGACTAGGATTGGCTGCGCTGTCGGACGGCCTCGTAGAGTACGATGGCCGTAGCCGCTGATACGTTCAGGGACTCTACCTGGCCTTGCAACGGAATGCGTACTTTATGATCGGAGAGGCGTAGTAATTGCTCCGAAATGCCGTCTTCCTCCGAGCCCATGATGACTACCGTGGGAATTGTAAAATCCACATCATACAGGCTCCCCTCGCTTTTTTCGGTACAAGCTACTACCTGCAGGCCGCTATCACGCAGATAGTGGAGGGTGTCCAAAATGCTGCCTTCCCGACTGACGGGCAGATAGTTAAGTGCGCCCGATGAAGTTTTCATTGCATCGGCGTTGATTTGGCTACCACCCTTAAAAGGCACGAGCAGGGCCTGCGCGCCGGCACACTCGGCGGTGCGGGCTATGGCTCCAAAATTGCGGACATCGGTGATGCGATCCAGCATTAGAAATAAGGGCGTTTTGCCGTCCTCATAGACCTGCGTCAGCACGTTGTGCGCCGACACGTACCGGACGGGCGAAATGAAACACACCACCCCCTGATGATTTTTGCGGGTCAGGCGGTTTAGTTTTTCCACGGGCACTTTACTGACGGGCGCCTGAAGCTCGGTGGCGAGCTGCTGTATTTCGGGAAAACTCTGATCCTTCTCGATCAAAAGCCGTTCGATTTCCTTCCCCGAGCGAAGGGTTTCCAAAACAGATTGAATCCCGAAAACCATGTCGGATTTCGGGATTGAGGTGGTTTTTTTTACCGGATAGCGCCGTTTCTCCATGCTTCTACTACGGGATACCAAATGGGCTGGTACTCTACGTAGCGTACCAGTTCATAATGATCATCCACAAATTGGTTAGATCGTTTGTTAAAAGTAAAATTGACGTTGGTGGCGTTGGCCTTCTGGTCATACACCCACACTTCTTTTTCTTTGCTGCGCTGTACCTTGTCGGGTGGACCCAGAATAATAAATATCATGCCCTTATCCGTTTTCCAGCCTTCTTTATAACTGGTAAACAGGCGGTTGGCCTCTTCCACGCGGCCGTAATAATTACGAATTACCTGCCGGGCCAGTTCGGGGTTGCCCCCCATCAGCGACAGCCAGTATTTGTCCAGGGCTTTCTTGCTGTCGCGGGCGTTCTGTATTTCGGTTATTTCCTGGTTGGTGCTCATGTACAAGAGCGGATCCGTCAATTGAGCAGGACGGGTCATTTTGGGGTACCGATCGTTGGTCACCAATACGCCCAAGCCTTCGTTCTTGGTGGTGTCCGACTGAATATAATAAAGCCCTTCCTGCGCAAAGGTAACAGACTGGTTGCTCTGAATGGTGAAGGTGCTGTCTACGCTCAGCGATTTGGACACGGTGCGCGGAACTGTGTTCATGGGAGAAGGCGCCGCGTCAAAGCCATGGCGGTAATAAAGTACCTTCAAAGCTTCCGATTGGCCACTGGCCGAGCGCACTTGCACGGGCTCGTTCTGAGTGACGAAATGGCGACGCAGGGGTACATTCTGCTCGGCCTCGTATACCGCGAATCGATCGCTGTCGCGCTGCTCGCGGAACCGAATGGCGAGGTCGTTCAGCACTTTTTTCAGGGTACCCGTCTGGCTGATTTCCATGAGCAGAACGCCGTAATCCTTGCCGGGTTTTTTAAGATCGAACTGCGCTACGATTTGGTTGTCTACCCGCGTGAGGTTTTGGGGTGTCAACGGTACGTTGCCATACGCCAAACGGTCACGGGTACCATAGTCGGAGTACATGACGTAGTTGAGATTATACAGGCGCGTAAACTCGTCCACACTGATGGGAGCCTGATCCTTGACTGCATCTACGTACACAAACACGCGTACCTGGGTAGAATCGATGCTGAGGAATTTGCTGGTGACGCCTACCAACGTAGGTTCATTTTCGGCCACCGTGGCAGCTTGACTTGCGGCGCGTTGCGATTCGACCGAACGTACCGCCGTCTGCTTGGATGAGCTACAAGCGGCCAAAGATAAAGCGATTACAGAAAGGCAGGCGAGAGAATACTGGATCTTCATACTGATTTTTCCTTGTTACAGTCAAATAACGAAGGAAGTGGTCGATTTACCCAAAAAAGGCAAAAAAAGTTCTTGGTTCCTGGTTTGGAATACACCGTCTCTACGAAAATTTAGCTTCCCGTTTCTGAATAGAAGCCTCAAAAGCTTCCGTCAGGTCGTTGGATAGCAGCATCGCGGCGTTCCACGTAGCGATATAATCCAGGCCATCGGCCACGGAGTGGTCACGCGAATAATTGAGGATATGCTTGGTTCCCCGGATCGATAGGGGTGATTTGGCGGCAATTTGCTTCGCGAACTCATGTACTGCTTCCAGCATTTTCTCGGTGGTATCAAAAAATTTATTGACCAAACCTATCCGCTCTGCCTCGGGGCCAAATACCGAACGTCCCGTAAAGGCAATTTCCCGCAGGGTACCCTGTGGAATAATACGCGGCAGGCGCTGCAAGGTACCCAAATCGGCCACCATACCCATGTCTATTTCTCGAATACTAAAAAAAGCTTCTTTAGTGCAATAGCGAATATCGCAGGCTGCTGCTATATCAACGCCGCCCCCAATGCAACCGCCGTGTATAGCGGCGATGACGGGTTTGCTGCACTGCTCGATGGCATTGATAGGAGCCTGCAACGCCAGAATCTGTTTGCGGAGTTTTTCGCGCTTACGGCCTTCACAATTTTCAGTAAGCCCCGCCACGCTCATCAACAATTCCAGATCGATGCCCGAACAAAAGTGCTTTCCCTCACCCCTCAGGATGATCACGCGAACGCTATCGTCTTCCTCCAACTTTTCAAAAATAGCTTTCAGCTCATCCCAGGCTGTTTGGTTAAGGGCGTTGGCACGTTGCGGTCGGTTAAAACGCAGATGAGCTACGTGATTTTCAATGGATAAGACGAAGGTAGTGAGTTCCATAGCTGGGGATTTGTGCCGCAAAGGTGGCGAAAATAAAGTTCTTCGTTTCAAGGTACCCCCAACAATTGGACTTACCTGCTGAGATTCAAGACTTACTGAAACTTAGCCAGTTGTTTTTCGTACGTCTCGGGTTTTTCTTTCACGATTTTTGCAATAGTCACGGCTTTTTCAGCGGCTTTTTTCCCTTCGGCTTTCTGGCCCAGTCGCCAGTAGGCTTCTGCTTGCTCACGGTACAGCTCAGCCACTTCGGCTCGGTTCAAAGCAACAGGCTTGAAGGGTTTCAGGGCGTCGTTGATCCAACTTACCAGGCTTGAAGCATAGGAATTATCCGGCGCTTTCTCGTTGAAAATACGCATCAGGTAGGCATAGTCAATAATTTTTGGAGAATTGGATGCGCGGTATTCGTTAAAGCGGGCGGTGGCGGCTGCCGTCTTATTTTCCCGAAAATAGGCTTCCAGTTCTTTCAGAATCGTGCGCTCAGCTACTACGGGGGCGGGGGTACCCAAAGACTCCATTGCCCTGCGAATAGCTACGATGTCGGCTGAGGGCAGGGTATTGGTTTTTTGTCCGTACAGATTTTGATAAAGTACACTCTCACCCGCCTGCTGGGCTGGCTGCGCACCAAATTTGCTGCGGTAGGTGTCCAGATGATTGAAAAAGTAGGTAGCCATGGGATTTTGTAGATCGTCGATAAACCGGCTGATGATGAAAAATCCCACCGGGCTTTCGAGGTCGGCGGGTAGGGTGAAGATTTTTCCAAATTCGTTCGTAATCGCCGTCAGTTGCGTAGTGTCGCGGGTGGTTTTGGCGTATTTAGCGTAGTTGATCAGGAAATCGAGATTTCGCTCGCCCTGCGTGTATCGGGCCGGGTAGTCGCTGGTGCGGGTAGCGGGCGAGAGCGCGTCGCAGCCGTGGCGGAGTACCTCCTGAATAAATTCCGAACGCGTGGGCTTGTCGGTAGGGGTAGCCTGGTGAATAAGCTGGCCGCTGGCGTCGAAAAACAAAAAGAGTGGGAATTCGGAGTAGACTATTTTTTTCTTTTCCTGCAAGGCTTTGGAAAGGGGTGAGTTTGCCTCGTACTTGGCACTGACAAAAGTAGAATCATAGAAATCGCCCACTTTCCTTTCATCCAGCACCGGAGCCAATGCTTCGCAGTGCGAACAGCCT
>JBBRDE010000371.1:0-4377 GCA_038204185.1 Cytophagales bacterium
ACTAAGACCTTGTCAAAATCAATGGCTCGTGTAATTTTCAGGATTATATGTTCATCAGGAACCGGATGGCATCGCTGTAAGTGGTACCGCTATGCAGGGAAGTCGTCTTACGGTCACGCATAAACAGAATATATTTTCCATTGAAATAACGCTTGATTTCGCTGATTTGGTGCGTATTGATGATTGTCGAGCGACTGATGCGGGTAAAATGAACGGGGAGTTTTTTTTCCAGTGCGGTGAGGGTATGATTGACCACGTACTGCTGGCTGTCGAGCGTGTTGAGGAAAACATACTTGTCCTCGGCTTCAAAATGCGACACATTGGTAATCGGAATCAGCAGGATGCGATCGCTGGAGTAGAGGTTGCGTGCTCTCTCGGTCGTATCAACTCCACTCGATCGGAAATAAGGGCTATCTGCGAGAGACAAACCTGACCCCAGATAAAATAAAGAACAGCGGTGTACACCAGATAACAGTGTAAAACGAGGAACATAAGGCCAGTATATAAATCAATCTAGTTGGAACCTCATCCTCACGTACATTGTATTTTCCAAAACTTTCTTATCTAAATCGCATTTTACACCGAACAGGAATGTGAATATCCGTCCAACCCCTTAACTTTATAAAATTATTAATACTTTTTAAAAAGCCCCATCTCATTCTCAAAACCCTCACTTGTGCATTTTCCTTCCTACCAATCTAAAAACCCATGTCTATGAAGTATCTCTCCTATTCTTCACCACTCCTCAAATGCCTGTTGGGGTTAACGCTGGCCCTACTGTGGGCAATACAAGTCCAGGCTCAAACTACTGTCACGGGCCGCGTAACCGATGCTACCACGCAGGATGCGCTGGTAGGATGTAGCGTGGTGGTCAAGGGAACACAGCGCGGTACCAACACCGACGCCAGCGGCAACTACACGATAACAGCCACCGACGCAAATGCTACCCTGGTATTTGGTTTTATTGGTTTTGAAAAACAGGAGGTACCTATCAACGGGCGAAGCACGATCGACGTGGTACTGAAATCGTCAGCCTCGGATTTGAGCCAGGTCGTGGTGATTGGCTATGGTACCACTACCAAGAAAGACATGACGGGTTCTGTGAAATCCTTGCAGAGTACGGAATTCAACAAAGGGATCATCAACTCGCCGGAGCAACTTTTGCAGGGTAAAGTAGCGGGCGTCAACGTTACCTCGGCCAGCGGTGAGCCGGGCGGAAGGCAATCCATCACGATTCGCGGGCCGGGCGGGGTGCGGACGGGTAGTACGCCCTTGTTTGTGCTGGACGGTCTGGCGCTGGACAATTCCGGAACGGGCGGGGCCACGAATCCACTAACTTTCCTGAATCCCCAGGACATCGAGTCTATAGACGTACTGAAAGATGCCTCCGCTACGGCCATTTACGGTTCACGGGGGGCCAATGGTGTAGTACTCATCACTACCAAGAAAGGCAAGGCGGGTGTTTCTAACATGACTTTCTCAACCAGCCTGGGCATCGGTACCCTGGCCCGGCCGCTGGCGGTTTTCTCGGCGGACGAGTACCGCAAGCAGGTGCCTGCCGTAGGGGGTGCCTTGGAAGACCTGGGTGCCAGTACCGACTGGCAGAAGGAAATTACCCGCACAGCATATACTCAAAACCACAACCTCTCGTTCGGCGGCGGAGCCAATAAGCTGTCCTATTACGCATCGCTGGGTGTGCAGAACCAGCAGGGTATCCTCAAACAGAGTGACCTGAAACGCTACACGGGCCGCATCAACGTGACCCAGAAATTTCTACCAGACGACCGTCTGACGGTCGACGTGAACCTGAACGCCTCCTACGTCAACAACAACCGTCCGCCCATCCAAAGCTTGATCGGCGGCGCCATTTCGTCCAACCCTACCTACCCCGCCTACAAGGACGGTAAGCTCTTTCAGACGCAGAACGGCAATAATCCGCTGATTCCATTGAGCCTGGAAAAAGACATCACGACCACCAACCGCGTAGTAGCTAACATCACACCCTCGTTCAGAATTATCGAAGGGCTGGTCTACAAGCTGAATTTAGGGGTAGACAACTCCAATTCGGTGCGTGACTTGCAGTCCCTCGCCAATGCTGTACCCCAGCAGGACGGGCGGCTTGAAACAATCAACGCCGTCAACCGCAACACACTGATCGAGAACTACGTAACCTACACACTGAGCAATGGCAATCACGGCTTTACCGGGTTGGTAGGCCACTCCTACCAGAAGTTTTTTATTCAAAGCCGTAGTTCGAGCATCAATAAGTTTCCTATTTCGAGCATTGAGCCGATCTATAACCCCGGTCTGGGCCAGGAACTGACTTATGTCAATAACCGCCCGGGGGGCTTCGCCATCGAAAATGAATTGCAGTCTTTTTTCGGGCGGGTCAATTATCAATTTAAAGACAAGTACCTACTGACGGCCACCGTCCGGGCCGATGGCTCGTCCAAGTTCGGGGCTAATAATAAGTACGGGGTTTTCCCCTCGGCTTCGGTAGGCTGGCGACTCTCAGAGGAGGAGTTTATGAAGTCATCGCCTTTCAACGACCTGAAATTACGGGCTGGCTACGGTAAGACGGGCAACCAGGAAATTCCTTCTAAAATCACGCAGGCATTGTTCACATCGCAGGTATCCGGCACCACCAGTTACCCACTGACCGACACTGGCCCCTACATACCGGGCACTTCCTATTCTCGCCTTGCTAACCCGGACATCCAATGGGAGGTTTCCACGCAGACCGATGTAGGACTCGACTTCTCGCTGTTCAGCAACGCGCTGTCAGGCACCATCGACTATTTTAACAAAGTATCGAATAACATCCTGTTGGAAGTAATCCCCGCCGACCCCGTGCAGCCCGCCAACACATTCTGGACCAACGTGCCGGACATGACGATCACCAACCGGGGGCTGGAATTAGACTTGAACTACCGCTACACGGCAGAAAACGGACTGCGCGCCAACCTTGGCGGCAACATTACCTTCATCGACAACAACGTCGAAGGTTCGCCTTACTCCATCATTCCATCGGGGGCCGCCTCGGGTTCAGGCCTGACTTCGGCCACCATCAACGGCTACCTCAACGGCCAGCCGATCGGCACCTTTTACCTGAAAGAATTCACGGGTTTCGATGATAAGGGGGTCAGTACCTTCCGTGATACGGACGGCGACGGCATCGTCACCGACAAAGACCGCGTGGCCCTCGGTACCGCGCTGCCCACGCGCCAGTATAACATCAACGGCGGAGTATCGCACAAAGGATTCGATCTGTCTTTCAATTTCAATGGGGTAACGGGCAACAAGGTTTATGACAACACGGCCAACTCCAATTTTTACAAGAACAAGTTATCCAAAGGCCAGAATGTGATACTCGAAGCCATCGAAGCCACCAACGAGTCGATCAACAACTCAGCTCCTGTTTCGTCGCGCTATCTGAAAAACGCAGCTTTTTTCCGCCTGAACAACCTGTCGCTGGGTTATTCGTTCAATACCAAGTCCCTGGGCATTGACCGCTGGATTTCGGGCATTCGGCTTTCGGCCACGGGCCAGAATCTGTTTTTGATTACGAAGTACAACGGCTACGATCCCGAGGTCAACTCCGACCGTCAGATCAACGGAATCTCTTCCTACGGCGTCGACTACCTCAGCTACCCGAAGGCAAAGACCTTCCTATTTGGACTTAACGTTACGTTTTGACAATTAATTTTGAATGAGTGATTGAGAGAATTAGTGAATTAAAAATCAATTCTCTCAGTCACTCAATCTCTCACCGCACCGGCGCACCGGTTTAAATTAAAAAGAGACATGAAACCATACATCACCCTCGTTGCCTTCCTCCTTCTCTTCGGTTGTACCAACCTGGAAGAGAACATTCTGGACGAAACCTCGGCCAGCGGTCTTTCCGATCGCCAGACGGCCGACGGCATCCTGGTACCCGCTTACGCGCTGCTACCCAATATCTTTCAGCATACTACTTATTTTGCCTTACAGGAAATCTCCACCGACGAGGCTATTCTGCCCTACCGGGGCGGCACCGACTGGGGCGACAACGGAATTTACCTGGCCATGCACCAGCATACCTACACCAGCACGGATCCGAACATCCGCAATACCTGGAACCTGATCCTGCAAGGGGTTTCGCGAACCATCACGGCCCTCAATGCGCTACCAACGCTCAATGACCCCATCACCAAGACCTACCTCGCCGAAGCGCGCGGGCTACGGGCCTACTATTCGATGCTGACGCTGGATATGTGGGGGCTGGTGTTTGTGAAAGACGATCTGGGTGCAAATTCCAAAATCCTGCGCGGGTCGGAAGCGGTCGAATTTATCAAGAGCGAACTGCTGGCCGTCGAGCCGGATGTACAGGCCAATGTC
>JBBRDE010000372.1:0-4329 GCA_038204185.1 Cytophagales bacterium
CGGCATCGATGTCAGGGGCCTGCCCACCGGCTTCTACGTGGTCAAGGTCACGCGTACCAATGGCAGTACTGATACCTTCAAGGTTCTTAAGCAGTAGGGCACCCGCTATCCGGCTGTTTATCACATTCATCTCCTAAAAAAGAAATTCCCATGAACGCATATACTCCCAAGAACGCAGTGAATTCCGACGGCAAAAAAGCCTATATAAAGCCCGCCCTGAAAAAAATAGGTTCCGTGGCCCGGCTCACGCTGAAAGCCGGTTCGCTGGCTGATGTCATGACAACTCGAAGCGCCTGAACCAGCTTCAGATTACCTGCTAAAAAACCAGCCTATAGTAAAATAGGCTGGTTTTTTGATGTAAATTTGTTTACCTAGACAAATCGCAATGAACACTTCCTGCCTGGTCGCCCCCCACTTTTCGGGTTTACTCTATTTCAGTCCAGCGCGTTCTTCCGCTACCCGGATCGGAGCGGAGAAATTTCAAGGGCAAAGGTTCGATTTCTCCGGCGGCAGCCTGGCCGCCAATGCGTCAGAGTCCGTCCTTATTACGACCGAATTGATCGTGGTGGCCGACATGCGCCTGCACAACGAGCACGAAATCCGATCCCGGCTGGGTATTTCAGCGCAGCAGGGTACCCCCGCCCAACTCATCGCCCGCGCCTACGAGCACTGGGGCGAGAAAATTTCGGAGCAATTCAAGGGCGAGTTCGTGTTTCTGATTTGGGATCGACGGGCCGAAAAGATACTTGTATCGCGGGATCGCTTCGGGTTTAAAAGCTTTTACTACGACTACCAGCCCGGTACCTATTTTGCGTTTGGCAACCGAATCAGCCATCTACCCACCTTTACCCCATCACTCGATTACGTTAAAATCCGAAATTTTCTGGCCCCGCAAAATAGCGACGGGAGTTTTGAAGACCGTACCTTTTATAAAAACGTCAAAGCCGCCCTGCCCGCGCACCAATTGACGATCCACAAAAATCAGGTAGCGCAGCGGTGCTACTGGAAGGTCGACCCGGCCCGGTACAGAACTATAACCCGCGAAGAAGAGTACATTGAATTGTTTCGGTCCTATTTCTTCGATTCGGTCCGGCAATGTACCCAGGGCTACGACGCACCGGGTGCGCACCTGAGCGGCGGACTCGATTCGTCCTCGGTGGCCTGCGTGGCGCAGCAGATAGCGGGTAAGATTTCCACCTTTTACATCAATCCCGACCTACCTTCCACCGACGAAAGGTACTTTGTGCAGGCGGTACAAAACCAGATTCACTCCCGGCATTACGAAGGTCGCCCCGAGGCCGACGTGTACGGTGCCCTGGCCCGGCTCAGTCGGTTGTTCGACCGGCCCGAGCATTTCCCCATACCTTCCACGTTCCACTTCGCCGCCGCCGAGCAGGTACGGCAGGCCGGATGCGATGTGGTGTTAACGGGCCACGATGGCGATTCGGTCGTAGGGCACGGCAACGGCCTGATACGAAACTATCAGGAGGCTGGGGACTGGTCGTCCCTGAAACGCGCCATTTACCAATACGCCCAGGAACGGGATATTTACCACCTGAATTCTGATTGGCTCAACTTACCCCTCACTGAAAGGCAAACGCGATACGCCCGGCACTACCTGACCACCGAACTATGGGCCATGGTACGGCAGAAAAAGGTAAGTGGCTTCCTGAAAACAGCGCGGGCTCTAAATCCAGAGTTGGGTTATTCTTACCGGGATTTTTTGTATTCAGGCCTCGACAAACTCACGGCCCGACTCAAATTCCCGCTCCCCGGAAATATTCTGACGCACGATTTTGCTGCGAAACTAGATAGGAATGAAACAACGGCTAACGCCGATGCGCTCTACACCGGACTAGCTGCTGACTATCAGGAGCAATTTCGCGAAATCACCCACAAATCCTACGGGGATGCCACTGAGCAGTTGCACCACATCGGCCTGGACTACGGCCATCGGTACGCGCATCCTTTTTTCGACGAGCGATTGGTCGAATTGTCGCTGGCTATCCCCGAAAAGATTAAATTTGGCGATGGGAAAGGCCGGGCCACGATCCGCCGGGCTTTGCACGACATCCTGCCGCCGGAGGTTTTGAACCGGGGCCATAAAACCAGTTTCAGCGAATACGGGCTGTTGAGTTTTCAAATTCTGTATTTGCAGACATTACCTATCTTTGGCAATAGCCACGAGCTATGGGAATTTGTGGATAAGAAAAAGTTCGATAAAGTGGTAGGGGTACTTTCCAATAACGCCATTCCTCTCAACAAAAAATCAAGGTACTATACCCTGGCTAGTAAGGCACTTTTCCTGGGCGTATGGCTGGAAGAATTGAAAAAAGTATGAAAAAAAGTAGCGCTCTCTGTCTTGGCCTGGTTATCCTGTTGATGGGGGCATGTACTACTCCCGATGCGGTAAATCAGGAGGTCGCCGGGTACAACTATTTTCCTCTGGAAGCGGGTCGCTACACCGAGTACCAGGTCAACGAAGTGCGCTACACCGTCACGTCATCTACGCCGAAAACCACTACTTACTACCTTAAAGAAGTCTGTGGAAAGCCCTACGTGGGCCTGACCGGTGCCGAACAGTTTCCTATCGAGCGCTACAAGAAAGGTACCCTGGCTGCCAACTGGGTGCTGGATTCGGTCTGGACGGCCTACCTGCTGCCCGACCGGGCGGTACGGGTGGAGAACAATACGGCTTTTGTAAAATTGTCCTTCCCGCTTGCCCAAGAAAGTACCTGGAACGGAAATCTGCTCAACACCTACCCTGATGAAGTCTACAAAGCTCGTTTTGAGGCACCCTTCCCGGCTCAAAATGAATTTCCGGGTAGCCTGACTGTGGTACAGCGGCGGGATTCCAGTATTGTTTCGCTTTACAAACGCCACGAAGTGTACGCGCCCGGCGTGGGCCTGGTCTACAAGGAGAACACCGCCTGGGAATATTGCCAGGAACCCGCCTGCCTCGGTAGTGGCAAGATCGATGCGGGTTCCCGCCGAATCGTAAAAATCATGAAGTCCGGGAAAGAGTGACCTACCTCACCATGATTTTACCGCTGTACCCCCTACCCTCCACCTGAATTTTGTACACATACAGCCCGGCGGGTTGACTTACGAGCCAGTAGAATTCGTTTTCACCCGGATGGGCTTCCAATTCCAATTCTTCCAGCATTTGCCCGGTCAGCGAATAAATGTTGAGCCGGATGGTACCCGCGACTGGAACGTCGGATACCGGAACGGAGAATTTCGCGTAGTAGTTCGCCGGATTGGGACTGACGCGCACGGTAGACAATTCCATATTTTCCTCGATAATCCACCGAATCCGGTACGGGTCCCCTACCCGATTTCCGCTCGCGTCTTTTCCCTGTACCAATAAAGTGTACATTCCCGGCCCGCCCGGTACCGGGTAGGTAGCCCGCAGGCGGTTGGGAGAATCGAGGGAGTAAGAAATTTGCGGACCAGGTACCTTTCTAAAATCGCAACTTTCGCAGGTTTTCAGGTAAAGTTCAATAAAACTCGTGTCGACGGCCAGCGGATTTTCGTCCGTTAGCACCACCACAACGGTTGGACTAGCAGCCAAACGGGCATCGTTGACGTGTACCCTGCCATTGATGCTCACCTGCATAATTGGATTGAGTCGGTCGGGGCGGACGGACGCAGGGTATCCCACCAAACCTGCGGCGCGCTCCCAATCCACCCTGAGCGTGGCCGTGTTATTATCTTTACGCAGTTCGTCCACTTCATTTTTATCATCCACCAATACCTCAATTTTGGTGAGCGGCCCGCTATTGGGGAAAGTAAGATAGAGCGTATCCCGCAGGGTAGGGGCACGAACCACATAATTGGAAACTACCGCGGCGCCATTGGCAGGCGTTCTTTTTACTTGCAGACTCATGATGCGATTCGTCTCCGACTTACCCACATTGCTTAACACCACCCCCACTTGCAGCGAATCGGCTTTTCCCAGCGCCAGCGTGGGGTTTTTGCTTTGGAGAAAAATACGGTCGGCATGAATCGAGTAGTCGGGCTTGCTAATCCTGAACATGACCAGGGCCGGGTCGCCCAGTAAAATGAGTTGATGAATGTTGGCAATATCGTACGCATTGGGCAAGTTGGTGGCGATGCCGTGGCTCACTTTCTGCAAAACCTCACCTATGGACTTTCCCAATGTTTCCTCTTCGGTAAATAACGCTTTGTAGAGTGCATTCAGGTACTTTCCTGACGTAGCCGAATAGCTCCAGTAGGAGTTGGAAAGTACCCCGATTGCGCCCCGATCGGCGGCCATGAGCCAGTCCGTCGCCAGGGTTTCGTAGCGGTAAAACACGTTCCCCACCC
>JBBRDE010000373.1:0-4281 GCA_038204185.1 Cytophagales bacterium
GGACTGGGAGAAAGAACCGTTGGCCCCAATGATAAAGGTGTTGAGCAACGTGATCCCGTAGCTGATGGCGGTGGTATCCGTGCAGATGGTGTACTGGCCGACGGTACCCAAAACCAAAAGTATGTTGAGGCAATCAACTACTACAAGTCTCTTTTCCGACTGAACGAAGCATGGCTCTACGATGCCAGCTACGCCAAATTGCGCGAGTTGAGCCTTGGCTACAAATTCAGCTCTGACCTGCTTAACAAAGTAGGCATCCGCTCGGCTTATGTAGCTGTAGTAGGTCGTAACCTGTGGCGCATCCAGCAGCCTGTAAAAGGTCTCGATCCCTCGGAGATAGAGGGTGTATGGGCTGAGGGCGGTCAGTTGCCCGGTACTACGACTTTCGGCGTGAACGTGAAGCTTGGTTTTTAAAAAAACAAAATACTAAAAGACATAAATTAATATGAAAAATAATTTGAAAATATCACTCATGAGCGCCCTCATGGCTACTGCGCTGGTAGCCTGTGATCCGGGTGACTTCGGAGACATGAACGTCGATCCCAACAGCCCGTCGGTTCCTGTAACAGCCAACCTACTCACTTCGGCGGAACGTGGCTTAGTGGGTCCAATCACTGACGTTGATCCTACGTTGTATTCCCAGCAGATCTCGGAGAAGTTCTACACCGAAGCTTCGCGCTATGGCACGTTGAATTTCAGCTTCAACGGTTTCTACTCCGGGCCTTTGGTCAATTTGGAAGAGATTATCAAGTTGAATACAAATGAGGCTACCAAATCGGTCGCCGCACAAAACGGCCCCAACACTAACCAGATTGCGGTAGCCCGTATTCTTAAGGCTTTCTTTTACTGGCACATGACTGATCGCTGGGGTCCCATTCCCTATACCCAAGCACTGCAGGGCCGGGAAAATTTTAAGCCTACGTACGACACGCAGGAGGCTATCTATACTGACCTCTTCAAAGAATTAAAAGAGGCAGCTGCTCAGATCACCTCCGGTTCCATCAAAGGTGACTTGCTACTAGATGGAGATATGGGTCGCTGGAAGACTTTTGCCAATTCCATGCGGCTAGTAATGGCGCTGCGTCTTTCCGAAGTGAAGCCCGACATGGCTAAAACGGAGTTCGCCTCTGCTTACCAGGCAGGTGTCATTTCCAGCAATGCCGCGAATGTCGTCTATAAGTTTCTCCCGGATGAGAACAACGATAATCCTTGGCAGGATCGCTTCCAGACCCGTCTGGATTTTAATATCAGCAAACCTATGGCTGACCTGTTGTTAGCAACAAACGACCCTCGGCTACCCGTTTTTGCCGACGTGGCTGTACTGACCCAAAAATATGTGGGCATGCCCTACGGTTTGGAGCAAGGAGCGGCAGGAGCCATTCCTAACGGACAAGTTTCGTTTTTGGGCACAGATCTGCGTAAGCAGGATTCACCCGGCTACGTGATGACCTACGCACAGATGCAGTTCTCGCTGGCCGAAGGCGCTATGCGCGGCTGGATTCCGGGCACGGCCAAAACTTTTTACGATGCGGGTATTAAAGCATCGTTTGAGCAATATGGTGTTTATAGCGCAGCATCTTACGCAGCATTTATGGCTAATCCCACTGTTGCCTATACCCCAGCTAAAGGACTCGAGCAGATCATTACCCAGAAGTGGGTATCTCTCTATACCTATGGCTACGAGGCCTGGGCCGAGTTTCGGCGTACAGGCTTCCCTAAGCTTACGCCTGCCGCTAACCCGATCAGCGTGAGCAAGATCATCCCGTTGCGTCAGGGGTACCCCACTACTGAGCGCGACCTAAACGGGACCAACTACAACGCGGCCCTCACAATGCTGGGTGGCAAAGACGAGTTGGACATGCCCGTTTGGTGGGATAAGTAATCTCGTTTCGACAAGTGCATAAAAAATGCCCGGTTTAGCCGGGCATTTTTTATGCACTAATTTGGCAACTCTATAAACTTCTAGGTATTCATGCTTGTTCCGACAAGGAATGAGTTAAATTTGTTCTCCGATTCTGCGTTTTACCCACTCTTCCATGAATAAAACCACGAAACGTCTCATCACGGCGTTAATCATCCTTTTTTTGATAGGTTTGGCCTTCTATCCTCGCCTGAAAGCCTATTTTTCTGCATCCAGCAAAGCAGAAACTGCCGAGAGCGCGCCCAAAAAGGGAGGAGCAAAAACCGTAGTGTCTGTCATGGTGGTGGAGTCCGCATCTTTAAATGATGTGGTGAAAACAACCGGTACGGTGCTCGCTAACGAAGAAGTCGAAATCAGGAGTGAAGTGTCGGGCAAAATTACCCAACTGCTTTTTAAGGAAGGCCAATACGTCCAGAAAGGCACTACGCTACTGAAAATTAACGACGACGATTTGCAGGCACAGCTAAAAAAGCTGGAATACGGCAAAAAACTCTCCGAAGACAACGAGTTCCGGCAGCGACAACTGTTGCAGAAAGAAGCCATCAGTCAGCGGGAGTACGATATTAGCCTTACCACCGTAAAAACGAACGAAGCCGATATCGAAAATATCAAAGCCCAGTTAGCCAAAACTACCATCCGAGCCCCTTTCGGCGGGCGGCTTGGACTCCGGTATGTAAGTGAGGGAAGTTATATCACCCCTAGCTCCCGAATCAGCACGCTCACTAATACCAATCCCGCCAAGGTGGAATTTTCAGTACCCGCCAAATATTCGGATCGCATTAAAGCGGGAAGTATCATAAAGTACACGACTGAAAGCTCAGATACAGAGCACACCGGCCGGGTGTACGCCGTCGACCCCAAGATTGACCCCCAGACTCGTACCCTGCAGATGCGCGCTACCAGCCCAAACGGCAACGGCTCGCTCCTGCCCGGTGCTTTTGCCCGGATCGAACTCATCATCGGTTCGCGGGGGATGGCCATTACTGTGCCTAACGAAGCAATCATTCCCGAAGAAAACGGCCACAAAGTATTTTTGGTAAAATCGGGCAAAGCGACTCCCCGTTCGGTAGACGTGGGTGCCCGTGGCGAATTCGATATGGAAATCACAAAAGGCCTTTCGGCGGGTGATACCCTCATTACAACGGGCATTTTGCAGGTGAAACCCGACGGTCCCGTCGAAATCCGGAACGTAATCAATACAGGCTCCTCCGGCATGAGCACGAAGTCGGGTTTATAGCTCGTTTAAGAGATTATTCCTTTCCTCTACCCCACATTCATTTTCAACTTTCCACTGTCAACCGTACCGGCGACCCGGTTTTAACTAACACATGGCAAGTCTATCGGAAGTAAGCATTAAGCGGCCCGTACTGGCGATCGTAATGTCGCTGGTTATCATTCTCTTCGGGGTTATCGGCTTTCTGTACCTGGGCGTACGGGAGTTCCCCAGTGTTGATCCGCCAGTGGTCAATGTAAGCACCTCCTACACCGGGGCAAATGCCGAAATCATCGAATCCCAGATTACCGAACCACTGGAAGAGTCCATCAACGGTATCGCCGGTATCAGGACCTTATCGTCATCAAGCCGCGACGGCCGCAGCAGTATTACTGTAGAGTTCGATTTGGGGGTGGATATGGAAGCTGCCGCCAACGACGTACGGGACCGGGTTTCGGGCGCGCAGCGCAACCTACCTCCTGATGTGGATCCGCCTAATGTGTCAAAAGCAGATGCCGATTCTTCCCCGATTTGGTTTCTCAATGTGAAGAGCGCCACCCGACCTCTGCTCGATCTGAACGATATAGTGACCCGGCAGTTCAAGGAAAAATTCCAGACTGTCACAGGGGTCAGCAGTGTGCAGATCTGGGGAGAGCAAAAATACTCCATGCGCCTGCGCATCGATCCTGCCAGGATGGCGGCTTATCGCCTTACCTCTATTGATATTTCGTCGGCACTGGCCCGGCAAAACGTAGAACTCCCCTCGGGTAGCATCGAGGGACAGAATATGGAACTCACGGTGCGGACCCTCGGCAGGCTTCGGACGGTCGAGGATTTTGACAACATGATCATTAAGGAAGAGGCTAACCGGATTGTGCGTTTCAAGGACGTAGGAAGAGCAGAACTGGCCGCTGAAAACGAACGAACGTCCTTCAAACGCGATGGCATACCGATGGTGGCCGTGGCGGTAATCCCGCAACCCGGCGCTAATCATATCAGTATCGTCAGCGACCTGAACAAGAAGCTAGATCAAATTAAAAAAGACCTACCTCCTGATGTCAGCGTAGAGCTGGGGAGTGACTATACGAAATTTGTGAAAGCCTCCATATCCGAGGTAGAGGAAACCATCGTGATTGCCTTCTTTCTG
>JBBRDE010000374.1:0-4265 GCA_038204185.1 Cytophagales bacterium
AAGGGAATATTGGCAGTCTGGTCATCCTTACTGAGCAGATGAAGTACCCCATACCCATCGAGTTCAGGCATCATAATGTCGCAGATAATGAGGTCGGGCTGCTGATTGTGCGCAAGTTTTACCCCCTCCTTCCCGTTGGTAGCGGTAATGACCTCATAATGGGCCAGTTCCAGAATTTCGGCGGTATTCTCCCGCATTTCGGGATTGTCTTCGATCAACAGTATTTTCCTGGTATTCATAGCGCTGGGAAGGGTTGGGTGGCGGACGGCGTGTTATTGGGTAGGCTGACGAAAAAAGTCGTTCCCTGGCCGGGCCGACTTGTAAACGATATTTCTCCTTTCATCAGGTCGGTGTATTTTTTGACAATATTCAATCCCAACCCCGTACCCTGGGCGTTGCCGGCGTTGTGAGCGCGGAAGAAGCGTTCGAAGATATTGGTCTGGTCGCTTTCGGGAATACCGATGCCCTGATCCTGTATTTCGAAATGAACGCCCGCCTGGTCCACGCGGGTACGGAACCAAATGGCGGTATGGCTCTCAGAGTACTTGATGGCGTTGGAAAGCAAATTGATCAGCACGTTGCGTACAAGGTGTTTGTCCAGCCAGGCTTCGGTGTCTCCCGCGTGTTGATAGAAAATTTGCTGCCCTTCCTTGCACACGCCCTTGATCTCGTCCATGAGTTCGATGCAGCAGGATGGCATATCCACCTCCACCGGGACGCTCTGCATCCGACCTTCTTCGATTTTGCCAATGGAAAGAAAATCGTTCAGTATCCCGGTCAGGTTATTGACCGCCGACTTGATGCGCTGCACGTGCTTTTGGCGCTTTTCATCCTCCTCGGTATGCACGTACCGCCCAATCAGCGAGGCGGACGACAGAATGGTAGCCAGCGGCGTACGGAATTCGTGCGAAGCAATGGTCACGAATTTGCTTTTCATGTCGTTCAGTTCACGCTCTTTTTCCAAAGCCCGTACCACTTCTTTCTGAGTGGTTTCCAATTTCAGCAAGGTTTCGGCCAGTTCCTGCGTACGCTGCGTCACGCGCATTTCGAGTTCGGTATTGAGTTTCAGAATCTCCTCATTGGCGGCCCGCAGGTCGTTCTCCTGCCGCTTGCGGGCGGTAATATCCACCACGAAGGCCACCACAAAATCGCCCTCACTAGTAGAAAAAGGACTTAGGCTCACTTCCACCGGAAATTCAGTCCCATCGCTCCGGCGCGCGAACAAATCACGGTTATGCCCCATACCCCGCGCCTGCGGAGCCTCCATGTAATTTACCCGCAGGTTGACGTGATGACGCGCGTGCTGGATTGGCACCAAAAGTTCTATTTTGCTCCCAACCAACTCCTCTTCCCCGTACCCAAAAAGCACTTTCGCGGTAGGGTTCATCATGGCAATTGTGCCGTTCCCTTCCACAACGACGATCCCTTCCGTGGCATGAATGAACAGTGCATTGAGCATTTCAATATGCCGCTTCATTTGTTCCGTATGTTTGATATAATGTTCTAACATACCAAAGTAAGGGAGGATTTAGTTTAGGAACAAAAGAGAGTTCGGAGCTCCGGGTTCGTGGTTAAGAATTCAGTATTGAGGGTTTCAGACAATTCGTATTTGATTTGGTAGGGAACTTTGTGCCTTTGCCACTTTGTGCCTTTTCTAAACCGTCTGACTGAACAGGTCCGTCTGGGGTACATTCGCCCACAGCCGGGCGTCGAAGGCCATGCACACGTTGCGGACGAACGAACGCCCCTTTTCGGTCAAGCGCAGGTGGTAGGGTTCGATTTCCACCAGACCGTCAGCTTCCATTTCTTCCAGGCGGTTCAGTCCTTCGTACCAAGCCTTGCATTTCTCCGACTCTTGCCGCCAGGTCGTTTCAAAACTGCACATGAGGCGCTGGATATGGTCACGCAGAATAAGGTCTTCGCGCGTCGACACGTGCCCCCGGAAGAAGGGTAGCTCGTCGTTGTCCAAGCGCTTGTAGTATGCCTCTACCCCCTTTTCATTTTGGGCGTAGCCCCACCACGCATCGCTGATGGCCGAAGCCCCCAGGCCAATGAGCAGTGAAGTTTGGGTATCGGTGTAGCCCATAAAATTGCGGTGCAGGCGTCTCTCAGAGGCAGCGCGGTAGAGGCCGTCGGTTTTGAGGGCAAAATGGTCCATGCCGAAATCCTCGTAGCCCGCCAGTTCCAGCGCGCCCCGGCAGGTTTCGTAGATCGCCAGTTTCTTCAGCGAATCGGGCAGATCTTCCTCCGTAAAGCGACGCTGACCGGGCTTGATCCAGGGTACATGGGCGTAGCTGTAAAACGCAATACGGTCGGGCCGGAGTTGGATTACCTTGAAAATTGTCTGGGTCATGGAGCATACCTTTTGCTGGGGCAAGCCATAGACTATATCGTAATTGACGGACGTATAGCCAATTTCCCGGGCTTTTTCGGTCAGGTGCTTGACCTGATCGTAACTCTGGTGACGGTTGATGATTTCAAGCACGACGGGGTTAAAATCCTGCACCCCCACGCTCACCCGCCGAAAACCTACCTCGTAGAGTGCCTGCAAATGTTCGTCGGTGGTATTACCGGGATGCGCCTCGAAGCTAAATTCGGCCAGCGGGTGAACTTCGCAACCTTCCAGCAGGCGGGTGATGAGCTCTTTCAGATTTTCCGGACTAAAAAACGTGGGGGTTCCTCCACCCAGGTGCAGTTCGCGGATGACGGGTTTCTGCGCACCCAGTACCTTCTTGTACAATTGCCATTCTTTTAAAACCGCTTCCTGGTAGGGGCGCTCCACTTTATGGTTGACCGTGATGCGGGTATTGCAGCCGCAGTAGGTACACAGGCTTTCGCAAAAAGGCAAATGAATGTACAGGCTGATGCCCTGTTTTTTATTTGTGACCGAAAATGTATCGTTGACCAGTTCGCCCCAACGCTCGGGCAAAGGCGGCGTGGTCTGCCAGTAAGGAACGGTAGGGTAGCTGGTGTAGCGCGGACTGGGTACGTTGTATTTTTGCAGGAGTTCGTGGTTCATTTTAATAGATGACAGTGGATAATTAGGAATGTCAAAAATAGGGGGATCGCTCGCGCCAAAACATGATAACGGTCAGAAATGGGAGTGATTTTGGGAGTGAATTCGTAGGGACGAACCTACCTCTTCACCCGAAAGGCGCAAGCCATTTCCCCGTACCAGGACAAAGGTGAATTACCTACCTTGAGACAGAAGTCGCCTCGCCGTGGCAGATCGGGAGTTCGGTGGGGGTGCCAGAGACAGGAAATGGGAATGGAAGCTTCATCAGCAATCCGCGCCCTAGCAGCCAGATTCCGGCCACAGCCATCAGAACCGGAGTCAGGCGGCGCATTCGGCTGCGCAGTGTGGGACTGAACCACTGTTTGAAAAAGCCAACCGCCATCATGGCGGGCAGGGTACCCAAGCCGAAGGCTACCATATAGGCGGCCCCGTTCAGCAAACTTCCCGTGGAGATAGAACTGATCAGCGCCAGGTACACCAGCCCACAGGGCAACAATCCATTCAGCATACCAAGAGCGACCCACCCGCTTAGCTTTCGACTGCGCAGGTACTGGCCCATGCCGGATTTCAGGCGAGCCACCGTCCGCTGCCAAACCGCAGGTACCTTCAAAACTCGATCCATACGGGCGGGCCACAGCACGTAGAGCAGCATCAGCGCACCTGCAGCGATAGACAGATACCGAAGGTACCCTACCCACAACACCGCGCCACCCAGTGCCCCGATCCCCGCGCCCAACAGTGCGTAGGTACCTACCCTACCCAGGTTATAGGCCAGCAGCCCTGCTACCTGCCGCCCCTTGCTACCCTGATGGATGGGCAGCGCCAGCGCAATAGGCCCGCACATTCCCACGCAGTGGAAACTGCTCATTAGGCCGAGGGTGAAGGCGAGAATGGTCATTTCTTTAGGGGTAAAGGCGGTTCGCCGCTGCGATTCAAAGGGACAAAGGCACAAAGATTTGCTGAGACTGAGCATCGGCATAAATACCTCATCACTCATCATTCCTCACTAAAATAACCCCTTCGTTCCAGTACGTTTTTTTGCCGTTTTTCCAGTCGATCTGGATGAGGTAGCGGCCTGGCTGTAAGTTGGATAAAGGAATCAGTTGCTGGTGATCGACATCCGCTTTTACACCAAATTTGTTGTCCTTCCGGTTATTGGAGAGCATCAAAAAGTGTGGGGCAATTGATTCTTTTGTAAATTGAGAAGGATTTGAAAGCCTTCGCATGAAAGCAAAGAATGTCCTCCATC
>JBBRDE010000375.1:0-4245 GCA_038204185.1 Cytophagales bacterium
AATGGATAGTTGATAGTTGATAGTGGACCGGTCCTTTTTTCAGGAAGCGTAAACACAAAAAAGCCCCCATACCTGTTCGTGGGGGCTTTTCGCTAAGCTGAAAACTTTATCTATAAAAAATCACTTGCCTCCCTTATGGGATTTGGCATAGTGCTCTTTGAGTAAATCCTCAGAAAAATCGTCGGTCAGGTCGCGTACGACAGTATGGATGTGATTGGCGTCGTTTTGGGTGTTGTCAAATTCGATCAGAATCGTCGGTCCCTGTATGCGGTAGTAATGCCCCGCCCCTTTACCCATTTTGAGTTCGGTGTCGCCCATCCAGGCAAAAAACAGTTTATCCATACCCGCTTTTTCCAACTGAGCCATTTGCTGGTTTTTGAGGCTTACATGGTAACGATCGAGGTACAGGGCGATGAGCTTTTTGAATAGTTGCTTTTGGGCGGGGGACATATCCTTCATGGCCATGCCTTCCATTTTATCCAACCCTGTCACCCGGCGCTGATTGACCGAGAATATTTCGTTAGGTGATTTGTCAGCCAGAATAACCCGCTTTTTCTGATCGGCCGTGAAGGCGTTGAGCATTTCATAGCCCATATCCTCTTCCTCTCCCAATACCCGTACCCCCTTTTGAGGTACATCGATCAGCACGTGGCCAGGGTTACTACCCAGAAAGCTAGGCGTGAATGATACATGACCATTGACGGACGTATAGTGCAAGGAAATATGGTGCCCTTCCATACGCCAGCCCCAGGGGTCTTTGGCGGCAGGATCACCGTACACCAGGAAGGCGTAATTTTCGGGATCGCGGCGGGTATCGTTCGGTGGGCGGCTTTCCAATACCCGCAGCACATTCTCCAGATCAATAATGTCCTTGATCTTTTGGTATCCTTTTTCCGTAAGTACCACCTCCACCATGTGCAAGGCCGCCTTGCGCTGGGAGTCGTTCATTCGCTTCAAATTTAGGCCCAGTCGCTCGCGCGGGATAAAGTGCCAGTTGTAGCGGAGTGTGTCGGCCAGGGGATGCATTACCTCGGTTTTCTGTTCGCCTTTCAGAGTCTTGATGAAGGCATTGGCAGCCTGCGCCATCTGCTGATTCAGGTTGTCTTTCTGGCCGGAGCCTTCGCCTGGCAAGGTGGTCCAGGCAGACCCGGCAAAAAGGGCTCCTAAGGCCAGAAAGAGCAGCGAGAATAGAATACGGTACTGTCTCATAAGCACACAAAATAAGTTTAGTATCAAAAGGGAATCTTGGCGATAGCCGGGAAGTTTACAGCGTTCTTATTCTCATATTGTTGAACCACACTTCATCACCATGGTCTTGCAGAGCGATTTTGCCTTTCGTGTGGGGCGTAGCGTAAGCCCATTTGCTGAACTTGCTTTTGGCGAGTTGCGCTTTCCAGGCATCGGAGCCGTACACATAGTCCACCACTTTCACACCATTGAGCCAGTGCTCCACGTGATTGTCTTTCACCACGATGCGTCCTTTATTCCATTGCCCGGGGGGCTTCACCGCGCTCAGACTACTGGGGGCCTGCATGTCATAGTTGGCCCCGGTTTTCTGGCGGTCGTTGATCTTCACCATCTTGCCACCGTCATTGAAGGGAGGGTACCCCTCGTCGTCGATAATTTGGTACTCGGGACCCGAGAAATAAGTAGCGTTTTTAGGATCTTCGACTACTTTATAAATAACCCCGCTGTTGGCCTTAGAAGGAATCTTGAAATCGAATTCCAGTTCAAAGTCTTCGTACTCCTTGTCCGTGACCAGATCGCCGCTGCCGCCGTGCGACATGAGGGCTCCGCTCATCACCATCCATTTTTTTGCCTGATCGGCGCGGTACGGATGCCATCCTTTGGTGGATTTACCGTCGAATAATTGCTCCCATTTACCGGGTTTCTGCGCCCACGAAAGGCTGGTTAATAGACAGATCGTTAGCAGCAAGCTGATTTTCTTCATAATCTTGATTGGTAGAAAAATAATACTGGATAACCAAAGAAACTCCCGGAAGGATTATACTTTCTTCAATAGCTATTAGCTACTTTTAAATTGCTGTAAGGCAATTATGTGTTTTGGACTTTATCCAATAAAGACATGCTGATTCGGTTTGTTCACCTCCCTGAGCCTGACCTCTCAATGTTTCGAACCGATCGCGGTTAAGGTTTTTCGGGTAAAGTCGGACAGCACGAGGGTACCACTAATGCGCGCGCGCTGTAGCAGCAACTCGTCCCAATGCCCGGTGCCTTCCCAAAGTACTTGCTTCATCCGACGCATAGCCTCCGGGTCGTAGGTAGCTAGCTTGCGGGCCAGGTCAAGAACCCGTTGATTAAGCTCTTCCTGAGTTTCAAAAATATCGTCGTACAATCCTTTTTGCCACCCCCAGACCGCCGACTCGAATTCGGTGGCATTGATGGTGAGGTGGCTCGTGGCGGAGAGGCCGATTTTGCGCCGTACTGCCGGTTCGATCACAAAAGGCCCGATACCGACTGTAAGTTCGCTGAGCTTTACAGCGGCATCGTGGGTTGCCAGGCAGTAATCGGTAGCCGCAATGAGTCCAACGCCGCCACCGACGGCCTTTCCCTGTACCCGCCCAATGATGAACTTAGGACAAAGGCGCATGGCGTTGATGACATGGGCGAATTTTGAGAAAAAAGTCTCGCCTTCTTCGGCTGTTGCGAGGGCGGAAAGTTCGGTTAGTGAAGCTCCGGCGCAGAAGGCACGGTTGCCGCCCGCTTGCAGAATCAGGACGGACGAATCCGTTGATGCACTTACTTTTTCAATGGTTTGAGCCAATTGGTCGAGCAGGCCGGAGGGAAGAGAATTGCCCGCCGGATGAAAAAACTCGACCGTGGCTACACGGTTTTCCGTCCAGGATTTTACGTAAGGAGTCAATTGTCAATGATAGAATGAGTGAATGATAAAATGAGTGAATGATAAAATAATAGAGCATTTTTTACTCATTCTATCATTCACTCATTCAAAATTATCTTCCAAAGAGCCTGGCCCAAAAGCCTTTGGCTTTTTTAGAAACCTCCTGGGCAGCTTCCGAGGCATCTTCCCGCAAATCGGCGAGTTCTTCCGAGGCTTTGGCCGACAGTACCGCGGCCTTCGCTCTCACCTCCGCTACCTTTTCGGCAGCTTCCTCTTTAAGTTCGTCCAGTTCCTCGGCGGCTTTGGCCTTCGCCTCGGCAAATTTTTCTCCTGCCTCTTCCCTAAAATCACTCACTTCTTCGGATGCCTTAGCCGCCAGCGATTCAATTTTGGCCCTGGCAGCCCTGGTCTTCTCGGTGGCTTCTTCCCGTAGCTCGGCTAGTTCTTCGACGGCTTTGTCGGCCAGCGATTCGAGCTTGCCTTTTACTTCGGCGGTTTTCTCTGTCGTCGCGGTTTTGGCATCTCCGGTTTTATCCGCAACGGCGTCGGTAAGCGATTTTACTTCGGCTTTAGCTTCGTCAATTTTTCTGGTGGCATCCTCTTTCAAGGTAGAAATTTCATCCACAGCTTTGGCTTTCAAGGATTCAGCGGCCGCTTTGGTTTCCTCCATTTTTTCAGTAGCGGCGGCTTTGACCTCACTTGCTTTTTCGCTGGCTTTATCTGCTAAGGCTTCGCTCTTTGTTTCGGCAGCATCCACGGCGGTAGCGGCCTCCTCTTTCATTTGACTTACTTTCTCATCGGCTTTATCTGCCACTGATTCAGTTTTGTCCTGGGCGTTTTCCGCGGCCACAATGGCCTCCTCTTTCATCTGACTTACTTTTTCATCAGCATCCTCAGCCAGTGATTCGGCTTTGGCCTTCGTTTCTTCTGCTTTATCAGCAATCTTTGCTTGCACTTCCTCCACTTTGGCGGCTGTCAGGCCAGGTAGTAGGCCGGTAGATTCTTTCGCCTGCTCGATGCCTTCATCGGCGAGTTTTCGGGCGGCCTGTTCTTTCCGGGCTAGTGCTTCGGCCGCTTGTTTGGCGGTATCGTTTGGGTTTTCGGACATGATGGTTTGGGGCGTTAGTTGGAAGCGAAATGTACGAACTAGTGAGATAGGTTGCAAGTCAGGAGTTTATCATTTCAATTTCATGTTTTGAGGAAAATACTGCCCATATAGTTTGGCCTTATACTGCGCCCGGAAAGTGGCACTGATTTTTTACCTGGCAAAGACCGAGTTCTTATCCTGGAAACTTACAACATAGCGCGATGAAAAAAATAGTATTAATTACGGCGATATACGCGGCTGTTACCATGGGCTGGCTCTTAAGTAGCTGCGATTC
>JBBRDE010000376.1:0-4213 GCA_038204185.1 Cytophagales bacterium
GGTCGAGCCGCCGGGCCGCCGGTTCGACCGTACCACATTTTAATGAAAAAACAGGTACCCTAGCCAGATCCCGGCCAGTACCCCGACAAAATCGGCGATGAGTCCGGCGACGATGGCGTAGCGGGTGTTTTTGATCCCCACGGAGCCAAAGTATAAGGCTACGATATACAGCGTGGTATCGGCCGAGCCCTGAAAAATACAGACCAGTCGCCCGATGAACGAATCGGGTCCGAACTCCTTCATGGCGTCGATCATCAGGGCGCGGGCCCCGCTGCCGCTGAGGGGTTTCATCAACGCCACGGGCAGCGCGTCGGTAAACTCGGTGTTGAAATTGGCGAACGAAAACAGGTACTTAAAACCATCCACCAGATAGTCCATCGCGCCACAGGCCCGGAAGGCCGCAATCGCCACCAGCATACCGACGAGGTAGGGAATGATGACGACCGACGTGCTGAACCCATTCTTGGCCCCCTCGATGAAGGCGTTGAACACGTTGACTTTTTTGTATAATCCCCCCAAAAGAAACGACGCGACGATGAGCAGCAAGACCGCGTTTCCCACCACGACCGACACCGTTTCGATCTGTTCTTTGGGCAGTTGCGCGAGAAAATAAAGTCCCAGCGCGATGAAAGCCGTCAGTCCGCCCAGGCCGAACATCACCGTGCGGTTGAACAGGTTGAGCCGCTGCCAGGCCGCCGTAATGAGCATACTGACCACGGTGGTCACGTAGGTACCCACCACGCAGGGAATGAACACATCGGACGGACTCTCAGCCCCCAGAATGGCGCGCTGGGCGATGATACTCAGCGGGATAATTTGTAAACCCGACGTATGCAGTACCAGAAACATAATCTGGGCGTTGGAGGCCGTGTCAGGATCGGGATTAAGGGTTTGCAGGCTTTGCATCGCTTTCAGACCGAAAGGCGTAGCGGCATTGTCAAGGCCGATCATGTTGGCGGCAAAGTTCATGATCATCTCGCCGTTAGCAGGGTGGTCTTTGGGTACTTCGGGAAAAAGCTTATTGAAAAAAGGGCCAATAATGCGCGCCAGTACGTTGATAGCCCCGGCTTTTTCGCCGACATTGAGGATACCCAGAAAGAACGTCATGACGCCCGCCAGCGGCAGGGCGATGTCCATCACGGCTACCTCGGCCATGTCGAGCATTCCCTCTACCACGAGTTTGAAAGTCATAGTATCGCCCAGGAAGATGAACTTGACTAGTGCGATAATGAAGGCAATGACAAAGAAGAAAACAAAGATGTAGTTTAGAGCCATGTAGGAAGGGTAGGTTCGGGACGCTAGTTAGCCAGACTTCGCAAAATAGCGCACTTTACCCTAAAATTCGGTGTGCAGGCCGGTTAAAATTACGGGGGAGTGGCAATTGACCGACAATCTTTCTAAATTCCAGCCTGATCACCCTGGAAAACGCCTGTTTTTTCCGAAAGCACAAGCCATTCCTGAACCTAATCCGCCTAGCGCTATGAAACAATTAGTCTACTTCCTCGCCGCCTGCGCGTGGATCATCCTGATGCCCCTGGCCACCCACAGCCAGGGCCTTGTCAGTCTCCAAAACCGCGAGCTGGTCTTCCAGAACGTCAACGTGATCCCGATGGATCAGGAACGGGTACTGACCAATCAGAGTGTTACGATCCGAAACGGAAAAATCGCCGCGATCACGAACGCCGGCAAAACCAAACCCACTCAGGGGGCTCTGGTCGTGGATGCCCGTGGCAAGTACCTCATCCCCGGACTGGCCGAAATGCACGCTCACGTACCACCCGTGGACGACATGGAGCCGATGAAGGAGGTACTTACCCTGTTTCTGGCCAACGGCATCACGACCATCCGGGGTATGCTGGGCCACTCGCTGCACCTGACCCTGCGCGACCAGATCCGCAGCGGCCAGGTACTCGGCCCGCATTTTTACACCACCGGGCCCTCGTTCAATGGCCTGACGGTAAAATCTCCGGAGGAGGGCGCTCAGCGCGTGCGCAATCAAAAAGCGGCGGGCTACGACTACCTGAAACTCCACCCCGGCCTGACACTCCGCAATTTCAATGCCGTGGCTGCTACCGCCAAAGAGGTAGGTATTCCCTTCGTGGGGCACGTGTCGTCGGGCGTGGGTGTCTGGCGGGCCATTGAGGCAGGCTACTCGTCCATCGACCACATGGATGGTTTTATTGAAGGACTTATTCCCCCGAATCAACTTCCGGAGGAGTCCGAGACGGGCCTGTTTGCCATGTTCGTGTCCGATAAGGCCGATCGCTCCCAAATTCCTAAACTCATGCATGGTCTGAAAGAAAATAACATCTGGGTGGTACCCACGCAGGCGCTGGCCGAGCGGTGGTTTTCGCCCATCGCTCCCGAAATACTCAATCAGGCTCCGGAAATGAAGTATATGAACCAGCAGACCCGTGAAAGCTGGGTAAAAACCAAGCAAAATCTGCAGGCCAACAAATCCTATGACAAGGAAGAAATCAAGAAGTACATTCAGTTTCGTCGGGAACTGATCAAGGCGTGCTACGACAGCGGGGTGGGCTTGCTGCTGGGCTCCGACGGTCCGCAGATTTTTAACGTGCCGGGCTTTTCGGTACACCACGAGTTGAAGTATCTCGTGGAGGCGGGCCTTACGCCCTATCAGGCGCTACGCACCGGCACGGTCAACGTAGCGGAGTACCTGAACCAAAGCGCTTCTACGGGTACCATCGCCGCAGGCAAACAAGCCGATCTGGTATTGCTAAACGGCAATCCTTTGCAGGATATCAGCCAGACTACCCGAATCGAAGGGGTACTTTTAGGGGATCAGTGGATGCCGAAGGGGTACCTGGAAGGCGAGCTGAAGAAATTGGAGAAGTAGAGAATCGGATATGAATAGTCCTACCCGGAGGAATGTAAAAGCAGGGGGGGCAAAAGAGTCAGAATGACCTGTGAAGCGACACGGAAAGGTGTTTTTAAATGCTTCCTTCGCCTATCAGGGCACTAACTCTGCCTGTTTGTGGTTTGTTAAGATAATTATAAATCAAAACAAACGATGAAAAAACAAATTTCCATTCTTTTGTCGGCCAGTGCGCTGACGCTGGGTGTAAGTACCCACACGTTTTCTCAGACGGCCGGTACCTTACCCCCCGTTGAAACCAAAGCTGCCAACTCACCGGAGTACAAACCTGCCGTTGCGAACCAGACGCGCGTAGCCGGTATTAAAACGTCGACTCCTTACGAAGCCAAGGTACTAACCGAGGATCTAAAATCACCCTGGGGTATCACCAGCCTGCCCGACGGACGGTTTCTGGTAACCGAAAAGGAGGGTAACCTGCGCATCGTAACGCAGGCTGGCAAGCTGAGCGAGCCTATTACGGGACTGCCCGAAGTGCATTTTAAAGGACAGGGCGGTCTGTTGGGTATTACACTCGACCCCAATTTCGGCAGCAACCGGATGGTGTACTGGACTTTCTCCGAACCTACGGACGAGGGTAACCTGACGGCTGTGGCCAAAGGCAAACTCTCGGCGGATGATTCCAAAATTGAAGGCGCTACGGTGATTTACCGGGCCACTCCTTATTACAAGGGCAACCTGCACTACGGCGGGCGTATCCTGTTCGACAAGGAGGGCAACATCGTTATGAGTACGGGTGAACGCTCCGATCTGGTTACCCGGCCGCAAGCGCAATCGCTGGAATCAGGCCTGGGCAAGGTAATCCGGATTACCACCGACGGCAAGCCTGCCAAAGGCAATCCTTTCATAGGCAAGGAAAGCGCTCGCCCCGAACTATATTCCTACGGACACCGCAACGTGCAGGGGCTGGCCTTCCACCCCGTTACGGGCGATTTATGGGAGAACGAATTTGGACCCCGGGGCGGTGACGAAATAAACCGCATCCAGGCCGGTAAAAACTACGGCTGGCCTACCATCACCTACGGCATCGAATACAAAGGCGATAAAGTAGGGCAGAACATTCAGCAGAAAGCCGGGCTTGAACAACCAACCTACTACTGGGATCCCTCGGTATCCCCCAGCGGCATGACCTTCTACACCGGTGACCAGATCCCTGAGTGGAAAAATAACCTCTTCGTAGGTACCCTGAGCGGCATGCACATTGCCCGCCTGGTGATTGACAAAAACAACAAGGTGATCGGAGAAGAGCGGCTACTCTCCGAGGAGTTCCAGCGCTTCCGGGATGTGCACCAGGGTAAAGATGGTGCCATCTACGCTGTT
>JBBRDE010000377.1:0-4213 GCA_038204185.1 Cytophagales bacterium
TGCCGAGCAGATTTATTCAACTTTTCCGGAAAAAACACTTCCGCCATTGTTGGTACCTTCCTTACCTAAAAATCCTGAAACTACAAGCCCTTGTACGTTACCCGATGACCTCCTCTTTTTCAACGGAACGGGGGGCTTCGCCGCGGATGGCAAAGAGTACAAAATAATAACCGACCGCACTACCACAACCCCAGCGCCCTGGGTTAATGTACTGGCAAACCCTTCTTTCGGCACGGTGGTATCCGAAAGTGGATCAGCGTATTGCTGGGCCGTTAATGCCCATGAGTATCGCCTTACACCGTGGAGCAATGATCCGGTGAGCGATACCGGAGGGGAGGCTTTTTATGTGCGCGACGAAGAATCAGGAAACTATTGGTCACCTTCCCCATTCCCCGCCACGGGACAGGGGCCGTACCTGACCACGCACGGGTTTGGATACAGTACCTTTGAGCATTCGGAGCAGGGTATAACCTCCAAAATGTGGGTTTGGGTGGATAAAGAGGCACCCGTAAAGTTTATTGCAATAGGCTTAAAAAACGACTCGGGGCGTCCCCGCAAACTATCGGTAACGGGGTTTATGCAAATGGTTTTGGGGGACGTATCCCCCAAAACTAATATGCACATCGTAACCGAAATGGATGTCGAAACCAACGCACTTTTAGTTCGAAACCGATACAATACGGCCTTTGCCGAGCGGGTTACTTTTTTTAAAGGAAACGGCACCCATCAGAGTTATACCACGGACCGGACCGAATTCATCGGCCGAAACGGCACCCTACATGCTCCACAGGCTCTGAACCGCCAGCAGCTTTCCGGTTTTAGCGGAACGGCGGTGGATCCATGCGTGGCCTTGCAGGTACTGGTTGAAGTGCTGCCGGGTGCCGATGAAATGATTGTGTTTCAGATAGGAAGCGGCGAGAATCTGGACGCGGTCAGAGCATTACTTTCCAAACTTTCGGAAAATGAAGCGCCCGAACGCTCACTTCGGGAAGTGAAGAGCTATTGGGGAACTTTCCTGAATACCGTGCAGGTATCCACCCCGGACGCCGCTCTGAACATACTGGCCAATGGATGGCTAACCTACCAAACCCTAGCGTGTAGGATTTTTGCGCGAAGCGGGTTTTACCAATCGGGTGGTGCGATTGGGTTCCGGGATCAGCTACAGGATGTCCTGGCGCTGCTGCCGATTCAACCCGCATTGGCCCGCCAACAGATTTTGCTCCACGCCTCCCGGCAATTTGCCGAGGGAGATGTCCAGCATTGGTGGCACCCGCCCGAAGGTCGTGGTGTACGAACCCGCTGTTCGGATGACCTGCTGTGGCTACCCTTCGTGGTGGCGAGGTACCTCACGGCAACCGGCGACCAACCTATACTGTTGGAATCCATTGGTTTTCTGCAAAGTCGTTTATTGAAACCGGAAGAAGATTCCCTGTATGATCTGCCCGGTACTGGTGTTCCTCCGGGTAGCTTGTACGAGCATTGTGTCAGGGCAATCAAGTATAGTTTACATTTCGGCCATCAAGGGCTGCCCCTGATAGGATCGGGTGACTGGAACGACGGGATGGATCAGGTAGGAAACAAGGGACAGGGTGAAAGTGTGTGGCTGGCCTTTTTTCTGTATGACGTTCTCGTACGTTTCCAGAGGGTATCCAACCTGCACAACGATTCCCTCTTTGCCTATCTCTGCCAGAGAGAAGCCCTTAAATTAAAGGAAAATATTGAGGCCTGCGGATGGGATGGTGAATGGTACAAACGGGCCTGGTTTGATGAGGGCAGTCCCCTTGGTTCACATTTGAACGAGGAGTGTCGAATTGATGCAATCGCCCAGAGTTGGGCGGTACTTTCGGGGGCTGGTGATCCAACGCGACAGCGGACTGCGATGAAATCAATGGATAAGTACTTGGTCAGGCGTGACATTGGCCTTATCCAACTGTTAGATCCACCTTTTAACGGGTTAGGGCCAAATCCCGGGTATATTCAGGGCTACGTGCCGGGCGTCCGCGAAAATGGAGGGCAGTACTCCCACGCTGCGATCTGGGCCTTAATGGCTTTTGCGGAGCTGGGAGAACGGGAAAAAGCCTACGAATTATTTAGCATGATTCAACCGATACGTCATGCATCCGATGCCGATTCCGTGCAGGTGTATAAGGTGGAACCCTACGTAATGGCGGCTGATGTGTACGCCAACGAATCACACAAAGGACGGGGAGGGTGGACTTGGTACACGGGCTCGGCCGGATGGATGTACCAGTTTATTACCAAGTCACTGCTTGGCATTCAGGTGCGCCAGAATCAGATCCGTTTCAGCCCCTGCTTTCCTTTGGAATGGCCTGAGGTAAAAATTACATATAGATTTGGAGAATCAACCTATCATTTTACAGTTTTTCAGAACAGGGAAAGTGCGTTTTCTAGTTGGAAAATGGGCTCCTTGCAAGGAGAAGGTGATACCCTGCCCCTAACCGATGATGGCAATGAACATTTTGCCGAGGTATACATAGGAATACAAATCCTAATAGAAAGCCCTTCCTCAACTGAATGAGGAAGGGCTTTGGTGGTAAGTTGCTACCTGAAAATACGTATTTGATTACCCTACGGTAATCTTATTCATCTTCTTGTCTTTCTAATCAGCGCATTTCTCTTTGAGATTTTTTTTCGGCCTTTTTCTTGTTCCCCTTCTGTGGAGATTTTTGGGTAGCTTCCAACATTAGGGGTAAATGTTTCATCATTTAGAACCAAGTTTTTGTATTTCATATAGTTATGTTTTTCTGTTGATCTCAAAGTTGAGCAGCTTTTCCAAATCAATCGTCATAGCATCTTTTAGCACGTCTTCCCCAAAGTCATACTCACCGTGCAGATTGATATGCTCCCAGGCAAAAGCCGCTGAAAAGGGGATTGTGTCGATAAAATCTTTCCGCTCCACAGGGGCTGCATCGAGCAGACGTTTTGTTAAGAGAATATAGTTAAAGCAGCTTATATTATTGATAATAAGCTGCTTGCTTAACGCCATGATCATTAATTCTTCTTTGGTGCAAAATTGAATGCCACCTTCAGCGCCCATGTCGAGCACTTTGGCCAACTTCTGGATACTTCGGGCTAATCACTCAGAGGTACAATTTTCCCCGCAGCTCTCGCCCACGTGGTTTCCAGTACATCCCTGAGCAAATACTCAAATCTCAGGCCCTGAAAAGATTCAGAATTGGAGGGCATCAAAACCTCTCGTCCCATACTTTTCGATGCTCTCGATTCTTCTTCAATCCCGACTACCTGCCTGGTGCGTCGCTTTAAAATGTACCCGCCACTTTCAATTCCGCATCCTGACCAGTTTGTCATAATTCATAATCGTGATCGTACTACCTTTCATCTCTACAAGTTTCTCTTCCTTAAAATCCGATAGGGTACGGATTACGGTTTCGGTGGCGGTACCTACGATGGAAGCGATGTCTTCGCGGGTAATGGCCATCGAGAAGGGCTTGGCTTTATCGGCCTGGTAGCGATTGGACAACATCACAAGCGCCTCGGCCACCCGCTTGCGGACGGAGTTGTAGGCTAGCTGCAACAGCCGCTCTTCGCGCTCCTTGATCTCGTTGGAAAGCATTCGGATGAATTTGGTCGAAACCTCGCGGTTCCCCTGCAAGAGGCTGAAAAAATCTTCTTTCGGAATGACAGCTACCTCCCCCTCTTCCAGCGCCACGGCGGTATCCTGGTAGGGATTACCCTGCAATAAATCTACGTAGCCAAAGAAATCACCCTTTTTGTACAGGTCGGTGATGAACTCCTTACCGTGCTCATTGGCGCGGTAGGATTTAATTTTCCCGTTTAACAGAACAAAAATACTCGTCGGGTAGCTGCCTTCGGTATAGACCGTTTCCTTCTTTTTGAACGATTTTACTTTTTTTTCCTCGGTCAGTTTGCCCAGCGCATCCACGGTGCGGGCTTCCTGAATGAACTGATCCAGCCCCTCGCCGGTACGGCTGAAATCGGCTTTGAGGCGTTCGCTTTTTTTCAGGCGCATTTCCACGGCGCTCAGCAGTTCCACGTCGTCGTAGGGTTTGGTGAGGTAGTCGTCGGCTCCCATCGTCATGCCTTTGCGATAGTCGTTTTTTTCGGCCTTGGCCGTCAGGAAAACGAACGGAATATTGGCGGTCTGATCATCCTTACTGAGCAAATGCAGTACCCCGTAACCGTCTAGTTCGGGCATCATAATGTCGCAGAT
>JBBRDE010000378.1:0-4200 GCA_038204185.1 Cytophagales bacterium
CAAGGAGATCAGATCCAGATAAATGCTACCTAATCTGACCCATACCCCCATCGTCCTATGCCCCGATTGAAAGCAAAACTTCCGCCAGTATATCAGTCGTTTTTTCCCGACTTCATTGAGAAAAATGTCCCGGAAGAGAAGTGGGCAACATGCTCTAATTGTACCAGGTGCCGGTCGCCCAAAAGTCCTTACATCGATACCAAATGTTGTGATTATTATCCGTATTTAGCCAATTATTTGGTTGGGGGTATATTGCTGGATAAACGTCCCGAAATGGCAGAAGGGCAAAAGCGGGTTCGCGAGCTAATCCGTCAAAAGGCTGGTGTAACTCCCTACGGTATCCTGCCTCCCCAGGCGTATAGAGCTAAATGGAAAAAGCGGCAGGGAGAACCCGTATTCGGTGTCAGTAGCACCCTCAGTAGCAATCGGGAAGAAGCGGTTGCTCTCCGGTGTCCCTATTTAAACGAAGGAAACTGTACCGTATGGGATTATCGCGAAAACCTGTGCTCGACCCATTTCTGTGTTTCGATAGGAGGGAAAATTGGTAAGGGCTTCTGGAAAAATGTAAACAACTACCTAAAAATGGCAGAAAATGCCCTGTCTACCTATGCACTGTATGAGGCAGGAATACCGGCTAGTCGTGTGAATACCAGCCCGATTAAAAGCATTGATTTTCGCCTTGAAAAGGAGGACGGAGAAATAGATAGGGAGCGTTATGAACACCTATGGGGGCATTGGAAAGGCCGGGAAGAAGACCTCTATAGGCAATGTTACGAGATAGTAGCGGGTCTTGATAAACAAACGTTTGTTGAACTTTGCGGCCATCGCCAGATAATCCTGGCCGAGGCCATGCAGGAGTCATTGGATTCATTTATTGACAACACTATTCCTGATTATTTAATCCTTCATCCTGATTTAGAGGTAGTTCAGGACAGTATCTCGGAATGTATACTTAGATTGGGCATTCACTCCGTGAGCGTTAATCCGGTAGTGTATATCTACCTGAAAATGTTTAATGGCAAACGAAATACGAAGGAAATAATAGATCAGAGCTACCTGATCTATTTAAGCCTGATTCCAACGATAGATGAGTTGATAAGTAAAAATATGCTGGTACCAGTGGCAGTGTCCAGGGTAGCGGTATGAGCGCGATTTTTGGCATCATCACGAAGAATCAGCAGCCCATTCAGCCACGGTGGATCACCTGTATGCTCGACAAGTTACGGCACAGAGGACCCGACGGTGCGCATACCTGGCAGCATGAAGATGTTGCATTGGGCCATTTGATGCTGCATACAACGCCGGAATCCTGCTTTGACAAGCCACCCCTGGAATACCTGCATTGGGTGATTACGGCGGATGTCAGACTGGATAACCGAAAGGAATTGTTTGATTTATTGGCTATTGCTCCTTCGTTTCGATCCAAAACCACCGATAGTTTACTGCTAGCCAAAGCTTTCGAAAAATGGGGGAAACGTTGCCCCGAGTTTCTGACCGGGGATTTTGCCTTTGCTATCTGGGATAAGCGCCAGCGTAGCCTTTTTTGTGCCAGGGACCACGCTGGCGTGAGGCAGTTCTACTACTATGACTCACCTGACTACTTCGTTTTTTCGAGCGAAATACCCGCCATCGCGGCGTTGGACTTCGTACCTCATAGGCTTGATGAGGATTCATTTGCCAATTATTTGATCTTCTTACCCGCTTTGGGGGATCAGGCTGTCAATACGTTAATAAAAAATATTCAGCGTTTGCTGCCCGCCAATTGGCTCAGTTTTGAGAATCACAGCTTATCCACAAGCTTATATTGGAAACGTAACCCGGATTATCGTCTAAAGCTCAAAGACGAACGAGAGTATGGACTTGCTCTGCGTGAGCTGATGCAACAGGCCATTGAGGATCGAATGCGGACGGATTTTCCGGTCGGGGTGCTATTGAGCGGCGGATTGGATTCCTCGTCGGTGGCTTGTTTGGCCGCACGGAGCCTGGCTCAGAAAGGCAAAAATCTGTACAGTGCTTCCTCCGTGCTGCCATTGGGTCATACGGGTATTGAAGAGGATGAGAGAAAGTACGTAGAACTGGTTTTGGCCCAGGAGAAAAACATCATTCCGAAGTTTGTCAGTGCCGAAGGAATTGGGGCATTTTCTAATTTGCCCAAAATTTTTGACAAGACGTACGAGCCCGCAAATCAATTTGTCTATATGGACGAGGCGCTTAACCAATCCCTGGCACCGCATACCCGGGTAGTACTGACTGGTTTCCTGGGAGATGCTACGGTATCTAACGTTGGAAATCTATACCTCGCTCAATGTATGAAGGAGTGGAGTTTTAGACACATTCCGCACCTGCTCCGATCCAGAAGGAGGGTCACCCAAAAATCGTATAGCTACTTAGTATTAAAACACATCTTGATACCCATGATTCCCTATGATTTAAGGGAGGTTATAAAGAAAATCATAGGGAAACCGCCGAGTTTTCCCTATGGGATACTTGATAGCCCGGCAAGCACATCCTTTCTATCCGAGGAAAGGGCCAAAGAAAAATTCAGATCTGCGGCGAAGTTGTATGTGGGTGGCAAAACTCACTTTATGGATATCTGGGATACGTCATTTCTTGCATTAGCATTTGCAAGTGATCGTGAATTACAAACGTATCAGCATCAGGAACAGGCCCACCCCCTTACTGATAAGCGCATCATCGAGTTTTTATGGGCGTCTCCCCCTGAGTGTTTTAACTATCAAGGATACCCACGAGGATACATCCGGAGAGCCTTAGAAGGAGTACTACCCGAAGAGATTTTGTGGAGAATGGATAAAACTTCTTTTTCTCCTGACTTCCAATCGAGAATAATTAAGGAGATAGATGAATTATCCCTTTTTCTGGAAAGTGAAAAAACGAGAAAATATGGCTTTTACATCAATATTTCCTATATACTTGCTACATTGAAAGACCTGAAACCGGCTAGAAATTGGGGAGACTGGGATGACAGAGCGGTAAAAATAGTGCAAATAGGGATTCAGGCACTACTATATCTGCATTGGTTTGAAACACACAGCCGACAACGAAATTAATTGCGATAAAATCTGTATATTGCTCTAAAAACTTACTCTTGTATATATTAACCTTTCACTAGTATGAAAAATCAAAACAAAGCAAAGAAAAAGAAATGGACTACCCCATCAGTAAAAGGGCAATTATCGATCAAAGAAACACTTGGTCTTAATATTAACGGAACTAATGATGCTGGTGGTATGAATGGAGGGTCCTGATGATCGGATGTTCATCCACTAGTTCGGCGTAATCTTGTAGTCCTATCCAAAAAATCAGGTATCACCGTAGTGGCCCAGTGCTGAAAGAACCGCTACTACTACTTCTGATTCAACGATTTTGTATATCAGCCGATCTTTTTTGTTGATCCTGCGACCCCACATCCCAGCCAGATCGTGTTTGAGCCTTTCAGGGTTGCCGGTACCTGTCTCAGGATGTTCTTCCAGTTCCAAGAATATCTTCTCAATTTTCGCCACATCGGATTTCCTACCCGTGCGACGGATCTGCATCAATTCTTTTGCGGCTTATCTTTCAGCCCTGATTCGATACTTTCCCATACATTTTTAGGATCCACCGTTATGTACTCTCCTTCATATACCCTGGATTCGGCTTCTTTGACCTAATCCGTGGTCTGTACTTCACCGTGGCCTGAGTCTCCTCAGGCCTTTCAGTATCCCCCTGTTGTCGTGCACGTGAATACGTACTCAAAATAAAAGGCAGCCCGGCAGGCATATCTGTGCGACGTTCTCACCGCCAAGTTTACACCAACACCCCAAAAACAATTCTCCTTCAACTACCCCCCATCAAACAGTCCTCGTCAGCCTTACTTCTTCATGGGCTCATACGACATCCAATCCACTTCCAATTTGTAGCGTTCGCGCGGCTTTTCGAGCGAGTAGGAGTTGGTCTCGACCGACCAGGCGTCCGTATGCCAGAAATTCATCCGGTAGCGCGACGCATTCTGGGGAATTCCCAGCGGTGAGCCCTGATAATCCCACAGGACGATTTTGTCGCCCGTGGTCGGGTGGAGCATCCACCAGCGAAGGCGGTCGGGGTACCAGTCGAAGCCGTAGGTATAAAAGCGAGCCGAGGCGTCGTAGTTAGCGAGGGCGGCCATGCGTTCGGGCTTGTTTTGGCGTCCGGTCAACGAGGTAG
>JBBRDE010000379.1:0-4199 GCA_038204185.1 Cytophagales bacterium
CTTTGCCGGCGTGGAGCGCTACCTCGATACGCCTGTGAAGCGCTACTCATCGGGCATGTACGTGAGGCTGGCCTTCGCCGTAGCCGCGCACCTGGAACCCGAAATCCTGGTCGTGGACGAAGTACTGGCCGTGGGCGACGCGGAGTTCCAAAAAAAATGCCTGGGGAAAATGAAGGATGTGAGCGAGAACGACGGGCGGACGGTGCTATTCGTGAGCCATAATATGGAAACCATCCGAAGACTCTGCACCCGGGGAATTTTACTCGGGCAGGGAACGGTCATGGCCTTGGGCAGCACAGATGACGTTTTGCATAAGTACTTGAATGAAGGTGCCGCATCCGAGTCTTTTTTCCAGCTAACGCCTCCTTCCGACGCCTATCAACTGCTCGGTGAAGCCGTTAGCCTGACTGTAGAAAATGATCAGGGACAACTAGCTAACGAGATACCGCTGGGTGATCCCTTTAACATTCGCATTCAATTCAAATTGCACCGATCCGTGCCGCATTTCATCATCGGCCTGGGAATCAGTTCCCAGATGGGCATCTCCGTTCAAACTTCGTGGAGTCAACCTCGTGAGTTGTCCGCCGGGCTATACGAAGCTGTATTTCGTAACGACAATATCCTCTACACCTCAGGACTTTATTACCTGACCGTGGGGCTTTCTTCCTACGTTAACACATTTCATTACAGCACCCAGGAGGCCTATTTTCGTATATCGGAGGTGTCGAATGACGAGAAAGTCCACGAACTGGTCAATACCAAGAGCGGTCTGGTGCTGAATCAACTGCTTGTGGAGATAAATCACGTAAATAAATAGACTGATACCCTAGCGTTGTTACATGAAAAATCTAATTCAAAAACTGGTGGGTGAATCTTTTTACCTCAGAATGCATCGGTGGTGGAGAAAGGGCGGAGGCACCCGCGAAGCGAAGGAGAATGCAGAGTCGATAAGGCGAGCGGATTTTTATTCATGCTTCGTCGGGAAAGGTGAGTTGTGCTTCGATGTTGGCGCCAACATCGGCAACCGGGTGGGGCCTTTGCTGGGTATTGGCGCAAAAGTCGTCGCGATCGAACCCCAGGAGCACTGCTACACTGTACTGACAAATAAGTACCATGACCGGATAGAACTGGTGACCGATGGACTGGGCGAACGGGAAGGCGTAAAGGATTTCTACGTTTCCAATGCGCATACCATCTCCTCTTTCTCAGAAGAATTCGTGGCGAGCGTGAAAGACGGCCGTTTTAAAGAACACACATGGAACGCCCCCATCTCGGTGAAAATCACTACCCTCGATGCGCTCATAAAAAAGTACGGGCGACCTTCTTTTATCAAAATCGATGTCGAAGGCTACGAACTGGATGTCCTAAAAGGCCTGTCGGTCCCAATCAAAATGATAAGTTTTGAATACATGGTACCCGAGCAGACCGACAAAGTCGTGGCTTGTATCGAACAGATCGAAAGCAACGGCGGCAATGTCGAATACAACTACTGTATCGGGGAAACGATGGCGTTCGTGCTGGACGATTGGTTGACGCCAGTCAAGATGAAGGAGCATGTTTGGGAAGAACAGTTTACCGACACCCAATTCGGCGATGTGTACTGCAGGCTGAAAACCTGACACCTAACTCAGATGATCAGAACTATCAAAAAGACGATTCGTTCGCTGCTATCTTTGCGAAAGAGAAAAAAACCGGAATGGTTTTGGAAAGATTACGCCACGCTGATGGGTCAGGCCCGGCAAAGCGAGGACCGTTTTATACTTTCAGAATCCGATTTTTATGCCTGTCTCAGCGACCGAACCAGCCATACCCCCCTCGATCGGCATTATATCTATCATCCGGCTTGGGCTGCCCGAATTATCGCCCTTATGTCGCCACCGCTTCACATCGACATTTCCTCGACTCTGCATTTCAGTACTATTTTATCAGCCTTCGTCAAAACTGAGTTTTATGATTACAGGCCCGCCGAAATTGAGCTGGACAACTTTGCCTCGGACGGAGCCGATTTGACCGATCTCTTTTTTTTCCAGGATTCGGTTCAATCGCTCTCCTGCATGCATACCGTCGAACACGTGGGGCTAGGCCGTTACGGCGATCCGGTAGATTACGATGGCGATTTGAAAGCCATGCGTGAGCTGGCCCGGGTGCTTGCTCCTGGGGGTACCCTCTTATTCGTAACGCCCGTTGGTAAAGAGGCCAAGATTTGCTTCAATGCGCACCGCATCTACACTGCCATTGCCATCGTCGATGCCTTTGCAGCTTATGGGCTAACACTTTCGGAATTTTCGTACATTCCCCAGCATAGTGGTGCCATGGTGCAGGCAGATCCCGCCACTTTCAAAACGACTGACAGCTACGGTTGTGGCTGTTTCTGGTTCACCAAATAGCCAATGATCATCGTAAAGCTACAGGGAGGACTGGGCAATCAACTATTTCAATACGCCACCGCCCGCGCGTTGGCGCACTACCATGATACTTCGGTGGCGTTCGATGCCCGCACACTACAGGCCGACCACAGCCAGACCGCCTTCACACCCCGCCGCTACGAGTTGGATCAAGCAGGAATCGTATCCAGACAACCGCCTATGCTCGAACAGATTGCATACGGCATGAAAACCGTAGCAGCCCACCACCTGGTAGCTAGATCACTGCGCCGATTGCGTGGTGCCGTCATGTACAGTGAACGCTCTCCTGCCTACGACCCCGCTCTCCCCGATATCACTACTCCCCGATCCTATCTAAAAGGGTTTTTCCAGTCTGAGAAGTACTTCCATTCCATTCGTGACATCTTGTTGCAGGAAATTGATTTTCCGATTCCCGCCGATCCGTATATCCGGGCGATAGCAACGACTCCTTCCATCAGCCTGCATGTTCGGCGGGGCGACTACGTGACCAACCCTGCCGCGCGGACCTTCCACGGCTTGTGCGCGCCGGACTACTACCGGCGCGCTATGGAATACGCTCAGGCGAAGTTGGGTACAGCCCGGGTGTTCGTATTTTCGGACGACATAGCCTGGGCCAAAGCGAATCTGGGCGGTCCGCTTCCGCTTACTTTTATAGAACGTACCGAACCCGCCTCCGCCGCTGCTGATCTGTACCTGATGAGCCGTTGCCACCATCATATCATCGCCAATAGTAGTTTTAGTTGGTGGGGGGCCTGGCTGAATCCCTCCCCCGACAAGCTGGTCATTGCCCCCGACCGTTGGTTTGCCAACGATCAGGTACACAAGCAAACTAAAGACCTCATTCCCGCCTCATGGATACGGTTAGCGTAATTATTCCCACCTGGAACCGCGCCGACAGCCTGGCCGTGGCCATTCAAAGTACTTTGGATCAGACCCACCCGGTGCTGGAGGTACTCGTCTGCGACGACGGTTCGACCGACCACTCGCGGCAGGTCGTGGACGCCTTTACCGATTTCAGGGTCAAATGGGTACCCGGCGAGCCATCCGGCGGCCCGGCCACACCCCGAAATAGAGGCATCGCCCTCAGCCGGGGCACGTGGCTGGCTTTTCTGGACAGCGACGATAGCTGGCATCCCGAAAAACTGGCCCGACAGCTCGAATATGCAAAAAAAAAAGACCTCATAGCCGTTTGCACTAACGCTGAACGGCACGTGCCGGGCAAGCCAGTCGTACCGTTCCACAAGCCGGAGCGGATTAGGGCGGCTGACATCAATGATCGTCTCCCTTTCGAGACGCTTGTGAATGTGAACTACGTAATCTGTAGCACCGCGCTTGTACGTCGTGACCTGCTGGCTTTGGCAGGGAAATTTCCCGAAGACAGCAATTTAAGGGCTGTGGAAGACTACGCACTGTGGCTGCGTGTGGCAGCCTACGAAGCATTTGGCTATCTCGACGCGTCGCTGGCTGCCTATTCTGATGCCCCGCTGCACAGCATTCGGCAGGATGACGACACCGAATCCCTACAGCAGCGGAAAATCAGGGCGGCTTTGGGAAATCTTTTGGAATGGAATGAACGAACCCGGGCGTTGTCGGAAGAACAGGTATCTTTGGTTCGAATGCGCATCTTGACTTCTCAAACTACCCTCATACGCCGCCTGTACGAGCGAATACGGCGGAAGTTGTATGTCCTGCTTCGCTTCTGACGATAGATATGAATTTATGCAAAAGTTAAAATTACTTTTATATCACTTTTCCCTATTGCCCCGCTTGTTTTCTACGTATATAGTGTTAAGC
>JBBRDE010000380.1:0-4194 GCA_038204185.1 Cytophagales bacterium
ACGAAGACTTTTTCATACTCCGCTGGGGTCAGCCCGAATTCATCCGGCAGCACATCGCCCGGAACGTGGCCCCTTACGTCAATGGCTACTTCGTCGGGTCGGAAGGGTACATTCCGGCCAAAGACTACTCACACACCGCCAACCCACACCAAACCTGGGACTATGCCTTTGAAAAGCAGTGGCTGTTTTACGAACTCTGGGGGCGGCTGCTGTACGACCCTGCCACGCCCGATGCCGTGTTTGAGGCCAGTTTCACCCAGCGCTACGGAGCGAATACGGGAAAGCCGCTGCTGGAAGCCACCGCAGCAGCGGGTCAGATGCCGCTCCGACTGGCTTCCTTCTTCAGGGCCACCTGGGACTACACGCTGTATTCCGAGGGTTTCCTCTCGCCCCTGCCGACCGGTGGGTTGAGCGACAATGTTTCCTCGTTCATCTCCATCGACGAACTGATCGATCACGCCACGCTGGACCCGGCTTATCTTTCCATCAAAGACTATGCCGGTCTGTTGTCCGAAAACAAAGCGCTGCCGACGGGCAAAATCAGTCCGCTGGCCCTGGCCGATTTACTGGATGCCGACAGCCGAACGGTGCTCACGCGCCTAGCCCTGCTACGCCCGGATGCATCGCCCACGCTAAGCTGCGAATTGGCCGATCTGGAAACCTGGGCATGGTTGAGCCGTTATTTCGCCGACAAACTCCGCGCCGGGGTCGCCCTGCAAACCTACCGGTTGTCGGGCGACAAAGTAAGGCAGCAGGAGGCGATCGACCGGTTGACGGAGTGCGTGGCGCATTGGCAGCGGGTGAGCGAGCTGACGGCGGGCCATTACCAAGAAGTGCCTTACATTGAGGGAAATACCTTCGGAGGGAAGGCCTACAAAGACGCACTCCGGTTTTCGTGGGCAAAGTACCTGCGTCAGGTGGAGCGCGACATCAAACTGGCCGCGGCTCCCCTGCTGAAAGGTGAGAAATAGACCTTTTCCTGCTTTAGCAATCATAGCAGTGCTAAACAGCGGGAGTGATAGATTATAAATTTAGTGTGCCCCCCGGTCGATGGCTGATTTGCCTGATTTCTTTACTACTGTGCGCTGGTTTTCAATTTACCTGGATGTTTACAGCCAAGAAACCGATACGGATATCGTCTTTGGCAACGCGCTCGTAGAATTGCGCACGGGTGAGTGGCGTTCCTGGACAACGAAACCAACGGCCCTGCCGCTACTGCCTTCGGTCGATTTCAGCATCGACGGGAATCAGATAATCGCCAGGCTGGGCGCTACGTTTCTCCGAAAAAAACTTCCAATTGATTGCGACAGGCAGGGAAGCGCCCTGGCGGTCACGGTTGGCGTTCTTCCTCAGGGCACGGGGTATGCCCACAAACTGACGACGCACTTCCGGCCACGTCCCCAGCAAATGCGGCTTAAACGCTGGTCCCGGCTGGTTGGGAAAAAACCCGGAGCGAAAGAACACCTTGACGGCTTCCGGTTTCAATTGCCGGGCGTTGCCATTAACCGGCAAGTAGAAACCACACTGACGGTGCCGGGTGCCTTTTTTACCAACACTTTTGTGGCACCCGAAACCCCCTACGATGGCCAGGGCGGTATTGAAATCCCGGGACGTGCTCTTTCTACCGGAATACGAAATTGCACAGCTTTCCCAAAACACGACCCCCCATGAATTTAGGCTGGACAACGGCAAATATCCAATCAAAGATATTTTTTCGGTAGCCAGCCTCGCTGGTCAAAGGTCAATAGAAACCGCCAGAAAGCAGGTCCAGCGGTTATATAGCAAGAACAAGATCGTCATATACTGGGCCATCCTGGGTTTACGCTCACAGCAAAAGGCTACCCTGATACCCTCGAAAGCTGAACTCACCGCTGCTTCCCAGGATTCTTACGAACCAGTTGCAGTGATCGCCTCCGCCATTTTATATGAAGCCTTCCAGCACCCGGCAGCTGAGCGGGCACTGAAAGAATCCTGTGTGGTTAATAACAAGGAAATAGCCTTGATGGCTGTCAATGAACTTCTTTACTTGACCGATACGCACCCTTTTATCAAGACAATCCAAAGTCAGCACAAATCTTTGGAGAACACTAAGAGTGTAGTGCTTTCAACAGCCTATAAGGTAAAAGCTGCTTGCATGGATTTTTTAGGGAGTATCGGTCTGGTACCCAATAACCCGGATTATAGTGAGTAAACGCGAATTGCATTAATTTTTGAATCATTATGAAAAAGAACTATATACTACTGGTTGTCTGGATTTCGCTTGTTTCTACAAGTGTTTTGGGACAAAGCCAGCAAAAGCGCCCGAATATCCTTTGGATCGTAGCCAATGACATCAGTCCTGATCTGGCTTGTTACGGAAATAAGCTGGTGCACACGCCTAACCTGGACGCGCTTGCCGGTCAAGGTGTTTTGTATAAAAACCTGATCACGGCGGGTGCGGTTTGCTCACCAAGCCGGTCGTCGTTCATTACCGGCATGTATTCGGTGAGCATTAACTGCCAGAACCAGTTTCCGAAGAACAAAACCACTTTGACGGCGGGCATCGTTCCGGTAACCGATCATTTCAAAAAAGCGGGATACTATGTCACCAACACCGGCGGTACGAAGATGACCGGTCCGCATTATACCGGATATAATTTTGTTCACGAGGGAAAGGAAATGTACGACGGTTACGACTGGCGGGGCAAGGGTAAAGACCAGCCTTTTTTTGCGCAGGTCCACCTGACTTACAGCCACAGGCCATTCAAAAACGACGTTTCTCATCCAATCGATCCAGATAAAGTAGTTGTGCCGCCCTATTATCCCAATCACCCCGTTTCACGGAAGGACTGGGCGTTGTACCTCGAAACGGTTCAGCTGCTGGATCAGCAGGTGGGTGAGATCCTGGAAAGACTCGAACAGGATGGCCTGGCAGAAAACACGGTGGTGTTTTTCTTTGGAGATCATGGGCGGCCTCACGTCCGCGGGAAACAGTTTTTGTACGATGGCGGTATCAACACACCGCTGATCATCCGGTGGCCGGGAACATTGAAAGCCGGCACGAAAAGCGATCGGCTGATCAGCAATATTGACCTTTCGGCGACTTCGCTGCAAATCGCCGGGGTTGAAATTCCGGTTTATATACAAGGGGTTGACTTTTTGGGGAGAACTTCCAAACCAAGACCATATGCATTTGCAGCCCAGGACCGGTGTGACGAAACGCTTGACAGGATCCGGGCAGTTCGAACGAAGGATTTCAAATACATCCGTAATTTCTTTCCCGACCGTCCCTACACGCAATTCAACGCCTATAAAAAGTACGATTATCCGGTACTCACCTTGATGCAGGTTTTGAACAAAAAAGGTGAGTTGAATGCAGATCAGGCCAGATTTATGGCTGCTACCCGCCCTGCGGAAGAGTTATACGATCTCAAAAAAGACCCTTTTGAAATGCATAACCTTGCGACCAATAAGGCGTATCATCCCAAATTAAAAGAACTTCGGGACCAGATGGATACCTGGCTGGCAACATCCGACAAGGGCACCTATCCCGAAGATGCCGGGGAGGTCAGTTACGCGCAAGAACTTATGAAAAACAAGTTTAAAGCCGAAATGGAAAAAAAAGGACTTGATCCGGCCATCTCGGGTGAAGAATACCTTAAATATTGGGAGGAAAAACTTGTGAAATAGAATCAGGGTGGATCCCGGATCTGCATTCACTTGGTTTTGAGCCAAATGGGATGTTCTGATTTTTCGGCACCTTGTTGATCCTTCAGAATTTTTGCATCACAGTCCCAACTTTATCGCCGCATTATGCCGGATGACCTGCTGGACGCGGGTATAGGAGTGCATCAAAAAGTGTGGGAGGTTCATGCCGCTTCCTGGACGATATCAGGCTCCTTCACTAATGTGATCGGCCTGAAATCGGGATACCTCTTTCTAAAAACATCCTCCCACTCATTATTCAAAACCTTAGTCCTGACCTGAAGCAGTAAGTGTGCACCCTTTCTGGTCCATTGCATGGACTGCTTTTTAGAAAACCGTTTGGCAATTACATAATTGACCGTGGATTCCAGAGAGTGTAAACTAAACTGTGTCACCTCAGATTGAGGTAAAAATAACTAAATTCAAATCGTTATCAGACATAGAGATGCAAACACAACAAAGTTTCGACTACGAGCGCTTCAAGGAAGAGGCGATGCAGGGCCTTTCAGA
>JBBRDE010000381.1:0-4119 GCA_038204185.1 Cytophagales bacterium
CCCAACCGGGCAGCAATCATGCTGTTTACACCGTTAGGGACGTGGTCGAGGTTGGTATGAATGGCATAAATCGCCACGGTATTCTCAATGGCCTTAATCACGGTGCGTTCCACATAATTCTTACCATTCAGCCTTTTCAAGCCCTTGAATACAATAGGATGGTGGGCTACGACCAGGTTACAACCTTTACGAATTGCTTCCTCAATGACGGCTTCGGTGCAGTCCAGCGAGAGCAGGACACCCGTAAGGTTTGTGTCCGGATCGCCCACGATTAGTCCCGAATTATCGTAGCCTTCCTGGTAAGCCGGAGGGGCCAGGACTTCCAGGCTATCAGTCAGTTCTTTAAGCTTTGGCATGAAAAAAAAAATTTGAAAAATATCATTTATACGTATATTTATGACCGTCAATTAACCCCCTCCTTCAAAAATACTATGGACATTACATCTTCTGTACTTAAAAGTCCCAATAACAAATTGCCCCGTTGGATGATCGCCTGCGTTCCCAACGTCAAGAGCAAATCCGCCTTCGTGTTGAAAGGCACCTACCCCGCCTATCTATTCGAAATTATGCCACCCTGCAACGGCGAGGACTGTTCGGGCACCTGCATCAAGGTCGATTACAAGAAAAAGACGTACCACGTGGCGGTGAAACTCGACATCGACGAATCCGGGGAACCGCCCCACAGCTACCTCGTCGAGATGCTCGGCTGGTACGCGAGCCAGAAAGTGAAGCCTTATTTGGCAAAAATAAATACGCCTTCGGACGATGAGTAAGTTTACTTGCAAGTGTCATCGAACCGCAAAAAGGCTCCTCCTTGAGGGTTCTTTTTGCGGTTAGCGCATTGCTCTTTTTATCCATTCAGCTCCACCGCCAGCAGCTTGGCCTGTTCCAGCACCGTATCGGTGGCCTTGCCTTCCATATCGGGCGGATAGCCATAGCGACGGAGGATACGCTTGACGGCGATGCGCATTTTGGCCTTTACATTTTCACGCACAGTCCAGTCGATGCTGGTGTTGCGCTGCACCGTATCGACCAGATCGCGGGCAATCGTGCGTAGGACTTCATCACCCAGCAACGCCACCGCGCTATCGTTGACTTCCAGGGCGGTGTAAAAGGCATACTCCCTGAAATCGAGTCCTAAATCCTGTCCTTTGCGGTCGGCGTCTTTGATTTCTTTGGCGAGCGCGATGAGCTCTTCAATAACCTGAGCCGACGAAATCAGATTGTTCTGGTAGTTCTTTACGGCCTGATCCAACATTTCCGAGAACTTTTTCGATTGTACCAGGTTGGTTTTTTGACGGGTTTTGAGTTCGTCGTTCAGGAGTTTTTTCAGCAGCTCCAGCGCCATATTTCGATGGGGGAGCCCTTTTACTTCGGCCAGAAATTCGTCCGAAAGGATGGATATGTCCGGCTTTTTAAGTCCGGCAGCGTCGAAAATATCAATCACGTCGTCCGAAACGACGGCATCCGAAATGATCTGGCGAATGGCAGTTTCCAGTTCTTCGTCCGACTTTCCCTGTCCGCGCTGCGTCACCTTGACAATGCGGGCTTTGATGGCCTGAAAAAGACCTACTTCGTCCCGAATATCCGTGGTGAAGGGATGTGGTACCGAGATAGCAAAGGCTTTGATCAGATTGGTCACCGCCTGCACGTAGCGTTCCCGACCTTTTTCCAGGCCCAGTATATAGTTGGCCGCTTTGATCGGGAAGTAGAGTTTTTCTTTAGATGAAAGGTTGAAGAACTCCATGTAATCAAACCCGCGCCGTTGTGAGGTATCGCGCGGCTGTTCTTCGAAAAGCTGGGCGACGATCTCGTACTTGCCCATCATCACCGAAGCGGCTTCTTCCTGATCGAAGGTAGGCTTGCCTTTCCCCCCGCTTTCGGTATAAACCGATAGCGCTTTTTTTAGGTCGGTGGCGATGCCGATGTAGTCCACTACCAGGCCGCCTTCCTTATCTTTATAGACCCGGTTCACCCGCGCGATGGCTTGCATCAGGTTGTGGTCGCGCATGGGTTTGTCGATGTAGAGCGTATGCAAAGGCGGTGCGTCGAAGCCCGTGAGCCACATGTCCCGGACGATCGCCAGTTTGAGCGTATCTTTGGGGTCTTTCAGCCGATCCCCGATCGCTTTACGGCGGGGTTTGCTACGAATATGGGGTTGATAGCTCAATGGATCTGACGATGCCCCGGTCATCACGACCTTTACCACGCCTTCGCTATCCTCGTCACTGTGCCACTCCGGGCGTACCCTGATGATTTCGGCGTATAGCTCCACGCAAATCCGGCGGCTCATGCACACGATCATGGCCTTGCCATCGAGTACCGCATTGCGCTCCTCAAAATGATTGACAATGTCGGCAGCAATCAGGCGGAGGCGGTGTTCGTTGCCCACGATGGCTTCCAGGCGGGCCCACTTGGCTTTGCTGCCTTCCAGCCGTTTGCTGACGCCCTCCTGCTCCTCGCCGTAGTCGGTCATTTCTTCGGCCACCAGCGCCAGTTGCTCGTCCATTTCGTACTTCTTCTCTTCTTTCAGCTTGATCTTGGCCAGGCGATTCTCGTAAAAAATCCTGACCGTGGCCCCGTCTTCTACGGCTTGCTGAATATCGTACACGTCGATGTAGTCGCCGAATACCGCCTGGGTATTCTTGTCGGTGTTTTCAATGGGGGTACCTGTGAAGCCGATGAAAGAAGCGTTAGGTAAGGCGTCGCGCAGGTGGCGGGCGAAACCATCCATGAAATCGTATTGGCTCCGGTGCGCCTCGTCGGCAATAACCACGATGTTGCGGCGGTCAGATAGCTCATCAAACTGCCCTTTGATGTTTTTGTACTTTCCCTCGCCCAACTCAATTTTCTCTTCGATTTCGGGCAGGAATTTCTGGATCGTCGTGAATACGATACCGCCCGAGGATACGCTCAGCAGCCCTTTCAGGTGATCGCGGTTTTCGGCCTGTACCGGCGTTTGCCGGAGCAGATCCTGACTCAACGAAAAAGTATCGAAGAGTTGATCGTCCAGATCGTTGCGGTCGGTAAGCACGACCAGGGTAGGGTTGTCGAGCGCCAGCACGAGCTTGCCAGCGTAGAATACCATGCTCAGGCTTTTGCCACTGCCCTGCGTGTGCCAGATCACCCCGGCCCGCTGGTCACCGTCTACGGCGGTGGCGGTTTTGGTGGTTTCTACGGCCTTGTTGACCGCGAAGTACTGGTGGTAGCGGGGGACGATCTTAGTGAGCTGATCTTTGTTTTGATGAAACACCACAAAATGCCGGATCAGGTCGGGCAGTACCTGCTTGTTGAGCATCCCCTTGGCCATGACCTCCATCTGGGGCATGTCCTCGTCGGCGATGACCCGACCGTCGATGGATTTCCAGGGAACAAAGAATTGGCGTGAGGCTGTGAGGGAACCATAGAGCGCATCCCAGCCGTCGGAGGCGATGAGCAGTTCGTTGTACTGAAACAGCGAGGGGATGGTTTGCTTGTAGGTTTGCAGTTGCTGGAAAGCTGCCTGAATCGTGGCGTTTTCGTCCGCCGCGTTTTTGAGTTCGATGACCACCAACGGCAGACCGTTGACGAATAAAATCACATCGGGCCGTTTGTTGACGTTGCCCTCGATGACCGTAAACTGGTTGACTACCAGAAATTCATTTTGCACCGGATTTTGGTAGTCCAGAAGCCAAACCTTAGTATACCTCACCCCCCTCCCCTCTCCTGCAAGAGAGGGGAGTCTATATTCCACGTCCACCCCCTCGGTGAGGTACTTGTGAAACTGGTAGTTATTCTGGTACAGGTTGGGGCTGTCGCTGCGGAGTACTTTGCGCAGGGCTTCTTCCTGCGCTTCGGCGGGTACGGTGGGGTTAAGCCGGATGATGGCGTTTTGCAGACGTGCCCGCAGTACTACCTCATGGTACGCCCGCTCGGGGGCGCTGCCTTCGGGGGAAATATCAAGGCCGTTGAGGTACTGGTAGCCCAACGCTACGAATTCCTGAATGAGGATTTGCTCGATGTGGTCTTCGGTGAGGGCTGGCATCTTTTATTTCAGGGAGTCTTTTTCCCAATTAAGTGGATTGTTCAGGATATAGTTTGCTATCTTTTCGTAGGCTATTGCATCCCTAATAATATGTT
>JBBRDE010000382.1:0-4106 GCA_038204185.1 Cytophagales bacterium
GGCAGGTGCTCATCAGTGTAAAAGCCTGCGGGGTTAACTTTCCCGATACGCTCATTATTCAAAACAAGTACCAGTTCAAGCCGCCACTCCCGTTTTCGCCCGGCGGCGAGGTAGCGGGTATTATCAAAGAAGTGGGCGAAGGCGTCAAGCACCTGGATGTAGGCGATGCCGTGCTTTCACTACCGGGTTGGGGCGGATTCTCCGAAGAAGTTGTGGCCGATGCTGCTGCTACCATGCCCATCCCGATGGGCATGGATTTCGTAACGGCGGCGAGTGTGATGTACACTTATGGCACCTCCTACCACGCCCTGAAAAATCGCGCCCAGCTACAACCCGGGGAAATCCTGTTGGTGCTGGGAGCCGCTGGGGGCGTGGGGCTAGCCGCCGTGCAGTTGGGTATATTGATGGGCGCCAGGGTAATCGCTGCTGCTTCGTCGGATGAGAAACTAACGGTATGCCGGGAACTGGGGGCCAAGTCTACCATAAATTACTCGACTGAGGATTTAAAAGAACGCATCCGGGAATTGACCGACGGCCACGGGGCCGATGTCATTTATGATCCCGTGGGCGACCGCTACACCGAACCCGCACTTCGGTCCATGGCCTGGAAGGGCCGCTACCTGGTCGTCGGATTTGCGGGTGGGGACATTCCGAAAATACCGTTGAACCTGGCTTTGCTCAAAGGCTGTCAGATCGTAGGTGTGTTTTGGGGAGCCTTTGCCAAGAATGAGCCTCATGAAAGTCAGAAAAATTTTCAGGAATTAGTAGACTGGATGGCCGAGGGAAAACTAAAACAGCATGTGTATAAAACCTACACGTTGCCGGAAGCCCCCAACGCCCTGCGTGACATCATGGAGCGGCGGGTGATTGGAAAAGCGGTGGTGGTCGTAGCTGAATCCTAGAATTTGTGCCTATTTTTAGAAAGCTAAACGGACTAAGCCTTATGAAAACATTTCAGAACCTGGCGCAATTTCGGGAACAACTGGGCCGCGAAATTGGCGTAAGCCCGTGGGAGGCTATCTCCCAGGGACAAATCAACGACTTTGCCGACGCCACCGGCGACCACCAGTGGATTCACATCGACCGTAAAAAAGCCGCCGAGCATTCGCCCTTCAAAACGACCGTCGCCCACGGCTTCCTCACCCTTTCGCTGGCCCCCAAACTGATGGCCGATCTCTATAAAATCAATTCGGTGAAGGTGGGCATCAACTACGGGGCTAACAAAGTACGTTTCATGGCCCCCGTACCCTCAGGCAGCCGGGTGCGGATGCGCCTCACGCTGAAAGCGGTGGAAGACCACGAACCCAAAGGCATCCGGGCCACGACCGAATGCGTGTTTGAGCGGGAAGGCTCGGACAAGCCCGTGTGTGTAGCGGAGTTGATTACCCTGCTTTTTGAGCACGATCCGTATTCCTGAATAGGAAAGGTACCCTACAACCAATCAACAACAAATGAATCGTTTACAGGACAAAGTAGCCATCATCACCGGTGGAGCGCGCGGAATTGGCAAGGCTACGGCCCTGCTCTTTGCGCAGGAAGGTGCCCGTGTAATCCTGTGGGACAGGCTGGACACGGGCGAGAATACAGCCCATGCCTTACTTGAGCAGGGTTTTTCGGCTGAATTTACCCATCTGAGCGTGACTGATTTTCCTGCCCTCGAGGCAGCTGCCCGGCACGTAGTGGATCAATACGGAAAAATCGACATCCTGATCAACAACGCCGGGATTACCCGCGACCGCTCTTTATTGAAAATGTCGCACGAAGAATGGCAGCAGGTACTGGATGTAAACCTGACCGGCGTGTTCAACTGTACCAAGGCCGTCGTGCCCTACATGGTGGAGCGCAAGTACGGTCGCATCATTTGTACTTCCTCGGTTGTGGGAATAACCGGCAACTTCGGCCAGACCAACTACTCGGCTACGAAGGCCGCGATTATTGGGATGGTGAAAACCTGGGCAAAGGAATTGGGCAAGTACAACATTACCGCTAATGCCGTAGCGCCCGGCTTCATCCTGACGGATATGACTGATCAGATTCCCGAAGAAGTACGCAACCAATCCATTGCGGCCATTCCATTGCGACGAATGGGACTACCCGAAGATATTGCTCACGCCTACCTCTACCTGGCTTCTGATGAGGCTTCGTACGTAAACGGCCACACGCTGAGCGTCAACGGCGGCGTAGCCTAGTGTAACAAATATCACTGTATGGCTTAAGGGATGGGGGTAGCTTTGTAGAAAAAACGGATAAACCAACCCTATGATGAATCTATTGAAATCACTATTTGGCGGTACAAATACCACCGATTTAAAAGAGAAAGTGACCGACGGAGCCGTTATTGTGGACGTACGGACTCCCGGAGAGTTTGCCGGAGGCCATGCCGAAAACGCAAAAAATATTCCGCTGGATACCCTACCCACCAAAATCAGTCAGATACAAAGCTGGAAAAAACCGGTAGTGGTATGTTGTGCCTCGGGAATGCGGAGCAGCCGGGCCAAGTCGCTACTCGCAGCGAAGGGAATCGAGGTGTATGATGCCGGTCCCTGGAATAATCTGGCCTGAAAAACGGAGGTACCCTCTACCAGTTCACGACACCCTTTTCTCCCAACCCTAGTTTTCCCATAAATTTAGACGAAAACTTGGAGCGTGACGTAAGGTACCTCACGCTCACCCCCACGTAAGGAGCGAAGGGTGGGCTAGTCGAAGTTAGATTTTCCCGCGCACTGTTGAACGTACGCAACTGGCGGAAGCCCGCCACGCCCGCCTCGGCAGAGATATTGAAAACAGTCAATAGATGCAGATTGGCCGCAAGCCCAAGTTTGACGTGTTGGTAGTTCTGCCGACGAAGTAATTTCTCCTCGGCGGTTTGTAATTGAAATCCACCACTGTAGCCGTTGACACCTGCCAGCATATCCATACTGAACCACTTGGTGGGGTGGTAGTTGACATCGGCCATGAAGGGTAGCAACGCCGTAGCCCGCCACTGCTTGCCCAGTCGCTGGTTGATGCCAAAGACAGGAATTACCCGCAATTTTTGGTTATAGGCCAGAATAGACCCGTACACAATCTGGCTCCGTAGGCCAATGATCCGCATCCGGGCGGCCCCACCCCACAGGAAGGGCTGTGGGGTGAAAAACGTTTCGTTCGACTCCGTCATGCCGATGGCAGCACCGTACACCCACAGGCGATCCTTAAGGCTTGCCTGCATCCGAATGGCGCCCAGCGATATGGTTTTATAGCCGTTGTCAGGAAAATTTTTATCGTCCAGGGTAGGCTGCAATTGGGAATACTGCCCAATCAGCACCGTATGTACCGCCCGCAGATCAAATTTCTTTTTCAAGCTCAGACTTCCCTGCACCTCGCTCTGAATCGGTATGATGCCCAGAAAACTGGTGCGCGTCAGGCCGAAATTCTGCGTCGTCGCCGAGTTGGTCGGTACGATGTAGCTGGCACTCACGGTAGCATTAGGATAAAAAAGACGACTCAGGCCAAGCTGCTGCGCCTGGGTGTTGGGGATAAAAAAGATTAGCAAACCAGCAAAGAGAGCGGACGTGTATTTCATGCGAAGGAAGTTAGCAATTTCGTAGCCAATAACGTCAAAGATATACGGCTATTGCTTCCCCATACCAAACAGAGTTTGTCGAATTTATCTATTTTTGGCTGTTCACACTGATTCAAAACCTGTTTAAGCCAAAAGCCTATGGCCGAAAGATCCCGGTTTACGTCCATCCTCCGCATACCCTCCCTCAAAACACTTACTTACGGCATCGAGCAGGTAATCCGGCGGTTCCCGCTGGTAGTACTGGTGGCCGCGCTGAAGGCAGCCTTGCTTTACACCCTAATCGAAAGCCCATCGACAACGCCCGGCTACGCCCTGTACATCCGCCTGGTGCTCACCTTGTTTCTGGCGCTACCGCTGTTTCTGAGTCTGCACCTGGTGGCCGAGCGGCGGCAGTGGAGCCTACCCCTACTGGCGGCGGGAGCAGTGGGGATAGGTGCTTTGCTGGCACTCTATTTTTTCACCATCAGTCCCGATCCCATTCAGCGCGACTACTACCGATTCGGGATGTTCCTGGCCTGTGCGCATCTGCTGGTATCGTTCGCAC
>JBBRDE010000383.1:0-4100 GCA_038204185.1 Cytophagales bacterium
GATTTCGGGAGGCATCATGACGGGGATTACCATCGGGCTTTTTAACCTGATCGGGTACCGCATCGAAGAATACTACTTCCGGTATGTCGTGGTTTTTTGCCTACCCGCTGTACCCGTAGTGGGTACCGTCCTGACGCGGAATATCCCTGAGTTGGTTCAGAAAATATCCCCCATCATTGCCCGGATATTCAGTCCGCTGGTACTGGTTATGCTGCTGATCTACCTGGGAGCCATTGTTTTTTCGGGCAAAGATCCCTACAACGATCGCGAATTCCTGATTATGTTTAACGCCTTACTGGTGGGGGTTATGGCGCTCATCTTTTTTTCGGTGGCTGAACGATCCAGGGCTTCCACCAATCGCTTCGAAATCATGGTTCTCTTTCTTTTATCGGCGGTGACAATCCTGGTCAACGGCATCGCCCTATCGGCCATCCTATTCCGCATCTCCGAATGGGGAATCACCCCCAACCGGGCGGCGGTGCTGGGTGCCAATGTACTGATGCTGATCAACCTGATGCTGGTGACGGGCAAGCTGGTGAAGGTACTAACCCGCGACGCTGATCTGACCGAAGTAGGTAAGTCCATCTCGACCTACCTACCCGTGTACTGGATCTGGACGGTAGTCGTGACGTTTCTGTTTCCGCTAATTTTTGGGTTCAGGTAGGGGAAATTTGTGATAAATTGGACCTTAACTCACGCTGCCGCCAGATTCTATGTGGTAGTTAAACATAAAGCCAGTCTTTGACTGGCAAAAACCTCACGGCAACGCAAACGCCACAAAACTATCCCCCTTCTTCGTTCCCAGCTTGGTGCCCCCGCAGGCGATGACCACGTACTGCTTCCCGCCCGCTTCGTACACCGAGGGTGTGGCAAAGCCCCCGGCGGGTAGCTTGGTTTCGTACAGCAGCCTGCCGGTGCGCTTGTCGAAGGCGCGGAACATGCCGTCTTTGGTGGCGGCGATGAAGAGTACCCCTCCGGCCGTCACGACCGGGCCGCCGTAGTTTTCGGTACCCGTTGGCGGGATGCCTTGGGCGGTCAGTTCTTTAAATTCGCCCAGCGTGATTTTCCAGTCGTATTCCCCTGTATTCAGATTCAGGGCGCTTAGTTGTCCCCAGGGCGGGCTAATAGCCGGGTAGCCGTTTTTGTCGAGGAATTTATTGTAGCCATCCATCTTATAGGGGAGGGGAAAAATTTTGGCGGCCACTTCGCCCCCCGCTTTTGTCTTTTCTTCGTCGAATAAAAAAGCCAGCAGAGCCTCCCGTTCGCCCTCTTTGAGGTACCCAAAGGCCGGCATCATGCCTTTGCCGTTGCTTACCATCGTATGCACATAGGCGCGGTCGCGGCGTGTATCGATATCTACGAGGCTGGGGTACCCACTTTTGGGATTACCCTTTCGCTCGGCTCCGTGGCAGGTGGCGCAGTTGATCTGGTACACCTTTTGGCCGGGTGTGAGTCCTGCCAACGCGTTGGCTTTGGGGGTAGGCAGCATTTTCATCACCCAGGCCATCTCATTGGAGTTGATATAAAATAGTCCGGTTTCGGCGTCGTAGGCCTGGCCTCCCCATTCGGCACCCCCGTCGAACCCTGGAAAAATGAGGGTACCCTCCCTACTGGGTAGTTCAAATTGGTTTTTGTGACGCAGCGTTTTGAGCTTCGCCAATAGCTCATCCTTATTTTCAGCGTAGGGATTTACGTCATTATCAGTGATCGTCTGGCGCGAGAAGGGCGCAGGCTGCACGGGTACCGGCTGCGTTGGTGAGGGCTTTTCTCCCGGTAGGCCATTGGTCGGTACGGCTATTTCTTTGATCGGGAACAGCGATTTGCCCGTCACGCGGTCGAACACAAACACAAAACCCGATTTGGTGACCTGGGCCACGGCGTCGATGCGTCGGGGCCGACCGTCGGGACCATCCCGTTTCACGTGTACCAGCACCGGGGGGGCGGGTAGGTCACGATCCCACACATCGTGGTGCACAAACTGAAAATGCCACTTCCGCTTGCCCGTGGCCGCATCCAGGGCCAGCAGGCAGTTGGCGTAGAGATTGTCGCCGGGACGGTTCCCCCCGTAAAAATCATAGCCCGCCGAGCCGGTAGGTACGTAGAGGATACCGCGTTCGCGGTCGATGGACATGCCCGACCAGTTGTTGGCGGCGCCCACGTCGGTGTTCTTCCAGTTGTTGGGCCCCCAGGTTTTGTAGCCTGCTTCGCTGGGGTGCGGGATGGTACGGAATGTCCAGGCCAGTTTGCCCGTGCGCACGTTGAAGGCCCGCACGTCGCCCGGTGCGGCGTCCGGCCCTTCGGAGACGCTGACGGGCATCACGATAAGATCCTTATAAATAGTACCCGGCGTGTTGGAGCTGATGGATTTGTTCTGGGCACCTTCCGGCAATCCCAGTCGCAGGCTCACCCGACCACTTTCACCAAAAGACTCGATCATTTGGCCGGTTTTGGCGTTGAGGGCGTAGAGCCAGGGTCCGGCACCGAACAGGATACGTTTGTCATCGCCGTCGGCCCAGTAGGTCACCCCCCGGCAGTTGTTGGACCAGGCGGGGTGGCGCGGATCGCTGAACCGCCAGAGCTGCCTGCCCGTAGCCGCATCCAGGGCCACTACCTGAATGGAGGCGGTGGGCGCGTACAGTACCCCATCCACGATAATAGGATTGGATTGCATTTGTCCCGAGGTGTCCTGGGTGTGAAATTCCCAGGCTACCTGCAGGCCTTTTACATTTGCAGTAGTTATTTGTTTGAGCGGCGAGAAGTGCGCCCGGTCGGGTCCGCCCAGGTACTCGCGCCACTCGATGGTGGCTTGAGAAGAATTTCGAACAAAATTGAATAGCAGCAATCCACCCAGAACGGCTACTGCTGTAAAAACGACGAATTTGGATTTCATAAAAAGCGGGAATTTTCCTTTTCAGAAAAAGGAAAATTCCCGCAAGAAATACTTGGTAGGAGGTAGCTCAGAACCAGCCCGCGCCCAAACCGCGGAACGGCCAGGGAATCGAAACCAAAATAAGGATCATTCCCATGCCGAAGTAGAAAAGAATGGTACGGTGCCGGGACTCTATGGATACTTTGCGCGAGCGCACCCGGCCCACGGTAATAAGAATAATGGCGATCAACATCATCAGGCTGTGTTCCACGGTAAAGAACCGATAGAGCTTTTCGCCCATCATGCTGAAATCCACCTTGGGGCTCATTGTATACAGCACTATTCCGAGCAGGAGCTGGATATGGCACGCAATGAGTGCATAAGTGTAGATTTTACTATCGTTGGGATCGTTTTGCTGCCACTTGGAGTAAGCAATCCCGACGGCTGCGATCAAAAGAGCCAGCACAACGTAGCGCAACCCCGAGTGCGCATGGACAAGAGAGTTCATAAGATGAAGGTTTTTGTGGTGAAGGGGCAAAGGTAACTCCTGATGAGTTGAAAGTTGATAGTGGCTAGTGGATAGTTAGGGTTTGTTCGATTGAAAAAGCATATTCTTTATCGGTATCCCCTATATTGCTCTCTGAAAATAACCTCAAATACTTATAGCCTGACTATGATTCTCCACAATATTACCGTCAACATTAGCCGAATCGCTGAGATGGAGTGGTTCGATTGGGTACGCACTGTGCACATACCCGACTACATGGCCACCGGTCTGCCCATAGACCATAAGATGCTGCGGCTGCTGACCGAAATAGAAAACGAGGGTACCACCTATTCGATCCAGTTTTTCTTCAAGAATATGGAAGATTTTCTAACGTATCAAAATGAGCATCAGGCTCGCTTGCAGCAAGACCATCACCGGCGCTTCAAAGATCGCTATGTGGAATTCAGGACCCTGTTGGAAGAAATATAGGTAAACAACCGGGAAAGCGATGGTTTTAAAATAAACCAGGTTCTCCCCTTGACATTCTCTTTTAAATTCATTTTATTTAGTCTACCGATTCGTCATCCGGCAAAAACCGGGGCGATTAGCGGTTCGGGACCTCACCTAGTGGTACCCCGAACCGCTATTTTATCCCCTGTCTTTCCCGGATGACGAACGGCAGGATGTATGTTTTATCTTAAACAAAAGTGCTTATGAGACTGCAAATGCAAGCCATCCACTTCG
>JBBRDE010000384.1:0-4095 GCA_038204185.1 Cytophagales bacterium
GATAGAAAAAAGCCCGCTCAAATATTTGAGCGGGCTTTTTTCTATCGTTCGGAATTCGACCAAATCAAAAGTCGAATGTCCTTTTACTTCTTGCCTACCAGGTCTACCTCGATCGTGAAGTCGTCGTACACCATTTTATCGCCCAGGGTAGCCGCATCAAAAAACGACTTGGACCGGAACTTCATATCATATTTGGAGCGATCGACCACGATGGTACCTTTTACCTTCGCTCCCTCTTTGGAAGGTGTTACGGTAACGGGAAACGATACGGGCTTGGTAATCCCCTTAATGGTTAGGTTCCCGGCCACATCCACTGTACCGTTGCCTTTGGGCGTGGCGCTGGTTAGAACAAAACTAGCCGTGGGATGCTTTTCTACCGAGAAGAAATCTTCGGATTTTAAGTGGCCGGTCAACTTGCCATTAAATTCTTTATCGGTCAGATCCTGTACCACAATGCTGTTCATATTGGCCACAAACGATCCACCCGTAAGTTTGGTACCATCGAGAGTAAAGGAACCTTCCTTCAGGCCAATCGTGCCATAATGTTCACCAGTGACCTTCTTGCCATTCCACTTCAACTCACTTTGGGAAGTATCTACTTTGTAAGTAGTTGCTTTAGTGGGTTTTTCAATGAGCGTTGCGCTCGTCAGCATCACTACGGCTGCCATAAGGCCGGCCACTTGTTTCAATTGTTTCATTGGTCCGAAAAGCGATTTATTAATAGATAACTTATATAAAAAGAATTGTGTGTATAGTATGAAATTACTTATTTCGACATTCGTAGTTTGTCCAACAGACCACTCAACTGCACGGCTTCGTCGGTTGTGATCGTATGCAGGTTGCTCTCCCACCCATCCAGCAGCGGGTCCATCTTTTTAAGCAAACCGAGCCCTTTCTCAGTAATCATTACATCGACTGCCCGCCGGTCCGTTGGGCATACCTGGCGCACGAGTAGCTCTTTCAAGAGCAGTTTGTCGACTAGGCGCGAAGTGTTCGATGTTTTATCCAACATCCGTTCCGCAATGGCGTTTACTTTCATTGGCTCAGGATGGTGTCCCCGCAATATCCTCAGTACATTGTACTGTTGGGGAGTCAGGTCGTAGCCACGCATCATTTCCAACTGCTGATGCATCATCCAGTTACCGGTGTAAATCAAATTGATGCCCAACCGCTGATAGGCATTTCTGAATTTATTTTGCTTAATATCGTTTTCGATGGACATGCTCTTTGATACCAGGAGGCAAACTTAGTGTAATTACAATTAATGTACAAACATCAAACACATTTATTTTTAACTTTTGTTCCCAAACGCATCATTTCCTTCTTTCTTTGTCCCCTCAAAATAGCCCCTACAATACCCTTGGTCTGAAATTTTTTTGCAATCAAATGACGGTTTCTCTCACTCGCCCGCTCGTACTGGCCTCCAACTCACCCCGGCGGCGCCAGCTTTTACAGGAAAGTGGTTTTGAGTTCATAACCGAGGTACGACCGACGCGCGAGGAATTTCCCGATACCATGCCCGCCGAACAGGTACCCGCCTTTCTTGCTCGTCAAAAAGCCGAGTGCTTCGTCCACGACCACGACAATCGCCTCATCCTGTGTGCCGACACTATTGTGGTGCAAGATAGCCTGATTCTGAATAAACCTATGCATCCTCAGGAAGCAGCGGCTATGCTCCATCTACTCTCCGGAGCCACTCACCGGGTTATTACGGGGGTATGCTTATTTGACGGTGACCAATTTATTACGGCTACGGATGTCGCACTCGTCACGTTTCGAAAGTTGCAACCCTGGGAAATTGACCGCTATATTGCTGATTGTCTCCCCTATGACAAGGCGGGCGGTTACGGGATTCAGGAATGGATCGGCATGGTAGGAATCGAGTGCATTGAAGGATCTTATTATACCATTATGGGTTTGCCTACCCACTTGGTTTATGCGTTGTTGAAACCTTATTTTAAAAACTAATTTCGGAGTCACGGGTTTCTCGTGAAAAGCTTGTTTTTCATCTTTCCACTTTCAATCGTACCGGTGCACCGGTTTTAACTTGCCATTGTCTACACTTCCCAGAGTTTGTTACGAAATATTCGTTCGCTCGTTCTGCGACTCCAATGGCGACGGCATCGGTGATCTGAAGGGCATCACCTCCAAACTCGACTACCTTAATGACCTGGGCGTTGAAGCGCTCTGGCTCACACCCATCCATCCCTCATCAACCTATCACAAGTACGATGTGATGGACTACTACGGTATCGATCCCGAGTACGGTACCCTCGACGATCTCCGGCGGTTGCTGGCCGGTGTACATCAGCGCGGCATGAAGTTGTATATGGATTTGGTGGTGAATCATACCAGTATCCGGCATCCGTGGTTTGAGCAGGCCCGGCTCGACGCCAATAGCCCCTACCGCAACTACTACTGGTGGATGACACAAGACCGGATCGACGCCCTGGGCGTGGCCCAGCGCGAGCAGACTGCCGATGCCCACGAGATCAATCCCTGGCACGCCAATCCGGGCGATCCGGAAAGGTACTATGCCATGTTTTGGAAGGGTATGCCCGACCTTAACTATGACTCCCAAGGACTACGTGAGGAAATCCATAAAATAGTTCGCTACTGGCTCACGGATGTAGGCGTGGACGGATTCCGGCTCGACGCGGCCCGCCACATCTACCCCCCCTGGCTGCGGGAGAAAAATATCGAATTCTGGGAGGAATTTGGTCAGGTAGCACGTCAGGCCAATCCCGACGGTTACACCGTGGGCGAAGTATGGGCCAAAGCGGAGGAGGTCGCCCCCTACTTCAAAGGACTCAAAGCCAATTTTCATTTCGATCTGAGCTTTGCCATTCAGCGCATCATCGCGACGGGAAAGGACGCCGGATTGGTGGAGGCATTGATGCATGACTATCGATTGTTCGGTACGCACAATCCCGATTTTGTGGATGCAACCATGCTTACCAACCACGACCAGGTGCGCATCGGCAGCCTCGCCGACGGCAACATCGACAAGATGAAACTGGCCGCCGCGATGCTGCTCACGCTACCTGGCCAGCCCTACCTGTACTACGGCGAGGAAATCGGGATGTTGGGCCGCAAGCCCGACCAACGCATCCGCGAACCCTTCCTGTGGACCGACCAACGCGACGACCCCGACCGACCGCGCTGGATCAAGCCCCTCTACTCGCGCCGGGCGGCGGTACGGGCCGTATCCGTGCAGGTACCCGATCCTGATTCGCTGCTGAATCACTATAAGCGATTGATTGCGTTGCGAAAACAGCATCCGGCTTTGGCCCAAATCGTCCACCCGAATTTGCTTCCCGCCCTTGACCATGAGCGCAAAATCGTTGCCTACTATCGAACACATTCCTCGGACCCCGTGCTGGTGATTCACAATATTTCGGGCCGAACCAAGCTCGTGGAATTGGGGTATGAAGAATCTTCTTTTTCCCGCATCCTTTTTCAAACCCACGGTACTACCACGCTAAGCGGCTCGCGCCTGCGGTTGAGTGGTTACGGAAGTATCGTCCTGGGGAAATAAAGTTGCTATAGGCAATAGGGGTTGTGTTTCAGTGGTGTCAGGTGTCTCCCCCTAGCACCACTGTCACACGCGTACTATTTAGCTGCCTCTGACAGTCTAAAGCCAGGAATGCTTTATTACGCTATTTTTTGGTAAAACTTGCAGTAGAGTACCATCCGAAATTCATTTTTCTGTACTATTGTTCTTCCCTAACCTTTCCTACAAATGGTATGAAAACTCACCTGCGCGTTACCTTCCTTCTTCTTCTTATTACTTTCACCATGCATGCCCAACCTACCTACCCTACCCTCGGCAAAGTACACTACGACGATCCGCGTTTAGAAAAGCTGATTCCCAAAACCAGTCAGGTGGAAGTGCTGGCGTCGGGCTTCGTATGGTCGGAAGGGCCTGTCTGGATCAAGGATGGGGGGTACCTTATTTTCTCGGATGTACCCAAAAACACTATTTTCAAATGGAGCGAGAAAGAAGGGCTTTCGGAATTTCTGAAACCATCGGGCTACACCGGACGGGGCGAATACGGCGACGAGGCCGGTAGCAATGGCCTTACCATCGACAAG
>JBBRDE010000385.1:0-4042 GCA_038204185.1 Cytophagales bacterium
TGCTTTCAGCTTTTTACTGGTTGGCTGTCAGTCGGTTGATAAGGAGGATGCGGCAAATTTCTTTTTGAAGGGGAATGTGCAGTTTAATCAGAAAAACTATGAGCAAGCTCTGTATTATTACGAAGAAGCATTGGCCAAAAATCCAGAGTTTCCTGACGCCTATTTGAATAAGGGCCTGGTCTTGATGGAATTACAGCGGCCCGTCGATGCTTTGAAATCGTTTACCGAAGCGATCGAGGCCGACGACCAACTTTATCCGGCCTATTTGGCTCGCGCTGAGGTATCGGCGCGGCTTGGTCAGTGGAACGAGGCTTTGAATGACCTGACAAGCATCCGTAAATTTTATGCCGATTCCTCAGCGTATTACCTGATTCATGGCAATGTGCAGGTGGGAAAAAATGATCCGTCTGCGGCCTTGGCTGATTTTGACCGCGCCTTGCAACTTGAACCAAAAAATACCGAGGCACTAGTCAATCGTGGGGCTATCTATTTTAATCAAAAACAGTACACAACCGCCAAAGCAGACTTCGAATCAGCTTTAAACCTCGATTCGAAACAACCCGAAGCACTGAATAATTTGGGGCTTCTAGCCGCCCGGAATCAAAAATGGAAAGCAGCCCTCGATTACCTTGATCGGGCATTGTCCGTGAATCCCGTCGATCCGCTGGCTTTGAATAACAAAGGTTTCGTATTATTGAATACCGGGGATATGGAAGAAGCCGCCAAGCTAATCAACCGTTCACTCCAAAATATGCCGGAAAATGGCTACGCCCTGCGAAATCTCGGCTTGTACTATTTCAAAAAAAATGATTTGAATAAATCACTTGAAAATTTCGACAAGGCATTGGAATTGGCCCAGCCCGTTGAATTATTGCACGGCTACGCTGGCGAGGCTTACTTGAAAGCCGGAAATGCTGAGCGTGCCTGTGCGATCTGGAAAACGGGTATCGTGTTGAAAGACAGTTTGGCCGAGACTTTTTATAATGCAAAATGTCGATAGCTATTTTCGCTTGGTGACAAATTTTTTTAAATCTCGAAAAGCGGCAACATTAGTTTCAGGATTGGTTTGAATTTCCAGTATAGCAGTGGTTTTTGTCTCTGCAAAATTGTTCCAGGTGTTTGCTAATATCTCCAAAGCAGAAGTGTATTGATTTTGCACTAGAAAATAAGTTATTTTGGAATCAGCCGCCGTTCGTCGGGCATTGAATTGATGCCTGGTTTCAAAATACTCCGAGAGTTCCGGCTGCGAAGCCGGGCCTTCAATCATTCTAAATATAGTCCCTCCCGCATTATTGAGTAGTATTATTTTAAGATTATTGGGCAAATCTTCTATCAGCAGACCATTACGATCGTAGAAGAACGCCACATCGCCCACAATAAGGTACACGGGGCGATCCGTGATGATCGCTGCCCCGATCGCGGTACTCACGCAGCCGTCAATTCCACTAGTTCCGCGATTACAGAATACCTCAACACCCTCTTTATCAATACCTAATTGATTGGCATAGCGTACTGTCATGCTATTGGCCAAGTGCAGTTGTGAACCCTCCGGCAGATTTTTCAAAACATAATTAACAGCTGTTATATCATTTAACACCGTTAAGTTAGTCATATAGGAGCCAAGAAGCCGCGTCGTCGTTCGTTCTTCCCGCAGCCAGTCAGCCAAATACTGTTTGTCTTTTTCTAAGTCGGCGTTTTCATAGCCTTTCTCTTCTTTAACCAACTCATAAAGTCTGGAAAAAAAATATTTCGGAGAAACATTGATCTGTTGGGTGAGCGATTGGAAGGTATCGATGATGTGCAAGTCTTCCGAAATATGCCAATGGTTTTTAGCTGGATTTTTCCTTAGAAAAAGTTTTAAATTTTTTGAAATGAAAGATTTCCCTATCGTAATTAACAAATCGGGTTGTAAATGGCTTTGAAGATTCTCACTTAAAAATAAATCCTGTTTGCTGACAAATATTTCATTTTTATCAAGATTACTTATTACATCTCCTACGACTGGAATATGAAATTCTTCGGCAAACTTTCCTAAATATTCATTCAATTCTTTGTCTCGGTATAGCTGACCTACCGCAATCAAAACTCTCTTGCTTCCCTCCCACTCCACCCCTATTTGCTGCCAGGTTTCTTCACCAATAGTAGATTGGGTTTTGGGTCGCTGAATGACCCGGATATTTTCGGAAGGAACAAACCGCTCCTCTTTTCTTGGATAAAATGGCTCCCGAATGGGTACATTGACATGAACTGGCCCATAGGGTAGTTCATGAGCGCTGAGTAAAGCCTCATTGATGCTCCGATTGATGAACCACAGCGTGTCGGGATGCGAATAATCGGCGGGCAACTCCCAGAAGCCTTTGACGTGGCGACCATAAATTTCGGTTTGGTAAATCGTCTGCCCGTCGCTTTGGTGGATCCACTCTTTTGGTCGGTCAGCTGTGAGCACCACCAAGGGAATTTGCTGGAAGAAAGCCTCCGCCACCGCCGGGGCATAATTGTAGGCCGCCGAACCCGACGTACAAATCAGCACTACGGGCTTTTTCAATTGCTGCGCCATGCCCAGGGCAATGAAGCCGCCCGCCCGCTCGTCCATCACCACCTGGCAGGCTATGTTCGGATTGCGGGCAAAAGCCAAAGTCAGCGCGGCTGAGCGGGAGCCTGGAGAAATGACCGCGTGGGTGACGCCTTGGAGGTGACAGAGTTGCGCCAGGTCGATGAGAGGTTGAAGGACGGCCATAGTTGGGAATCAAAAAATCTACTTTGTATTGTTTGTCACCCAAGTACCTGCGAGCATCACTCGCCGGACGTTCCGTATATTGGCTATTCTACTGCGTGGGTCACCCTCTACCAGAATAAGATCCGCACGCTTCCCGACCGCTATTGTGCCAAGTCGATCTTGAACGTGGAAAAACTCGGCATTGTCATACGTGGCCGACTTGATGATGGTCAGAGGTTCCATGCCCAATTTTTCAAAAAGTTCCATTTCATTATGGAAGGCCCAACCCGTCCCGGCGTATTTTACTCGTGAATGCGAACCTACCACCACGGGCACGCCCCAATCGTGTAGTTTTTTAGTGTAGCGCATCATATTATTGAAAGCTTTTAACCGAGGAGCATCCAGATCGCTACCAGAGGGCTGGTGTTCGAAGGCTCCCAGCGTGGGACAAACGAAAATTTTCCGTTCGGCCAGAAATTTTCCCAGTTTCTCCGCTGCACTTCCTTCGGGATCGATAGTCTGCCACATATCGTAGCGTCCCTGTCGCCGGAAATTGTTATTGGCCATGATACCTTGCTTATATGCTTCGGCAGCCTGGGGGGACACCAGATTGGTACCCAAAGAGGTGATATGCTCGATGCCATCGAGTCCGGCCTCGACCACCTGGTAGATATCGGAGATTTCTAGGTGGGCAGTTACAGGAATTCCTCGTCGGTCGGCGGCTTCACAGACCGCTTGAATGATTTCGGGGGCGCAGCGGAAATAGATTTTGATCGCAGATGCGCCTTGATCGGCAAACTTTCGCACGGCAGCATGAGCTTCCATGCGATCCCGCACGACGAAAGAGTTTTCGGGATAGGCCGGAGTGAACATATCGAGGTGTGGCCCGGTCAGAAACAGGCGGGGAATTGGCTGACCTGCGCTTCGTACTTGGTCGTAATCCTCGATCCACGCCCCTGGGTCACGCATGGAGGTGATGCCATTTTCCAGGAAAAGCGATGGCAAAGAATCTACTCTATCGAGGTGAAAATGGGCATCGATCAGGCCGGGGAGCAATGTCATTCCAACGCCCTGGATGACTTCGGCTCCAGCCGGGACGGCTGCCTCGCTGAATTCACCTACCGACGTAATCGCAGCACCAGAAATCACCACAAAACCATCTTCAATAACCGTAACACCGTCCCCAGTTATGATCCGGCAGTGTACGATTGCTTTGGTGCCATTTCCCAGGACTATCTCTGTTTCGTTGATCGCCTGACTTGCGGCGCCGGCTTTGGCGGGAATCGGGGGGCCCGCTTTTTTGTGGGGCTTGGCGGTGGTGGGGGG
>JBBRDE010000386.1:0-3986 GCA_038204185.1 Cytophagales bacterium
ACCTGGCCGGCTTTTTTCGTATTTTTGAGCGCCACCGTAGTCGAGATTGGAGCTTATTACATTCCGTTTGTGGATAACCTGCTCGATACTGTCGCCGCACCGCTCTCGGTGGTCGCGGGTACCCTGCTCACGACTTCCTTCCTCGAGATTGACGAGCCGATTCTGAAATGGGGGCTGGGCCTGATCATGGGCGGAGGCACCGCCGGACTGGTGCAGGCAGGGACAAGTTTGCTGCGGTTGGGGTCCTCGAAATTCACCGCCGGGCTGGGCAATCCGGTCGTATCGACGGCCGAAAACGTGGCGTCGTTTGGGTTTTCAGCGCTGGCTATTTTCCTGCCGTTGGTGGCGTTGGTGGCTGCGGTGGGTTTGCTTTGGTGGCTTTTCGGTAGGATCAGGCGACTGCGGAGAAAGAAAGCCGTTTGATTTTGTTCCATTCCAGAAATGAATGTTTTCAAAAAACGGTCGGGCCGGCCTTACCACAAATATGAACGAACAAATCCCCATCCATCAGCTTCCATCCGACAGAGCCGCTGTTCCGGCGTTGAAGATTTTCCGTTTCAAAAATAGTCCCCCGCTTGAAACCGAGGGTACCTCTCCCTTACCCATTACACCCCTACCTACCAACGCGCCCCACCGGCATACCTATTACGAAATCCTGTTTATCGAAGAAGGCCAGGGCTTCCACGAAATTGACTTTCAAACCTATCCCATCCAAGGTGCCGGCATGCATTTTCTGATGCCGGGCCAGGTCCATTTGCTCAATTTCAGCGGACCTTGTGCGGGCTACATCGTGGCCTTTTCAGAAGATTTTTTTTCATTTTATAATCCTGAGAGTCAGAGCCTGGCGAAGTACCCCTTCTTTCGCCCCGTGCAGCGTAATCCGGTGCTATCCCTGGAAGCCAACGAGCGGAAGTACTTGCACAATATTCTAGAAAACCTGGTGGCTGACCACCTGGCTGCCGACGCCGGGCGCCCCACGACGGGCAAGTACCTGGGGCTACTCATTCAGAAGTGCGCCCTGATTGCCCAGAAAAACGAATCGGAACGGGAAACCCTCTTTGCGGCCCCCGACTTGGTGACGCATTTCCAGGCACTGGTGGAAAAGCACTTTCGCGAGCAGCACGCCGTGCAGCACTACGCGGAGCTATTGGATGTTTCGCCGGACTACCTCAGCAAATCGGTAAAAAAGTACCTGGGCGTAACGGCGAGCGACCATATCCAAACCAAACTTCTGCTGGAAGCAAAACGTCTGCTCGTATTCACGCCCATGAGTAGCAAGGAAATTACCTACGCGCTGCACATCGAAGACCCCTCGTACTTCGGACGGCTTTTCAAGCGCAAGACCGGACTTACGCCCAATGAATACCGAGCTTCGGTACGGAAAAGTGCCATACTTTGACAATATTGTACCTTGTTGCCTTTTTTTTGATGTTCTATCTTTGTTCCGTCCTAAACTGATAGACTGAAAACTACCAGTTTGGCCCAATGACCAAATGTGCAAGGTTTTTAAAAGCCTTATAGGTTTACTCGCTCAAAAAAATCTCTACCAAGGAATCAATCGCACTTATGAAGATTAAAAATGACCTGTCCGCTGCGGACCTGCAACCCAAACTGGATCGCCTATGGAAACTTTCTGGTGAAAAAATCAACCTGCTCAATGAGCAGTACGATCCCGCCAAAGGATCACCTGTATTCACCGTTAAGGGCCAGTACACGACTCGTGGCTGGACCGAATGGACCGAAGGCTTCCGCTACGGGGCCGAGGTACTGCAGTACGATGCCACGGGTGACGAACAGTTTTTGAAAGCTGCCAAAGACCACACCGTACAGCAAATGGCTTCACACGTAGGCCACTTCGGCGTGCACGACCACGGCTTTAACAACGTAAGTACCTACGGCAACCTGGTGCGGTTGATGAATGAGGGCCGGATTGAGGAAAACGAGTGGGAGCGCAATTTTTATGAGATAGCCCTGAAAATATCCGGTTCAGTTCAAGCTAAACGCTGGACCCCCACCAGGGATGGCGGCTACATCTATTCCTTCAATGGCCCGCATTCTTTGTTCGTAGACACGATCCGCTCGGTGCGCGCCCTCATGGTTTCGCACCTTTTGGGTCATAGCCTCATGGGTGAAAACGACCTGAAAACCAGCCTACTGGAACGTGGCATTATGCACGCGCTGGCTACGGCCCGGTACTCGGTATTCTACGGCGAGGGACGTGATAACTATGATGTATGGGGCCGCGCCGCCCACGAATGTGTATTCAATGTAAATGACGGTAACTACCGCTGCCCCAACTCGCAGCAGGGGTTTTCGGGCTTCACCACCTGGACACGTGGCCTGGCCTGGGCGATGATCGGTTTTCCTGAGCAACTCGAAACGCTGGCGTACTTCTCCGACGAGGAATTGGCCCCGTTTGGCGGACGCGAAGCCGTGGAGGCTATTTACCTGAAAGCCGCCCGCGCTACCTGCGATTTCTTTATTGACAACACCGCTGCCGACGGTATTCCCTACTGGGACACGGGCGCACCGCAACTCTACAAGCTGGGTTCCTACACCGAAGAAAAATCCGACCCCTACAATCCCTACGAACCCATCGATAGCTCTGCGGCTGCCATCGGTGCCCAAGGACTGCTACGTTTAGGTAAATACCTCAATGACAAGGATCAAACCGACGAAGGCAGCCGTTACTGGCAGGCCGGACTTACGGCGCTTGATAGCCTTTTTGACGAGCCCTATCTGTCTACTGATCCACAGCACCAGGGCCTGATCCTACACTCGGTATACCACCAGCCTAACGGCTGGGATCACATCCCCGAAGGACAAAAGGTACCCTCCGGCGAGTCGAGCATGTGGGGCGACTACCATGCCCGCGAGGTGGCCCTGTACCTGCAACGGATTATTAAAGAACAGCCGTATTACTCGTATTTGGGGGCAGTTAGGTCTTAGGTTAGCAGCTTTCAGGCATCAACTCCCAGCTACTACATGAAGTATTTTCAACCTAATTCCTGACACTCAACAACCTACTACCCAGAAATGAACCTCGACAGTTGCTGTATTCATACGATTACTACCAAGCCCTGGACTCTCGCTGAGGCGGTGGAACACTACGCCGCTGCGGGGGTGAAGGGCATAAGTGTATGGCAAAATGCCGTGGAAGGCATAACCCATACCCAGGCCGGAGACTTGATTCGTAAAAACGGCCTCGACGTGGTATCCTACGTACGAGGCGGCTTTTATCCCCACACAAGCGCCACTGAGCGCGCCAAAGCCATCGACCATAATAAAAAATTGATCGAAGAAGCCGCGGCACTGGGCGCACCGCTGATCGTGCTGGTATGTGGGGCTTCCCCCGACCAGCCTCTGGAAGTATCCCGTCAACAGATTCGGGAAGGCATCGAGGCTACCCTACCTTTGGCCGAACAATTGGGTGTAAAACTAGCCATCGAGCCGCTGCACCCGATGTACGCCGCCGACCGCTCGGCGATCAACTCGCTGGCACAGGCCAACGACATGGCCGGGGCCATTGGCTCGTCCCAGGTCGGTATTGCTGTAGACGTATACCACGTATGGTGGGAACCCAATCTGGAAGCCGAAATAAAGCGCTGTGGTGCCAACAACCACCTGCTCGCCTACCACGTCTGCGATTGGAAAGTAAACACGGTGGATATGCTCAACGACCGGGGCCTGATGGGGGAAGGTTGCATTGATGTAAAAAAAATCAGCAGTTGGGTTGATCAAACGGGTTTTGACGGATATGTGGAAGTAGAAATATTTTCCAATATCCATTGGCAAACCGACCAGCACGAGTTCCTGGGCAAGATTGTAAAAGCATTTGAAGAAAGAGTTTAATAAAATTACGTGAATTCGATAATATTTACTTGATTAACAGCATCATGGATATGAAAAAAGGCTGAAAAAGGTAAATTTTGTAGTTCTCCAACAACAAAACCCTTAGACAGCCCTGCCAATGTATGCCATCGACC
>JBBRDE010000387.1:0-3916 GCA_038204185.1 Cytophagales bacterium
TTCACTATTTGGGCCTTTGCTAAAACACTTGTAATTTCGTCAGCGAGCCGCTGGTTCATGGGAAAGTCCGGTTTTTGTAGTTTCGTCACCACAAATATCGGCTTTCCCTTTTAACGCACAGATTTTTAGTAGGGTACAGTAGGATAAGCCATTCAGGAACGAACCTGCGTCGATCAGAATTACAAAATCACAATCTGTTTTCGACTTTACCCTATTGTTCAATTGCTTATATTTGTAAATTCACACAACCGAACTGTAATCAGTAAGCATTTCTAGACGATGAAAAATATATACAGGAACATTTGGGGGGGAGTACTGGTAGCGGTTTTTATGCTATCATTAGGATCAAGATCCTATGCACAGACCGATTATTTTATACAGGATTTCAGCCAATTGGTGGGTTATACTTCCCCAACACCAAACAACACGCAATTCAATTCATTAAGTGCCAGTGGCTCTTCTTCCTTTACGACAATCACGGGGAATCTATCCATGACCCGCCTGGCGCTTACAACTCCCACCCAAGTTGCTTTTGCTAGAAGTACCAATTTTTCTCCTGTTCCTTCCACGCTGTATCTAGAGGTAGACATAAACGTTCCTAGTGTGACACAAGCAGCCACCGGAGCGGCCGTTTTTTACGTTGGCCAATCCTTCACAGGTACAAGTGTACCCACTGAAGCCAATACATTCGCTCGTTTTTCTATTAACCTGGGGGTAAATAATACCTACCAAATAAGTAATAATCCGGGTTTACTTGCAAATGAAGCTGAGGCTAACAGCGTTACATTCGCCAACACCAAAACTGTTAGGGTGATTATGGTGATGAATAATAGCGCAATTGATTTCCTTTATCTTGACCCGCGTAATGCTAATGCTGAAAAAATTGTGTTGAGAGCTGGTACGTACGATATTTGGGTGGATAATGAACCCTTGAGACTAGGCAGGGTAAAGGTAGCAGGCCCTTCGGGTAACCCCACGTTAACAAATTTCAACTTTTTTTTCAATACCGGTGAGGGTACCATCGTCATGGATAACCTCCGCATGCGCGACATCTCGGGTGTGCTCCCCGTTAACCTTACCTATTTTAACGCTCAGGCTGTAAGCAATCAGGTGGAACTGGGCTGGGAAACTGCCTGGGAGAAGAACAGCCGCGAGTTTATTATCCAGCGGAGTAGTGATTTGAAAGAATTTGGGGATATAGGTCGTGTAACGGCGGCGGGCCAAACGGACGGTCGCCGACAGTATTCCTTTACCGATCCCACGCCCCTATCGGGTGCCAACTACTACCGCCTGCGCATGGTGGATAAGGACGGTACCTATGAATTTTCCAAAGTTAAGGATGTGATTGTACGCTCCGGCGAACCCACCTTGCTGGTAGCTTCCAACCCTACCATCGGCGACAGGATTCGTCTCCGAACTTCCCTGGAAGATCTTTCCGGTTTGAAGTTGATCAACATCATGGGACAAAACATCAATTTTCGAATTAATCAAAACATCGATGGTTATACTGAACTGATTCCCTCATCCGGTCTCGCGCCGGGTATGTATTTTCTTACTTTGAATCAGGAGGGCTTTCGAAGCCATATCAAGGTCCTGGTTCAATAAAATCGGTGTCTCTAGCTAAAATCAAATCGGGCAACCCTTGATGGGGTACTCCATCCTGTTTACATTTGCGGCGGTTGACCCAATCCAAAATCTGCCTATTCCTAAATTCTTTACCCCAAACAATCTTTTGTAGTATTTAAAATTAGGTGGTAAACTGGTGAGGAAATTTTTGGAGAAGCGAAGAGTGTGGGCCTTAGGCCTGGTCATATTGAGCTTGGTGTGGATAGGTTGGAACCGAACACAGCACAGCAAGCTAAAGGAGGCCGATATCTTGTACACCGAATGTGTGGGTACCCCCCTGAATGCGGAAGAAGAAGCCAAGGTCAGGAAGCAAATCAATGCCGAGCAAAAGGTAGCCGAGATCGAGGAAATATTTCGCAAGAAACGCCTGGCTGGCTTTAACGGCAATGTGCTTATTGCCCAGAAAGGGGTTGTGCTATACGAAAAATCATTCGGCTACGCGCATCTCAAAGCAAAAGATTCCCTGCGGGCCGATCACGCCTTTCAGCTCGCATCACTTTCGAAGCCCTTTACGGCCGTGGCGGTGCTTAAGCTCTACGAAACCGACAAGCTCAGTCTGGAAGATACCATCCAGCGTTTCTTTCCCGATTTTCCCTACCACAACATTACCATTCAGGAGCTACTCTGCCACCGGAGCGGATTGCCCAACTATACTTATGCCTTCATGGATAGTGTGCGCCACGGGCGTAAGTATCCCTCCAATGCGGCTATCATGCACTGGTTTGCAGCTGTAAAGCCTACCCCCCAACGCTACAATCGACCTAATCGGTCGTTCAGTTATAGCAATACTAACTACATGGTACTGGCGGCGATCGTCGAAAAGGTGTCAGAGATGTCGTTTGGGGAATACCTGCAAAAGCATATCATTGATCCGTTGGGCATGAAACATACGTTCCTGATTACTGAGGCTGCCGATTCGACGCGACTGTACCGCACGGTGGGACATCAGTATGGGCGTCTGGTACCCAAAGATTATTACGACGAGGTAGTGGGTGACAAGGGACTCTACTCAACCACGCGGGATTTGTACCGTTTCTATAAAGGTCTGTCGGCTGATTGTCTATTGAGCAAAAAGACCATGCGGGAAGCCCTTTCTCCCCGGAGTTTCGAGCGGCCGGGCCTGAAAAACTATGGGTACGGTTTCCGGTTGCAGCTCGACGACCAGGATAAAGCCGAGCATATTTACCACGGCGGCTGGTGGAAAGGCTACAATACCATGATGTGGATGAATCCGATAGACGACTACGTCATTATTATCCTGGGAAACTCCTACAACCATTCCGTGTATCAGATCAAGGAACTCCTGGACATCCTGCACGGACAGGTACAATCGGACGATATCGAGAAAGACCTGTGAGTTGGGTTTGAAATCGGGTCTGAAATAAAGATATTTGCCGAGTCAAATACTCTGACGTAGTTCATGCCTACTGCTAGCTTGTCATTTTCTGTCCTTTTATTACTGGCTTTGCCCTTTCTGGCTTTCGTCGGAATCGGGTTGGCGGGCAGGCGATTCAATAACTCGGCAGGCTGGGTTGCCTCGGCATGTACTCTGATCGGACTGTTGCTTAGTGCTTTTTTTCTCTCTCCTGACCCTCTCTATACCATTCAGTTTGACTGGATTTCAACCGGGGATTTTACCTTTCCTATCACGCTCCGACTCGACAACCTAAGTTGGTTAATGCTGCTGTTGGTGCATTTTGTGGCTTTTTTGGTGCAACTCTACTCCATCGCCTATATGCATCACGATACCGCGCGTTTTCGGTATTTTGCTTTTATTCAGTTGTTTGTATTCTCGATGCTGGGCATCGTGCTGGCTGGAAATTTATTACTGATGTACGTTTTCTGGGAGCTAGTGGGCCTGTCGTCCTATCTGCTCATCGGTTTCTGGCACCACAAGCCGCGCGCGGCCTGGGCGGCCAAAAAGGCTTTTATCCTTAACCGTATCGGCGACGCCGCTTTTCTGACGGGTATCTTGCTGTTGTTGCATTACGCAGGTACCACCGATTTTTCCTTGCTTACTGCAGGTACCCTTACGAATACAACTCCCCTTCTCACAGCGACTGGCATTCTCCTATTCGGGGGTTGCGTAGGAAAATCGGCCCAGTTTCCGCTGTCGGACTGGCTGCCGGACGCCATGGAAGGCCCCACGCCCGTATCGGCTCTCATTCACGCGGCCACCATGGTGGCGGCTGGTATTTTTTTATTGGCCCGAATCGCTTTCCTGCTTACCCCAACGGCCCAGCTAATCATCGCGCTGGTAGGTACCATCACGATGCTGCACGGTGCCTGG
>JBBRDE010000388.1:0-3899 GCA_038204185.1 Cytophagales bacterium
AATCGACGACCTACCGCCTGCGCGTTACGGCAACCAACGGTTGTTTTTCAGAAAGCGATATTCGGATAGAAGTACTACCACCGGTCAAAATCCCCAATGGCTTCACTCCTAACGGGGATGGCACTAACGATACCTGGGAGATAGAAAACAGTCCCGCTTACCCCGATTGCGAAGTAACCGTATTTAACCGCTGGGGCAATAAAGTGTATGCCTCCAAAGGGTACAATAGCGAGTGGAATGGGAAAATCGACAACGAAGAGCTGCCCGCCGCTACCTATTATTACGTCATTAAACTCCACCCCGACTTACCCGTGAAGAGCGGCAGCGTGACAATATTTAGATAATTGATAATGGATAGTTGAGAGTTGATAATGAAGACACGTATTGATCAGCTGGTCAATATGTGTTTTATAGCTCACTAGACCAAAAAAATATTATCAACTGTCAACTATCAATTATCCACTAATTTCAAACTCCCTCCGCTACTACCGTTTTTACACCGGGCACCATGCGGGTGAGGAGATTTTCGATACCTGATTTGAGCGTCAGGGTCGAGGATGGACAGCCGCTGCACGAACCCTGCAACAGTACCTTTACCGCACCCGAATCTTCGTCGAAGGAATGAAAATTGATCGCACCGCCATCTGACTCCACCGCCGGACGCACATACTGATCCAGGGCGGCTTTGATTTTCTGCACTGTTTCGGTATCGTTAGCCTCCACTACGAGTGTATTACTTTCAATGGTTTTGGGCTCGAATACAGGCTGGTTTTCTTCAAAGTATATTTTCAAAAACTGCTTGGTATCGTACAGTACCTCTTCCCAGGCGCTGGCTTCATCCTTAGTGACGGTGACGAAGTTGCTGGCAATGAATACCCGCTGCACATGCGGAAACTGGAACAAATCCGCTGCCAGAGGCGACGCTTTGCCTTCTTCCATGGCAGCAGCATGGGAGGGGTAGTCGAACGACAGTCCGTCAGGGACCAACTCAAAATTCAGGACGAATTTCATAGAGTTAGGATTGGGACTTAGTTCGGTATAAATGTATATGGGGCGATTCAACATAATGGAAAATTGATAGTGGGAAATTGAAAAGGGTGATTTTACTGGAATCCAGTGTCTTCTCAGCAACATGCTTTCAGTACGAGAACACCAGATGACCTGAATTGGTTTGTTCACGCAGAAAGCCCACAGGATCAAGTCCGGTGGGCTTTCTGGTAATGCTTTGCAAATTCAGCCTGATGCTGAAACTAAGCGAATGCTATGCCTCGGCCGCTACGGGCTCGGCAACAGCGATGGGCTCAATCGAAACGTACGACTTATTGTCGGCTTTCTTTTTGAACACTACGTGGCCTTCTACCAACGCAAACAGCGTGTGGTCACGACCTACACCGACATTGCGGCCCGGATTGTGCTTCGTACCGCGCTGACGTACGATGATGCTGCCCGCCTTCGCGTGCTGACCACCGAAAAGTTTAACGCCCAGATATTTAGGATTTGAATCCCGTCCGTTTTTGGAGCTACCTACCCCTTTCTTATGTGCCATAATAAATATTAATGATAGAATGAGTGAATGATAGAATGAGTGAATGGTGAAGAATTTCTATTCTATCATTCACTCATTCTATCATTCAAAATTAGATTATTATCCCGTCGATCCGGATTTTCGTCAGGTACTGACGGTGACCGTTTTTCTTCCGGTAGCCCTTGCGGCGTTTCTTTTTGAAAACGATTACTTTCTCACCTTTGAGGTGTTCGAGAATTGTGGCGTTTACAGAGATGCCCTCGATTCCGGGAGCACCAATCTGAATCGCGCCTCCGTCATCGACGAGGAGGACTTTGTCGAAAACAAGTGCAGCGTCCACATCCCCTTCCAGCCGGTGCGTGAAGATGGTGCGGTCCTTTTCAACCTTAAATTGCTGACCTGCGATTTCTACGATTGCGTACATGTATTTAGCTTCTTTTTTTGAAATGAGGGGCAAAGATAAGGACTTGCAGCTTATTTCACAAAGTGCAGTCCTGAAATATTTCATTTCTCAAGCTACTATACCCGAAATCTCCCCGGCGGTAAGTGACTATTGCGTTTCTGAATACAGCTTCGGAAACAGCTCCTATCGGAAAGCAAACAGGTAGTTTCTTTTTTGGACAATACAGACACCTGAAAAATTTGGCACAATGATTGAGGTACCCTTTATAACGGTATCCATATAGCAATAAAATCAAAATTTTTTCATGAAAAACACACTGATAATCTGCATTTTATCTTTTTCAGTACAAGCTTTTTCCCAAAATACAGCCTCTCCTGCGAAGGGCGATTTTATAGCAGTTGCCGGAAATTCGGTAAAAAAAGAAAAAAACATTTCCCTTAAACCAAAAGCTTCGGCAATACTCGAAGTAAAGTGGTCGGCGCTGGAAAAGTTACTGAATTCAAATACGGACACCACCTACATCGTTAACTTCTGGGCTACCTGGTGCGGCCCCTGCGTGGAGGAACTCCCCTACTTTGAGCAACTCAACCGCAATTTTGCCAGCCAGAAAGTCAGGATTGTATTGGTAAGCATGGATTTTGTACAGGATAAAGACAAACGGGTAGTGCCTTTTATCGAACATATGAAGATCAAAAGCACGGTGTGGCTGCTCAACGAACCGGACGCCAATAGCTGGATCGACCGCGTGGACCCCAGCTGGTCGGGCGCCTTGCCAGCTACCCTGATTTTAAATACGAAAAGTAAGAAGCGGGCTTTTTACGAGAAATCTCTAAATTACGAAAGCCTGGCCCACGCGCTGGGTTACTTTGTCGAATACTGAACCACGTCAACCAGGCTATGAACCCATGAAAAAATATGCACTGATACTGGTAGGCCTCCTGGTCGGCCTGGGCGCTGTGACAACCGCCTCCGGCTTGCTTACCCAACCCGCGCTTGCTGCGGATGAATACCGCATTGGGGATGCCGTAAAGAACTTTCGTCTGAAAACACTGAACGGCGGCATGGTATCCCTTTCCGATTTTTCGGATCAGAAAGGCGTCATTATCATCTTTACCTGCAACCATTGCCCGTTTTCGAAGGCCTACGAAGCCCGCATCGGGGCTTTACACCGCAAGTTTGCGGCAGAGGGCTTCCCCGTGGTGGTGGTCAATCCGAGTGATCCTAAGACGCACGAGGATGACAAAATTGAACAACTCAGCTTTCTGGCTAGGGATAAAGGCTACACCTACCCTTACCTGGTGGACGACACGCAGACTGTAGCCCGGGCCTTTGGCGCCAACCGCACGCCCCAGGCCTACGTCCTCAAGAATACCGGGGGTACCTTTACAGTCCAGTACATCGGCACCCTGGACGATAACCCGCAGGACCCGGCCAATGTGACCAAACGCTACGTGGAGGATGCCGTGACTAACTTACTGGCCGGAAAACCTGTGGTGATCACGACGACTAAAGCCATCGGCTGCGCCATCAAGTGGAAGGATGCCTAGAGCGCTTATTATTTCTCCAAATTCCAGCGCCAGAGCAGACATGCTCAGGCGTTTTTTTTATCTTGTCAGATAATGGCTACTGCTTCGGCTAGTAGTCCCTGACGGGCGGTATCCTATCAATTGAGTTTCATTCATCCATTTGATTTACATCGCCCCGTTCGTTATCCGTTGTCAATTGTTCATTTACTAAGTACCTTTCCGCTCTAAAAAGTTTGTCCCTATGATTTTACGCAACTTCATCCTCGTATTCATGTGTACATTCGGCTTGGTTTTGTGGGGATACGGCCCACCGGGATACGGCCAGCCGGGGGCCGGCCAGCCGGGCACGACCCAGCCCGTATCCAAGACTTATACGGCTCCGGAAGAATTTACGGGCAACTGCGAAGGACCCGCCGTAGATGCAGACGGTAATATTTACGCCGTT
>JBBRDE010000389.1:0-3885 GCA_038204185.1 Cytophagales bacterium
TTCCTGCAAGCGGGCAAGGCGGACTCGACGCAAGTGGCTCAGAAAGAGGAGAAATAGCGGTACATTGGCGGGGCCTTTGGAATTTTGAAACAAAAAGACCTAAACTTTACAGATATGGAAGTCAAAGAAGAAATCAAATACCAAGTGGGCGAAATGACGAAAGACCCTTTCGAAATGAACGAGGAAGAACTGGCAAAAACAATGTACTACCGACGCTCGAAAGTACCTTTTCTCCATTGGGCAACCGCTGGTGTATCGGCGGGAAGATGGCCGTTTCGTAGCTGAATTTGAGGACGGACGAATCGAGCTTGTTCGATGAATATCTATCTCATCGCTGGTTCTCCCGCTCACTCGCAAGACCAATCCCCTTTCCGCCTGGGTCACTTTCAACGGTTTGGAAGGCTATCTGATTTGAAGAAATCAGCTTAGCCCCGACTTACCACCCTCTTCTCCCAATCTCTTTCTTAAAATCTTTGCAAAAAAAAGTCCAAATTGCCATAGTAAATGGGCGGTTGCTGCTCCTTTTGGGGTAGAACGATAAACCTTATTGCCTATGTAAATATTTGAATTCTATTGCCAACTGACACCAGCCCGCTCAGAGCGGAAGTTCCTCCGCACCGCCCGACCTATGATTAATTAGCCCAGAGCTAACCACGCAAATTTACAATCAACTCTGTTTTACTTCAATTTTTTCTAATACTAATCTATGAAAGATACTACCCAAAGGGCCAGTCTGCTCGGCAGACTATGGCTGCTCACTTTAACCCTGCTCCTGACGGCAGCTTTCGGCGCGTTCGCGCAGGACGTCACCGTCACGGGCAAGGTCAATGACGAGGCCGGGGCCGGCATTCCCGGCGTGAACGTCGTGGTCAAGAACTCCACGCGAGGCACGACCACCGATGCCGATGGAAACTTTTCCATTAACGCACCCAGCGCAAATGCTACCCTGATTCTTTCCTCGATCGGCTTCACGACCCAGGAAATCGAATTGAATGGCCGTACCAACCTACCCGTGCAACTCGCCACCGACACCAAGTCGCTCAGCGAAGTAGTTGTAGTAGGATACGGCACGCAAAAGAAAGAAACCATAACGGGATCAGTTGTGTCTGTCAAGGGCGACGAACTGGTGAAATCTCCCGCCGTCAACCTGGCCAACTCCCTGGCGGGTCGCCTGCCGGGTGTGACGGTCGTGAACCGTTCCGGTGAGCCAGGTGCTGACGGCGCTACTATCCGTATTCGCGGTGCCAACACGCTGGGTAACAATAGCGCTCTGATCGTGATCGACGGCATTCCTAATCGTACGGGTGGTTTGGACAGGATCAATCCCAACGACATCGAGAGTATCTCGGTACTGAAAGATGCGGCTGCCGCAATCTACGGTTCACGGGCCGCCAATGGTGTGATCCTGATTACGACCAAAAGAGGTAAATTGGGCAAGCCTTCGCTTTCCTATTCGTTCAATCAGGGTTTTGCCAATCCGACGGTTTTGCCAAATACGGCCGATGCGGCGCAGTACACAAGTATGCTCAACGACCTGGACATCTATGCTCTTCCGGTTGCTGAGTGGGCGGCGGCCAACGAAGCCTACAAAACTACGGGTAGTTATACCCGTCCAAATGGATCTGTCCGTAAGGCACCCTACACGCCCGAAGATTTGCAAAAGTACCGCGATGGCTCCGATCCCTGGGGCCACCCTAATACCGATTGGTACGCGGCGACTTTGAAGAAGAACTCCCCGCAATCACGGCATAACGTGCAGTTGACTGGCGGAACGGAAACAGTCAAGTACTTGGCTTCCCTCGGCTACCAAAACCAGGATGGCTACTACATCAATTCAGCGACGGGCTACAAGCAGTACGACCTGCGGATCAACCTGGACGCCACGATCAATAAGTATATAAAGGTCAATTTGGGTATTCTGGGTCGTCAGGAAAACCGGGCGTATCCTACCAAAAGTGCCAACACCATTTTCCGGATGTTGCAGCGCGGCAAGCCCCAGGAACCAGCTTATTGGCCCGACGGACGACCCGGCCCCGACATCGAGAATGGTGAGAACCCCGTCGTTATCACGACCGACTTGAGCGGGTACGATCGCAACACGCGCAACTATGTACAAACCAACGGCTCGCTCGAGATCAAAATTCCGGGTGTGGATGGGTTGAAGTTTACGGGTACCGGAGCGGTCGACAACGAAAGTATCAACGGCAAGTTCTGGAACATCCCCTGGACGCTTTATCAGCGTGGCAGTGGTTTCGAGGCGGATGGCACAACCCCGAAATTGGTGGCTAGTGTGCGCGGCCCCGCTGAACCTCAGTTGACACTCCGCAATAGCAATCAGCTCAACATTCTTTTGGGCGGAGTATTCTCGTACGATAAAACGTTTGGTAATCACACGCTCAACCTTCTGGCTGGCATGAACCGGGAGACCATTTCGGGTGATAACTTCAATGCCTACCGTCGGTTTTTCATATCTCCTGCTTTGGATCAACTGTTCGCCGGAGGTGATTTACAGAAAGACAACAACGGTGGTGCCTTCAATTCGGCCCGTATCAACTACTTCGGTCGGGTGGGCTATAACTTCAAAGAGAAGTACCTGGCTGAATTTCTATGGCGGTACGATGGTTCGGATATTTTCCCCAAAGAAACCCGTTACGGCTTTTTCCCCGGCATCATGCTTGGCTGGGTCATATCCGAGGAAGGATTCTGGAAAAACAACGTTCCGGCGGTCAACTTCTTGAAAATACGCGGCTCAGTGGGGCAGTTAGGTAATGACCAGGTACAGATACCCAACACCAATACCCCAGCCACTTACCAATACCTCTCCACCTATGGCTTCCGCAGCTACATCATTGGCGGCAACGAGGTGAAGACCTTGTTCGAAGCCCGCGTCCCCAACCCCAACATTACCTGGGAGGTGGCTACCAACTCGAACCTGGGTCTGGAAGGGCAGTTGTTCAACGGTAAGGTCACGTTCGAATTCGATGTCTTCTCCAACCACCGGACTAACATTTTATGGTTCAAGAATGCATCGGTTCCCGAAAGTACGGGCCTTAACCTGCCCGCCCAAAACATCGGCGAGGTTAAGAACAAGGGTTGGGAATTCAACATTGGGTACCGCAACTCGATCAAGGATTTCAAGTACAATTTCAGCGTGAATGGCGGCTACGCCCAAAACAGGATCATCTTCTGGGACGAAGCGCCCGGCGCGCCCGATTGGCAGCGTTCGACGGGTAAACCCATCAATACTTACGTGACGTATAAGTACGACGGCGTATTCAAAGATCAGGCAGCGATCGATGCCAACACTTTGGACTACTCGGCCATTGTGAAGCAACTACGTCCCGGCGATATGAAGTACCAGGATTACAACGGTGATGGTAAGATCACACCCGACGACCGGGTTCGCTTGAACAATACCAACCTGCCCTTGTTCCAGGGAGGCATCAACCTGGGTGCGCAGTACAAAAACTTCGACCTGACCGTACTCTTCCAGGGTGCCGCCGGAGCGAAGCAGTACATCAGCGCGGGCGAGTCGGGTAACATCGGTAACTATTTACAGGAAATTGCCGACAATCGCTGGACCATCGACAATCCAAGCAGCGTTCATCCGCGTATAGCTAACAGGAGTGACCAATACTTCTCTAGCAATAACGACTACTGGCTGCGCAGCACGGACTACATTCGCTTGAAAAACCTGGAAGTAGGCTACTCAATCCCTACCAATATTGTCAGCAAGGCGGGTCTGAGTGCTTTCCGGGTGTTTTTGAATTGCTTGAACTTGGCTACCTTTACCAAAATGTCCTCGTTCGTTCCCGAAGCCGACATCTCTTTGGGCCGCTACTACCCGCAAACTAAAGTGGTCTACTTCGGTCTGACTGCTACCTT
>JBBRDE010000390.1:0-3860 GCA_038204185.1 Cytophagales bacterium
AAAGGCCCTGCATCGCCTCTTCCTTGAAGCGCTCGTAGTCGAAACTTTGTTGTGTTTGCATCTCTATGTCTGATAACGATTTGAATTTAGTTATTTTTACCTCAATCTGAGGTGACACAGTTTAGTTTACACTCTCTTTGAGACAAAGAATCTCTTATCTAATACTGTATCGATGGAAACTCAGACAAACTTATCAGAACTTAGACTTGGAAAAAGTAAGCTCAAATAAATCAGTATAATACACCATTAGAGTTAATGATGATGATCGAAAGCGAAAAGTTGATTTTATGGAATTCAATCTCTTGCTAAACCTTAGCAAACAGATGATTCCAAATCACATCGTACACATCCACGGCTTCCAACGAAGGTTTTTCCAGCTTTTTGTCCGTTATCACAATCGGATAATACTGCTCGGGTACCAAACTACTCCCGTGCGAACCCTTCACCAATGAAGCATCCAGCGGAATGACATCCATCAAGTACCTCATGCCCACTAATTTACGACCTAACTTGTAGCCCGCCCGGAGCTTGATCATCGGATTTTTGGGATCCATGAACATCTCCACCGGATCGTAGCCAGGCTTGCGGTGAATGTCCACTAGCTTGGCGTAGTCGGGGGCTTTGGCGTCGTCGAACCAGTAGTAGTAGGTAAACCAGCTATCGGGTTCGGCTATGGCTACCAAATCGCCCGAACGTTTGTGGTCGAGGTGGTACTTTTTCTTGCCGGCTTCGTCCAGCACCAACGCGATACCGGGGGTACCTTCCAGGCGTTTTTTTATTTCCGCAAGCTTCGTCTTATCGTTTACATACACGTGCGCAATCTGATGGTCGGCCGTGGCAAAGGCTTTTGACGCTCCGGCGTCCAGCAGCTCATACCAGCGCTCGGTACGCACGGCAATCAGGCCTTGCTCGCGCAGAATCCGATTGATGTGAACGGGCCGTGATACGGGGTTGATACCGTATTCTGACAGCAGAATAATGCGCGCGTTTCTTTCTTCAAAATGAGTAACAAGCTTCTGAATCAGAGTATCTACTTCTCCTAGTTCGGTCGAGATCTTTGAAAAATCCGGCCCAAATTTTTGCAGACAATAATCCAGATGGGGTAGGTAAATGAGCGTGAGGGTAGGGTCATGCCATTGATCCACCAGAATAGAAGCATCGGCGATCCATTTTGACGATTTTATATTAGCATTGGGACCCCAGAAATTGAACAGTGGGAACTGTCCCAGCTCTTTTTGCAGGCGGTCGCGGAGTTCGGGGGGATGGGTGTAACAGTCCGGGGCTTTTACGCCGTCGGCGTGGTACTGTGGGCGCGGCGTGGCTGAGTAGTCGGCTGACGAGTACATATTGTACCACCAAAACATCTTGGAGCACGTAAAGGCCGGATTGCGCTTTTTGGCCGCATCCCATATTTTCTCACCCCGCACCAGATGATTCGACTGCTTCCAGAACTTTACCTCCGCATCATCGCGGTCGTACCAGCCATTGCCCACGATACCATTTTCAGCGGGCCATTTTCCGGTGATGTAGGTGGACTGCGCCGTGGTTGTTACGGCGGGCAGCACAGGTTGAATGGGCGTGAGGGTACGGCCTTCGAGGTACTTTTTCAGGAAGGGCGTATGCTCCCCGATTAGGTTAGCACTCAGGGCCACAATATCGATGACGACGGTTTTTTGCATGGGGGTAAGGATTTTAGATTCTAGAGACTGGATTTTGGAGTTTTAGAAACGAATATTATGCTAGACTCCTTGGATATATTTAGAATTGACATGAATTATGGATAATCATTCTCTCAAAAAAAGTCCTTCTCCTAGTAGGAGAAGGATTTAGGATGAGGTGAGAATAGGTGTGAAGGCTTCGGCAAGATAAACAAACCTAACATGGTTAATTTCAGTATACTAACTATTCAATTGTCCATAATTTACATCAGAATATCGGATTCTCCAATATCCACCATCAAAAAAATTACTTCAATTTTCCCAACACCCATTCCAATTCACGGACGATGGATTGGCCGATGGGTTTCTGGATTTCCTGGGGCAGTACACCCCAGGTATAGGTTTCCACTTCCAGGTGATTCGTGAACGGATTTTGTTTTTGAATGTCCAGCGTTTTTACAATCTCGTCCTGCGTAGAATCCAGTTTTCCGTACGAATCAATGAACAGTGGCACGTGAAAGTGGATCCGCCATTCGTCGGCTTTGGCGGCATGTTCATCCGCCAGAGCTTCGGGTAGGTCGGGATATTTTTCAAAGTTTCCCTCGCTATCCCGGGCTATTACCTGATGTAGGTACACGGGCTCATTGAACGAACGGAGCGCTTCCAGTTTTTCTTCCGGGTTCTGCTGTAAATTCACCTTCACCGCCGAGCTGATCTGAATGCGACCTACCTTAATACCCAAGGTATCCAGGCGATCCATAACTTCCTGCGGCTCCTCATAAGCCACCGCCACGTGACACACATCGAAGCAGAGCCGGATGTGTTCGAGAATAGCAGCGTGGGCCATTGAATCCGTAAAGCCGTATTTTTCCTGCAAATAAGGTACCCCCATCGGCAATAAATAATCACGGTACCAGTCCACAAATTCGACGGAGTTTTCCAGCACTCCATCGGGTTCCGGCTCGATGTCGAGGTGCATCAGCTTACCCGTTTCCCGCTTTATTTCGACTAAGAAATCAAGGACTTGTATAATATTCTGGGTTGCTATCTGCAAGATGCCCTGGGTGGCGGCTTCGCCTTTCCACCAGAAACGGTAGGAGAGGGGAGAGGTCGACACGCCGCCGTCCATACCTTCGGGGAGAAGCTGTGCCAGAATGGAAAACAGCCGCTTGGTGTACTCAGTGCGCTCGGTGGTAGTCCAGTCGGGTGCGTGTACCTGATCTTTTACGACGGAATTATGAAAACTACCGTAGGGAAATCCGTTCATGGTGAACACGTATAGCTCATGCTCATCCAGCCAAATTCTGAATTCCTGCAAGCGTGCGGGATTGCTCAGTTCGATAGAGGCCTCATTGGCCAGGCGCAGGCCAAGAGCAAACGGCTGACCGTCGGCCAGTTCTTTTCTGATGTAGGGTAGGTTATCCTGTAATTCCTTAAAATGCGCATCCCATTCTTCGCCGGGATGAATATTGCTGCAATAGGTTAGGTGACCGTGGGGGGTTTTCATAAAAGCATTGGCTATTAGCTAGTGGCTAACAGCTTTATTTTGGAGGTTGGAAATAACATTTTTTAAAAAATCCACGGACTCGGCGATCAGAATATTGTCCATCTCGTGTACTTCCACCCCCAGGCCGATTCCTTCCAGCAACATAATGGTGAGTAGCCCGCCGAGGTGCTCACGAAATTCATTCAGTCCATTGCGGAGGTTGATGTTATCGTTTTCGGCGAGTTTGGGATGGAATAGGTCAAATCCAAGATTATGAAAAACGTCCAGAATTCGGATCAGTTCTGCTTCCGATAACAAACCCTGCTTGAAGGAATAGATACTATCAAGAGCAATGCCGATGGCTACCGCTTCGCCGTGACGAACCTGGAAGTCAGTAAGATACTCCAATTTGTGCGCTGCCCAGTGACCAAAGTCCAGCGGACGCGACGAGCCGAACTCGAAGGGATCGCCGCTGCGGATGTGCTCGGTGTGCATTTCGGCGCAGCGGTGGATCAGCTTTTCCATCGTGGGCAGGTTGCGATTGGCTAGGGCTTGGACGTTTTTTTCTATCCATTCAAAAAAGGCTGCGTCTTTAATCAAAGCTACCTTAATGGCCTCCGAAATGCCGCCCCGCCAGTCGCGGTCGTCGAGGGTTGTCAGGAAAGTACTATCGTTAAACACCGCCACGGGCGGGGCGAAAGTGCCAAGAAAGTTTT
>JBBRDE010000391.1:0-3824 GCA_038204185.1 Cytophagales bacterium
TGTGGTGCAGTAGGAACGGCCGGAATGGTAGCGGGGGTGTCGAAAGAATTGAAACAGACCAACCCAGACACTAGGGTAATTCTGCTTGAACCGGCCTCGGCCCCGTTTCTGTCGCAGGGCATCAAAGGTAGCCATACCATCGATGGCATCGCGGTAGGGTTTTTGCCACCATTATTGGAAGAGGCCCACTACGACGGAGTGCGCACCGTAGAAGAAAGCGAAGCCCGGAGCATGGCCAAAAGGCTCGCGGCCGAAGAAGGTATTTTTGCCGGAACATCCAGCGGACTCAATGTGTCGGGCGCGATTACCTTGGGCCGGGAACTTGGCCCTGGCCATGCTGTGGTCACGGTTGCCTGTGATTCGGGTATGAAGTACGTGTCCGGAGGGTTGTTTGAGTAACTTCATTGCCCTGTTAGGTGGAGTCCTCCATCGGGATACTGCGTAGCAAAAATAAAAAGGCATCTGGTGGGCCAGCCCCGCTTCGACTGCTCCACTCAAATGTCACAAAACAGCACCACATCGTTTTTCTAGTAATGCACCTTTTCCAGCCAAAACTCCCCAAGCCATTAAAGCAGTCGGCCCAATCCTGCCAGTCGGACATTCAGGTCGACACCGCTTTCAACCGTTCCGTATTCAACTCATAGTGAGCCTGCATCCGCATCCAGTTGCCCGCCGAAATTCCTAATGCTTCTTCCAGCTTCAGGGCCAGCGAGGCCGATATGCTGCGCTTGCCTTTGATCAATTCCGTAATCACGTTAGGATATAGCCCGATCTGGAGCGCGAACGCCGACGGTTTGATGCCTCGCTCTTCAAGTTCTTCGCCTAACACTATACCCGGATGGGTAGGTTTGGCGGGTATGAGTTCCTGACCGCTACGGTCGATAGCTTTGTGATTCATAGTTGTTATCGGTAATGGTTTGACAATTCTTCGACCGTCACAATTTCAACTCGTTCGCCTGCATCGTAATTTAACCGGAATTCGATGCGGTACTGCCGGTTGACGCGTACCGAATACAAGCCCTTCTTGTCGCCCCTCAGGGCCTCGAAGTGCAGGCTCTTGAGCTGACCCAGTTCGTTGGAATCCTCGGCGGCGATAAACTGGTCGATCCGCCGGATATACACTTCGACGACTGACTGGTCGTACTTTGGCTTGCCCGGTAGCTCCTGCTGGTGGTAGAATCTTTCCAGGTAATCGTTGGCAAAGCTGACCAGCATGGCGTTTGGGTATGTGAATTTTCTTTACACAAAGATAATAGATCCGATTGTAATCTAAATAATGGTTTCTATAAATTAGAAAACTATTATTGTCCTCTACCGTGGAGTATCGCCGCTATTGCTACCCAAGGGCAGTTTCTTTCCCCTAATAACTTTTTTTAATTAACGCGAACTATGAGATTTAAAGCTGCTTTTGGGCAAAATAGCCCGAAGTTAATCCCGTTAGGGATGGCCGATTCAGTAGCCCCCGACTTTAGTCGGGGGATTATGGCGCAAGAGCGTGCAGTAAGTTCCGTAGGAACGGCCGATTGGTATCATTTACCGAAAAAATGCTTATCGGTCGTTCCTACGAAACTTGCTAACAATTAACACCTTACAAACCCCCGACTGAAGTCGGGGGCTACCAAATTGGTCAAGCCTACGGCTTTTAAATCTCATAGTTCGCGTTTTAATTAGTCAATGAGCCTGTCAGGGCAAGTGAACAAGGACACAATCCACGGATTAGATTAGGGACATCAAAATGATCGACCCCAATTTTCACGGCCAAACGACCGCCGAAGTACTACCGCCGGACGAGCGCCCTATTCGGCGGCACAATGCCAATACTTTTCAACTGGATAGCAATGGCAAGGGTTCTTCCGAGAACAGCGCGGGGGATATTTGGCTGCTATCCTACTGGATGGGGCGCTGGCTGGGGGGGATTGGCGCGCCGAAGGAGTAGGGAAACACCAAAACACGAAAAAGCGTATATTTGAAGAAAAAAGCCGCCTAACGCCATGATCCAAACTTCACAAACCACCGAAACGCTGCCCCGCACGCTGGAAGAGTTCACCGCCTGGGAGCCAAACGACGGCTTCAAGTACGAATGGAACGACGGGGAAATCATTCAATTTACGGGTATGAAACAAGAGCAATTTTACATATACGACATCTTGCTGGAATTGTTTTTTGACAAGGGATACAAAAAATCGTATTCCATGATAGCAGAACCTGATGTCGATCTTACGGGTATCCAGATGCGCCGACCGGACATTGCCTTCTATACTAAGGAACAGGTAAAAAAAGGCCGAAAGGGGGAAAATGTAATTCCTGAATTTGCCATCGAGATTATTTCTCGCACCGACCAGATCAACCAGATGGAAAAAAAGCTTATCGAATATTTTAAAGCTGGCGTCCAGGTGGTTTGGGTCATTATTCCAAGCCACAAAATCGTCTATGTCCATACTTTCACTACCCGCCGGGAAGTAAAAGTATGTCTTGGAAGCGACATCTGTTCCGCCGCCCCGGTGCTGCCTGACTTTGAGATTCAGGTCGATGCGCTGTTGGCAGTATCGGAGGAGTAAAATCTAATAACTAAGCCTAAACTCACCGCCCAAACTCCGCCCGCATCCCGGCCGGAATCTGTCGATACAGGCAATCGACAATCTCCCTCAATTCCGCTGGCGGCGCGTTATGATCGAAAGTCGGCGAGCGATACGTGGAGTCGGCCGTGGCAACGCTCAGCGTAGCCGCCAGAGCGCCATCGACCTGATGTGCTTTGCTGGTAACCAAGACTTTATCTAATTTTTCCAGCGGCAGATGCTGGATTTGCTCCCGCAATTTCTTCCAAACTTTCGCGTCGGTTTTCACCGTTTCCTCCGCGTCGTTCAGCCGGACGGTAGTGTTTTCGGCATCGACTTCGATGCTGCGCTGCGTCCCGCGCGTGAATTCTTCCAGGCGGATGCTTTTAACCGTGGTCTGTGTCTCCACAGACCCGCTTAGTCGTGAGGTCTGTGGGGACACAGACCACGGAAATAATATGAATAGTATGGAAAATAATATACCCACTATTGGCAACAAGTTTCGTAAAAGAATTTGGGACTTACGATTTGAATTCCTTCGTACTCGGAAAAAGTAAAATCGTTGGTGTTGCCCGTTACAATAAAGTTAGCTTGGGCAACAAGGGCAACTTCAAGAAATCTATTATCCGGTTCGTCCTTAATCAATTCTAATTTCACAGTCGGTTTGTAGAATTCACCTGCTCGCTCAAGTTTGACCAGTAGATCCTTGGCGTTGGTTTGAAAATTTAAAAATTTGGAAAATTTCGGACGAGTTAGGACCTCTTTGTATTCCTCAAAAATAGCCTGTGAAAGACAAATCGGGATTTTTTTGTCAATTACACAGTCAAATACCACCTTGCTGGGATAACTGCTGCTAATCAAGGCAGACACGAGTACATTGGTGTCCAGGACTACCTTAATTCCCATTTCGTACGGCTGCTATCTCGGCATTTATCTCTTTGAGCGTCATTTTGTCCAGGCCCGCTTCCTGCGCTGCTTTATTCGTGGCGACGAGCGCCTCCCTCAAATCCTCATAAGGATCGTTGCTATCTTCCAGGACGATCACCTTGACGTTTTTATTTAAGAAGTTTTTGAAGCGGGACGGGATTCTGATTTGTCCGTCTTGAATTTGCGCCTTGAATTCTATTGCTTCCATTTCGAGTTTGAATTAGTCGTTTGATACCCCGCAAACAAAAATAAAAATCGTTTGAGTTCGCCCCCCCCCCGCGCCCTTCAAAGCGCCTCGACCAAACCCATGAACTCTTCCAACGTGTAAGCCCCGTCGAGATT
>JBBRDE010000392.1:0-3819 GCA_038204185.1 Cytophagales bacterium
GGCTCGGGTACCGGTGCCATTTTCATGGACGACCCCACCTGGCCCGAAAAATACAACCACGTGCCTATGATGGCCGACAGGGGCCGTAGTCAATTGTATATTCACCGCGTCACGCCCGACGGGCCGAGCTATATCCAGAAAGAAGAGGAATTTGTGAAACTAGCCCAGATTACCGACGTAGACATCGACGCCTCGGGTCGGGCTTATATGTCGGCCTGGGACGGGGCAGGCTACTCAGGCAATCCAAATAAAGGCTTTGTAGTACGCGCTGTGCCCAAGACCTGGCAGTACAAAGCCTTCCCTGACGTTACAAAACTTTCGGTCGATCAGGTAGTGGCTATTCTCAAATCCGAAAGCGGCGTCGCCCGTCTGGCCGCGCAGCAGGAACTCCTGAGCCGTTCTGCCAAACAGACGATTGCTGCCGTTTGGAAAATCGCGGCAGACAAAAGTCTGCCGGATTACGTGCGCGTGGCGGCCATGTACACCTACGCCCAGGCATCTGGGGCCGACGGCATCGGTAATCTGACCAAACTGACTACTGAACCCGGCCTGCGAGAATACGCCCTGCGCGCCCTTGCCGATCGCAAAACCTACATCGACAAGGTACCCCTAGAACCCTTTACCAAAGCCTTGAAAGAAGGTACCCCCCGCGTACAGGCGGCGGCTATCGTCGGCATGGGTAGGCTGGGTCGCAAGGAAGCGGCTTCTGAACTATTGGCAATCAAGGTACCTTCCTCATTCGTACCCCCCGCAAAAAATACCGAAGGCCCACACGCCACGCCCAACTCGGCTATAGTCCTACCCCACTTGGCGGTTCGGGCGCTCGTAAGTTTGAATGCGTTGGATGCAATGCTCAAGGCCATAGGTACCCCCAATTCCACGCTGGCGCTGTGGGCATTGCGCTACATGCACGATCCTAAAGCGGTGAGCGGGCTTCTGACCGCCTATGAGAAAACCACGGACAAAGAGCTAAAAACTATCATTCTGACCACGCTTGCGCGGTTGTACAAAGAAGAAGCTCCCTACGACGGCTCGTGGTGGTGGAGCACCCGACCCGACACACACGGCCCCTACTACAAGGCGATTACGTGGGAATCTTCTCCCGACATCAAAACTTTTTTAGTAAAAGAATGGAACAAGGCTTCTGACAAGCAATTGTACACCGACCTGAACGATAAGCTACGGATGGAAATTCCTGAATTTGGCACGAACGAAAAAGTCGCCGTGAAGGAGGAGGTGAAAGTGGATTTGGAAAAAATCAAGAATAAAAAAGGGCAGGTAGGAGAAGCTTCCATTGAGGATGTGATGCTCGCGATGGACAAAATCCAGGGCGATCCAGCGCTGGGTAAAACGCTATTTACACGGCAGGGCTGCGTAGCTTGCCACAGCATCAATAAAAGTGAAACCATGAAAGGTCCCTTTATGGGACAGATCGGCTCCATTATGGCCCGCGATCAGATTGCCGAATCGATTCTGAAACCCAATGCTTCGATTTCGCAGGGCTTTGCGACGGTATCGATCACTGCCAAGGGCAACAAATCCTACATGGGTTTCGTGACGGAAGAATCTGCCGGACAACTGGTACTACGCGACATCGCTGGACAAGTAACCCGCATCAAGACTTCCGACATTATCAAGCGTGAGGAAATGGAAACGTCCATGATGCCCGCCGGATTGGCTAATGCGCTATCCTATGAGGAATTCGCTTCGCTGATAACCTTCCTCTCGCAACAGAAGAAATAGCTACCTGAAACAAATAAAATCCCACTGGTAAGATTGAATATTCTTACCAGTGGGATTTTATTTTATTGGTCGGTCAGGCTGCGGCTTTCCTCTGCTCAACCCAATTGATAATTGTTTCGGCATCTTCCAGACCTGCATGAGCTACTTTAGCATTTGGATTACCGTCGTACCCAAGGGCTAAATGAAGCGTATCATACGCTGCGACAAAGGAATTCAATATTCTTTTGTCCAATTTGGCTAAGTGTTCCTTGTACCAATTTACATCTTTACGGCCTTTTGTTTTCTTTTCCAGAAAACTATCTAATGCTACTAATACGCCACTATATGCCGTATTTCCGGCCATCTTGACATATTTGGAATCTTGGTAGTAGCCATTTTCCTTTCCCGCTTTTTCGCTTAGAATTTCGCGGGCATTTTCAATGTATCGCTTCGCTTCCTGAATCTGATCCATAGTTTTATTTATTGAAAAGGGTACCTGTAAGAATTTGATTTCTTTCAAGAAGCACGTCAGCTTCTCTGCAATCAGGAACAAACAAAGCTAAACAAAATCTATCACTTGGCTACCCTACCCAAACAACTCCGCCACGCGTGCAAAAGTCATCTCCTGATAATCCTTGATGTACTCATTACAGGGCGGCAGTTCATCTAAGGCATGGGACGTAAGTACCCCTACTACTTTCATCCCCGCGTTAAGTGCCGCCGAAACACCCGAAAAGGAATCTTCAAATACTACACAGTTTTCGGGCTTTACGCTTAGCCGCTCGGCGGAGGTAAGGTACACCTGGGGATCGGGCTTGTGTTTGGTCACGTCCTCACTGGCCATGAACGACTCCATGTAGTCCGACAAGCCGAGTTTTCCCGCGATCAAATCCAGATTGGCGCGCGGGGCTGAGGTAGCCACGGCGGTCTTGATCCCCTTGGCTTTCAAATCTTTCAGGAACGCCATAAACCCGTGAACGGGGTCGACATGGGGCTCATAAATTTCGCGGAACAGGCTTTCTTTCTCGTCTTCCAGCTGGACAAACTCTTCCCCAATGACTTCCCGTTGCAGGAAGTGTTTCAGGATGTAGCTGTTGCTTTTGCCAAACATATGCTGGGCAAACTCCTCATCGGTGGGACTCAGGTCACGCTTGGCAAAGAACTGGCGGAACGCCTGCGAATGGTAAGGATTGGTATGGCAGATCACGCCATCCATATCGAAAATAACCGCAAATTGTGTTTTCATGCCGCTAAGGTAGGGATGGAAAGTTATTTACTCCCAAATCACCTCGATGGAACGGTCCTTTAAATCAATGGTCGTGAAGGCCTCGCCGCTCTGCTTTTTCAACGAAATCTTTCCATCCTGTACTTTGGCGATCTGCTGGGAGATCACATCTTTTTTATTTTTCTTCCGATAAATTACCAGCAGATTTTCTTCCGTAGCCACGTCGATAGTGCAGGATTTGCCGCTTACTTTTACGGAGGTACTGTTGTTGGGCAAATATGGTGCTTTGGCCAGCGCCAGTGCCCGCGAAGCCAGAGGTACCCCATAGCCCACGTAATTATTCCCGTAAGGATACAAGTGCGCCGATTTTTCGATCAGATCCATCAATTCTTTATTGGATAACTTCGGATTGGCCTCCATCAGACAGGCTGCAAAACCCGTGATGACGGGGGCCGACAGGGAGGTACCATAGAGCGAAAAACACGATACGTTAGGTTTGAGGTAGGGCAAAAACTCTGGTCCCATGCTACTATATCCGATCCGATTCCAGAGTCGCATGTTGGTAGCACCCACGGCAAGTACCCCCTTCGCGTCGGCGGGCGTAGAGAGAATGCGCCAGTTTTTATCCTCTCCCTCATTCCCCGCTGATACCACCAGCATGATGCCTTTCTTGTCTACGGCGATCTGGGCGGCGCGGGCGATGGCGCTCGTTTTGCCATCCATCTGTTTGGGAGTATAGTTTTCCTGTGGATCAGTAAAACCGCGCGCGTACCCGAGGGAGGTGTTGATCAGCCGAACGCCCAAACTATCCATCCATTCCATTGCCGCGATCCAGTTGTCTTCCTCGCCCCGCCATTCGCGGAGTGAGTAAT
>JBBRDE010000393.1:0-3802 GCA_038204185.1 Cytophagales bacterium
ATCTTTCTTAGAAGCTTGTAATAATTCGTAAATGAGAGAGAATCTTGTTATATTTATTTGTATACACGACTTTGTTGCATGGCTCCCCCGATTGAATGAAAAAAGCATCGGAATGGCGAACTTTGAGATCGCCAAACCTACAAAGCTGCCGCCTGACGGCCCGGTCGGGCGCGACCCGGTGCTATGCCAAAAATACACTTTTTTACTTCGCTCGCCCCGATTTGAAATCGGGCGCGGTCATCTCCTCGCGTCTGCAACGCGGATACCTGCAAAAGCTAAAACATAATGCGTTAAATATTTACAGCTTCCTGCTTTCCCTCCAATTCTTTCAGGAAATTAGGGCAAAAATCATAACCATTTGGCCAGGCTATGCCTCCGCCTGGTTCAATAAATACCTCTTTAAATTTGTCATAGTCAAGTAGTTCAGCGGTAAAGCCTTTCCCTAGGTAAGGGTGCAAATCGATGATTTTTTCTTCTCCGTCATTGAATTTGAGCAATACCTGGTACTTCTGACTAAATGGATCGTCGGTCAACACTTTTAACTCAATTACCTAATTCATAATGCTACTAGGTTAAAGGTTCGATCCTGTCCAAAGAATCGGGAACAACCGCCTTTTGCCAGTTGCTCATTAACTCATCTTTATGCTGGGAATCCCATTCCAAAACCATAGCGTGGGCACGGTTCGGTAGTTTTCCTGCCAATAAATCTAATGTTCTAATATCATATTCGGCTTTGTCCCCCTGACACTCCGCGTGAAAGTGCGGAGGATTGTGATCTTGAAAATACATCCGAATGATGATGCCCTAGAATCTTGAAATTTCGGGCATTTTTCTTCAAAGATAAGAAATGGCAAAAGTACTTTTTCAAAACATTCCTAAAACCCCCTGGGCGAAGTCTTGGGCTTCCGTACCCTCTTCACCTTTTTAGTCTTCTTCACCTTCTTCTCCCGCAAATCGGCATCATCCTCGGCACGGCGCTTTTGCATGGTTTCGGTGCGGTCCATTTCTTCGGATTCGGCGAAGGCTTTCCAGTCGAATTTTTCGTCGAAGGGGTCGAGGGCCTTTTGAGGTTCGAAGATTTTGGGGTCGGCCGTGAGGGCGTTGTAGCTGGAAAAGTCGGGCGTGTTGGTGAACAGGTCGCTCATGTCGGTGGCCGTGGCATCGTACTGGTTGAGGTAGGGTATTCCTAACACGTGCCAGAAGGTTTTGAAGATGCTGCCAAAGCTGTAATGCTGATGACCGACATAGTTCTTTTTGGCGTAGGGCGAGGCTATCATCAGCAGGCTACGGTGGGCGTCCACGTGGTCCACACCACCCTGCGGGTCGTCTTCAGTCACCACGATCACCATGTTTTTCCAGTAGGGAGTTTTGGACAAAAACTCAATGGTGCGACCCAGAGCAAGGTCGTTGTCGGCCATGTAGCTTTCGGTAAAGGGGTACCCTGCCGCCGGACGTTCACGGGTGCCGTGGTCGTTGGGCAGCATTAGCGTTAGCATAGAAGGTAGGGTTTTTCCCTCACCACCCCATTTTTCGTTAAATTCCTTCATGAAAATGTCCGCCCGGAACTGATCGGGAATGGCCATGTTGTAGGTTGGGAACTGCTGTGACGATTTGGCGAACAGGGGGGCGGGGAGGGGATAGTTTACGGTGTACAGCTCACCGATGTACTTCATGGTACTATCGGAGTAGGCGGCAGCCATTTCCACGCCAAATCCCCAGTTGTAAAAATCCTTGTTATTGCGTTGCAGGTGCTCCCAAATAGAGCCTGCTTCGTTGTAATCTTCTGGGTAAATACTACCAGCTGAGCCATAAAATGACAGGTTACCGGGAGCGTTGGAAGTATCGCGTAGGCTACGCTGTCCGCCATATGCAGCGGCGGTACCCGTCTCTACCCACTCGTTGGGGTAGGTGCCCACCAGCCAGCGGTGGCCGTCGGCCGATACGTCGGAGTCGCAGTAGTAGTTGTCCGACATGGCAAACTGTCGGGACATGGCATGGTGGTTGGGCATGACGTCGCCATTGGTAACGGTTCGTTTTTTATCCCGACTCACAAAGCTTCGGTCCAGGCCGTAGCGAGCGAGGGTGGAATCACCATTACCCCCACGAAACTGCCCATATACCTCGTCGTAAGTTCGGTTTTCCTTAGCAATGAATACGATATGCTTGATCGGTGATTCATAGGCACCGGGGTAGGGTGGAATCGGGTTGTCGTTGGTAGGGAGTATCTGGCTGAATTTGAAGTTATTGTCCAGCACTTTTTGGGTGAGGGTAGGTAGGTCGCGGTCCGTTGGAACGTCCATGACCGAGACGGTACCCTTCATCAGACCCCCGATGTAGCTACCCTCAGGCCCGAGTGTGAAGGCCCCCCCCCCGTTGGGACCGCTGCCGTAACCTTTGGCGTTGGTTACGATCAGTTTCCTGCCATCGGGACTCACTTTCAACTTTGAAGGAAACCAACCCGTGGGAATATGGCTCATCACTTTAAGGGTGGGTACGTCCACCACGGCCACGGCATTTAGTCCCGCTTCGGCGACATAAAGCCGCTTCTGGTCGGGTGACACGGCCACGCCGAACGGAATCAGTCCGCGCAGCTTGCCCAGGCGGGGTTCAGGGTTGAGGTAGATGGTATTGACGACGGTATCACGCTGCATGTCGATGACCGACACACAATCGTTGTTGCCATTGGTCACGAACACGTACTGGTCAGTCGCTACCACCGAATTGGGGCTACTACCGCCCACGGCAGGAAAATCCTCCACCATCTGGCCCACCAGAATACCAGTTTTGATTTTGGATTTTACGACCGGCTGCCCGTTTATCAGATCATAGCTCCACACCGAAAATGCCTCAGGCGCATTGGGGTCCCCCAAAGCCGGAACGCCCTCGGAGGGAATACCTTCCTTCATTTCTTTGGAGTTATACTTGGTCGCAGGCCATTTGTGCGCGGTCTTTTTCAGATCTTTCATATCCAGATCGGTAAACGGCTTGTACTCAAACACACCCACGTTGGCCACGTATACCCGCTTTTCGTCGGGTGACAGGCAGATACCAAACGGGTAGCGACCCGTCGGGATGGAATGCTGGACTTTGTTAGTGCGGGTATCAATCACCACCAGTCGAAACCCAATCTGATCCACGGCATAAAGGGTATTGCCATCCTTCGAAAGCACCATATCACCAATATAGCCGTGGTAGTAGTTGGTGCCGTTGGCTTTGGTCCCGCAGTTGATGGTAGCCTGCTGTTTCCCCGTTTCCAGATCGAACAGAAATATCTTATTGGTTTGTCCGCCTGAAACATATACCGATTTGTTATTGGGTGTAATGGCCAGGCCCATGAAGCAGGCTTCCAAAATCCCCTCGTCGGTTTTGGCTTTGTCGGGTACCTGCTGTACCGTGGCATTGTCGGCCAGGATGTTGCGGATGATGCTGATGGAAATCGGGTTGATGCCGGAGTTGGCCGTAACGGCCACGCTACCATCCGGACTTAGCGCCAGACCATAAGGATGCGGGGCAGTGGTAATTTGTCGGCCCTTTGGTGTGATTAATCGCCCGTTGGGTAAGGTAGTGATACCGTTTTTATCAATCTTGAGGTACTGTTTCCCGGCGGGCGTTTGGGCGACCCAGGTTTGGGCGATAGTGGTTAGGGAAAGAAGGAGTAAGGGGAGGGATAGTAGCCTGATAGTCATAGATTTTTTTATTTTAGCCTCTTTTTAGCCTCCTTCAAACTCTTCTCAGGAGAGGGGTTCATGTTAGTATTTGATTCTCCGTTTGACAAGAGATGAGGAAAGAATGAGTTGTTATT
>JBBRDE010000394.1:0-3758 GCA_038204185.1 Cytophagales bacterium
ACCAAGACTCCCACGGCCAAAGCCAGCGAGGCCACAGTTCCCCAGGTTACCAGCTTATGCGTGGCGGCCCAGGTTTCGGGACTAAACTCCCACGCCTTGGCGTCGAAGGTACCGTGGGCACCATGATCGCCGGGCAGGGGCTCGTAGAGATTGTCTTTACGATTGGGGTCTTTGGGTTCATCCGTTTGCTGTCCGTCGTAGCCAATCCCCCCTAGATACTTGTCCAGCAGGCCGGGGGCCAGTTTGTTACCCAGAATGGCCTGGACCGTCGGGTAGCCCACGAACATTTCGCGGCGCGGATTTTTGGCGATGTAGGCAATAGCCTGCGCGGCTACCTCGGGCTGGTAGATGGTGCCCATCGGCTGGGGTTTGTTGGGCAGGTAACTTTTGACAAAACCAAACTGTGTCGTATTCATCGCGGGAAGCTGCACCATGCTCAGGTTGATGTTGCTTTTATCGTGAAATAATTCGGCCCGCAATGAATCGAAAAAACCCTGTATCCCGTGCTTGGCCCCACAATAGGCCGATTGCAGCGGAATGCCCCGGTAGGCCAGCGCCGAACCCACCAGGATAATGCTACCCCGGTTACGCGGTAGCATTCGTTTCAGCGCCGACTGGGTACCATACACCTGCCCGAGGTAAGTCACTTCGGTTACGCGTTTAAAATCTTTGGCTTCCAGCTTTTTGAATGGCCCGAAGACACTAATCATAGCGTTATTGACCCAAATATCAATGGGCCCCAGTTCCTTTTCAATCTGGTCGGCGGCAGCTTCGATCTGCTCGGGATCGGATACGTCGGTCGGGATGGCCAGGGCTTTGCCCCCGTAGCCTTCCACTTCTTTCTTGGCTCCTTCGAGGCCGTCTTTCCCGCGAGCCAGTAGCCCAACGTTAGCGCCCAATTTGGCAAATTCGCGCACGATGGCGCGGCCCAGACCCGCCGAAGCACCTGTGACGACGACTACCTTTCCTGCAAATTCTTTATTTTCTTCCATGAGTATCGACTTAAACTAGTAAATAACTACGGATGTGTTTACCACAAATCCTTCTCCATGATGGCATCAAAAACCAGTCCGGCGACGATGGCGTATACGGCATGGTGCAGGACGTCGATAGCGATCGCTTTTGGTTTTTCTTCGGTAATGGGTCGAGCCACATCCAGACTGGGTAGCATAATCAGCTCTGTTCCCCATACACCGGCAAAGTGGGCTGCTGTGGCCGGGGAGCCTGTGAGTCCTACCAGCGAGAGCAACCCCCGTACTGTTCCCCAGGTAGTACCGTAAACCCAGTGAATCTCCTGACCTACCTTGGTTTTCTTACCCTGATTGACCGGTTTTATATCCAGTACTTTGGCCGCCGCTTTGGTAGTGGTATCGCTGGCTTTCCGTTTGGTGATTTTCATTTCGATCATCTGGGAGATCGTGATGGCGGCGGTACCCGCCAGTCCGGCAATCAGGCCCGCGCCTAGTGCGGTCGCAACCTGTTTTATTGGATTTTCCTGCATGGTGATAAAGGTACTAAGGTGGTGGGTAGAAAAAGAGGCAGGCGCGTTAGGACACGCGCCTGCCTCTTTCTCTAAAAAGATCCTGCCAAGGAGTGACCCAATACCATCAAACACCCGACGATCCTAGAATAACATACATTCTCTGTCCCTGTGAAAACCCTTGGACAAAGCAGGGCCAGGATTAAGCAGCCATGGCCCGGCAAGCTTCGGCACAGCGGCGGCACGCTTCGGCGCAGCGACGACAATGATCATGCATATCGGCATGTTTTTCGCACTCCTGAGCGCAGGCGTCGCAAATCGATGCGCATAACTGGCAAAGCTGGGCCGCAAATGGGCTGTTCGTGGACATGAACTGCACAGCTGTGGAACAGATAGCGAGACAGTCCATATCCGTCCGAATACAGTCAGCCATCATGGTTACGTCATCCGAACGCAGGCAGCCATCTATACACTCCCCGCAGGCCACGGCACAAGCCTGACACGCTTCGATACATTCTTGCATTGCTTTATGATTCATAGTAGTAGCGTATTTAAGGTGAAAATAATATGTTCAGGTTCGTAAAAACTGTGCCAGCACCCTTTGTCCCCGCGTGCGTTTATTCAGGCAGCGGCATAAATTCGATCCTTTTTTATACTATCACCAGCTGCACTTACTCATTCCCCTTTAAATGCTTCCAAAGCCAATCGTTCATCAGGTCGCGCTGCTCGGGGTAGGTCCAGTGCCCCGTGTCCAGCGCCAGGTAGAGCGACTTGGGCGCGGTGATTAGGTTGTAGGCCGCGTACATGGAGGTAGGTGGGCAGGTTTCGTCGTTGAAACCCCAGGAGTACTGACCGGGGATTTTGACGCGGCGGGCGAAGTTCACTACGTCATAGTAGCCCGTCGTAGCAATCTTGTCTTTGGTATCGTTGAATTCCCGGGTGCTGCCCGCGAAATAGTGGGGCCAGCCGCCGGCACGTCCGTTGAGGTACCCCGTCACGTCGCTCAAAGCCGGATAAAATGCCCCCAGCCATTTCACCCGACTATCCAGTGCCGCCGTAACGATAGAGAGCGCCCCACCCTGACTACCGCCCGTTACGGCCAGATTGAGACCATCAAATTGGGGTAGACTGGCGATAAAATCGTTGGCCCGCACGCAACCCAGGTACACGCGCTTATAGTAAAAGCGATCCTTGTCATCGAGGTTATAGTTCTGGTAACCGTTCAAAGCGCCAAACCTCAAGTCATCGTATACACTGGGATCCATTGTTACGGGTACCCCATGAATGCCAATCTGGAACGTAATCATTCCCTTTTCGGCGTTAGCCACGTCGCCATAATAGGCCCGAACACCCGCGCCGGGTACCTGCAGCAGGGCGGGATACCTGCCCTCTTTTTTGGGCATAGCCAAAATTCCGTACAACCGCGAATTGCCGAAGTTGCGCAGATTGACGTGGTACACATTGACGCTTTCAGTACAGCGCTCGGGCAGCAGGGTCATTTTCGCATCCAGCGGAATTTTGGCCAGCTCGGCTTTCCCATCGTTCCAGAACTTGTCGAAATCTGCCGGGTCGACGGCCGTGGGCTTGATGGTTTCTGGCGCAAAGCCGGCCGTACCCAGGCCCCGGTACTCCACGCCGTCCACTTCGGCAATGGCAATGCAGCGAAGGAAGCCGGGGTTTTTCAGGGTACCCCCATCCAAAGTAAGGGTACCAGTTGCCAGCGTTTTGGATTCCTTGGTGGTAGCAGGCATTTTCTCGGGGCCAATTTCGTACCGTACCAGCGCGTTTTTGACCAGATTGCCGCTTTGTAGCACCGTAATGGTGAATTTGGCCTTGTCGCCGGGTTTGTACGTCCAGTCGGTGCGGTCGGGCGCAACGATGACTTTGACGAAGCGTTCGATGGGCTGCGCCAAAGCCGGGTTGAGGTACAGGCACAGAACAAGGAGCAGGAAGGGCAAGGAGCGGTTGCGCATGGGGAAGATCGTTTATTTTAGAATGTAGAATTAGAAAGAACCAGCAGTGCGGGATTTATCCATGCAGAGGCATAAGAATTTGCAATTTTCTATCTTTTTTGGGCGTAAGGAATCCCCAGAGAAAATCGCTGACATTCTTCTGTACATTAATCATCAATGGACTTCGCTGATTTGTGTTTGCAAAGCATGAAGTTCACCCTACCCCTCAACCTCCCCCGTTTCCTCCAAATCCTTCCGTCCGTAGGCTACCTTCCCGATCGTCGTAAACAGTACGGGTACCACGAAAATCGCCAGGAGCGTGGCGG
>JBBRDE010000395.1:0-3728 GCA_038204185.1 Cytophagales bacterium
GATTTTATCCTTCTTTCCCGCCGAGAGGTAAAGGGTTTCCCATTCTGTTTCGGGGGGGAGTTGATCTTGGTCAGGCAGAGCCAGTTCCGTGGGAAGTTCAAAAAGGTAGGGTGGCGTTTCATCTTCTGCCAATAATAAATAGACCGTACCCGTGGCGTGCATCCGGGCGGTACGGCCATTGCGGTGAATAAAAGCCTCCTCGGTCAACGGTAGTTGATAATGCACAATGGAAGCGATTTCGGGAATGTCGAGGCCCCGCGAAGCCAGGTCGGTCACCACCAGAATCCGGCTCGTTCCGTTCCGGAATTTCATCAATGCCCGCTCGCGATCGGGTTGCTCCATGCCGCCGTGAAACATGGCGTGCACCAGCCCGTAGCCTCGCAGCAAATCGCTGATCCGCTCGACCGCATCGCGGTGATTGCAAAAGATCAGCGTACGCTCCGCCCCGATAAAACAGAGCAGCGAAAAGAGCGTTTCGAGCTTCTCTACCGAATTCGAGCGCACGACTTTCAGGGTAAGCTGCGGAATGGAATCGCTGGATTGTAGAAAATTTAGTTTCGTGGGATTCGCGGCTCCCGCAAACTCAGGTAGGGAGTGGAGTGGCGTGGCGGAGGTGAAAATCCGACGACTCAGGCCGGACAATTCCTTGATAATGAACGCCATGTCGGTCTGAAAGCCCATCTCCAGCGATTTGTCAAATTCATCGAGTACCAGCGTATGTACTGTGGCCGGATCGAAGTTCTGGCTCCGGGCGTGGTAGGCGATCCGTCCCGGCGTACCAATGAGTAAAGCGGGAGCTTCGCGGAGGGCGTTTTCTTCGGTCTTCACGGCGTGGCCGCCGTAGCAGCAACTCACCTTATAGCCCGTACCCATCGCCTTGAAAACCCCTTCGATCTGTAAAGACAGTTCGCGGGAAGGTACCAGAATCATTGCCTGTACCCCCAATGTATTAGCGTCCAGCCGTTCCAGCAAAGCCAGCAGAAAGGCCAGGGTTTTGCCCGATCCCGTAGGCGAGAGGACAATCACATCACTTCGCCGGGCCGCTGGCAGTACAGCTTCCTGCATGGTGTTGAGGGCGGTTATTTGTAAATTTTGGAGGATAGCCTGGTGCATGAAAGCGGGGGTTGATGTACGTGCAAAGGTAGCGTATTTAACTCGGTGGATTCTTTTGCGTCTTCGCGACTTTGCGAGATACTCAACAGCAACCTATCTTGCACCTTCAAAAACCCACTTTATGAAAAAAACAATACTACTCGCCTTCATCCTTTTGCCGCTGGCCCTCAAAGCCCAACTTACGGTCGAGAAAATCATGCAGGACCCCAAGATTTCGATCGGTACCTCCCCGAGCAATGTCTACTGGGCCGAGGATTCCAAAACTATTTACTTTGACTGGAATCCTGAGGCAAATCCGGGTGATTCGCTGTACCGATATTCCCTGAACGATAAAAAAATTAGTAAGGTACCCCCGGCTGAGCGCCGGAAGCTGCCCACCGGGCAGGGCGTGTACAACCGACTACATACCCTGAAAACCTACGTTCGCAATGGTGATGTGTACCTGATGGACTGCAAAACCTACCAGATTCGGCAACTGACAAATACCGTGGAAATAGAAGGTACCCCCACGTTCAGTGGCGACGAGCAGCGAATTATTTTCGAAAAAGACGACAATTTGTACAGCATCGCGCTGGCGTCGGGACTGCTGTCCCAGCACACCAACTTCAAAACGGGTACCAAAAAAGCGGAAACCAAGAAATCAGATGCCGAAAGGTGGCTGGAAGGAGATCAGGTAGCTCTTTTTGATATTTTAAAAGAAAGAAAAGCAAAAAAAGATACGGCCAAGAAAATCACCGAAGCCGACAAGCCCTATCGCCCCAAAGAAATTTACCTAAACGAAAAACGGGTTTCTTCCCAGCAGCTCAGCCCCGATGGCCGCTTCGTGACCTACCGTCTCAGCAAGGCTAACAAAACCTCTAAAAATACCATTGTCCCTAGCTACGTGACCCAGTCGGGCTTCACCGAAGATTTGCCAGCCCGCACCAAGGTAGGTGCTCCGGCCACGGAATTTGAGTTCTGGGTTTATGACGTCAAAAAAGACACTATGCGGCAGGTGAGTACCAAAAAACTGCCCGGCATCGGCGACAAACCCGACTACCTGAAAGAGTACCCCAAACTGGATACCGCCTGGAAAAAGGACAAAATCCGCCCCGTGATTGTGCACGGCCCATCGTGGTCGGACGACGGACGGAATGCGGTGGTGGTGGTGCGTTCGCTTGATAACAAGGATCGCTGGCTCATGGCGTTTGACCCCGATTCGCTTACCTTGAAACCGCTGGAGCGCCAGCGCGATGAGGCCTGGATCGGCGGGCCGGGGGTAGGGGGGTACCCGCAAAGCGCCGGAGAACTGGGCTGGCTGGACAATTCCACGATTTATTTCCAGAGCGAAGCGGATGGCTACGCGCACCTATATACCCTGAATGTAAAAACGGGTGAGAAAAAACAACTGACAAAAGGGAAGTTTGAGATACAAAGCGTGCTGCTTTCCAAGGACAAGCAGACCTTCTACCTGACTACCAACGAGGTGCATCCGGGCGAAAAGCATTTTTATAAAATGGGCGCCACGGGGGGTACCCTCACCCGCCTGACCCAGAACAAAGGAGCCTACGAAGTGGAACTCTCGCCCGACGAAACCAAAATGGCCGCTCGCTACTCCGACAGCAACACGCCCTGGGAACTGTTTCTGCTGGATAATGAACCCAGTGCCAAAGGGGAACAGATCACGCAGTCGACCACGGCTGCCTTCAAAGCCTACCCCTGGCGCGAGGCAAAGGTCATTTCGTTCAAGGCTAGTGATGGAGCCGATGTGTACGCGCGTATTTACGAACCCAAAAAATCCAACGGACGGGCGGTGATTTTTGTCCATGGCGCTGGGTACCTGCAGAACGCCCACAGCTGGTGGAGCCAGTATTTTCGGGAGTACATGTTCCACAACCTGCTGACGGACAAAGGCTACACCGTGCTCGATATGGACTACCGCGCCAGCGCGGGCTACGGGCGCGACTGGCGGACGGGCATTTATCGTTTTATGGGGGGCAAAGACCTGACCGACAATGTGGACGGCGCGAATTGGCTTGTGAAAAAATATGGCATCAACCCTAAAAAAATTGGCATCTACGGTGGGTCGTACGGCGGATTTATTACGTTGATGGGCCTTTTTACTACGCCCGATGTATTTAAAGCAGGCGCAGCCCTGCGGCCCGTGACCGACTGGGCAGCTTATAACCATGCCTACACGGCTAATATTCTTAACGAACCCCATCTGGATAGTTTGGCATACCGTAAAAGCTCGCCGATTTATCACGCAGCGGGGCTGAAAAACAATCTGTTGATTTGCCACGGCATGGTGGACGTGAACGTGCATTTTCAGGATGTAGCCCGACTGTCGCAGCGGCTGATCGAACTCGGTAAGGATAACTGGGAACTTGCCGTGTACCCCGTCGAGGATCACGGTTTTGTGGAGCCCAGCTCCTGGACGGATGAGTACAAGCGAATTTTGAAATTGTTCGAGGAAAGTTTGCGGTAGTTACTTCGATCGGCGATTGATTTTCAGAGTTTTAAGATTATGTTTTGGAAGCTGATTTGGTCATTCTGTTGAGAAATATGGTAGTGTACGCGATTTGCAGCATAGCCTCCGAAGATTCTACTGTTTTCTCGTATTCTTTGGCTAGCCG
>JBBRDE010000396.1:0-3717 GCA_038204185.1 Cytophagales bacterium
CTGGATTTGCAGGGCAGCCTGTCGAAGTTCAGAGACATCACACCCCTCCAACTCGTCACCCTTGACGAAATCCTACGGGGCAGGGACGAGCAATACGCCGTCATCGACACACCACCCTACCTCAGCAACCGCCTGCCGGACATAATCAACAAGTCGGACTTCGTACTCGTACCGGTCAAGCCCGGCTTCTTCGATGCCCTCGCCGTTAGGGAAACCCTGGCACTGCTCAAAAACACCAATCACGCCATAGTACTGTCCATGGTGCAACACCATACCTCCCTGGCAAGGGAAACCCTCGAGATCCTGTCCGACTACGGCTCACCGATCCTCACGACCAGAATCCACCAGCGGGTGGCCTACACCCGCTCGCCTGTCACGGGCTCAGTCTTCAACTCCGAAGATGAGAAAGCAAAGGAAGAAATCACTTCACTCGCACTCGAAATACTACAAAGCATAAACCAAGAACCATGAGCTATCAAGATAAAAAGGACCTGCTGAAAGGACTGATCCAAAACGCACCGGCGACACCCGTCCAAAAGATCACCCCGGTCAAAAAGCAATCCTATCACCTCAACCTGCACATCCCCCGCCAGCTCGAAATCCAAGTGAAGACCAAAGCCCTCCATTCTGGGAAATCAATCAAACAGATCGTCATCGACGCACTCAATCAGTACCTGACGGAGGAAGACTCGTAAGGCACCTCGAACGCAATGAAACGGAGTGAGAGAGTTGTTGCCTATTTATTCGATTTAACTATTTGATAATCAAGGTATAATAAATATTATTCAATGAGTATACAGGGATAGCAGAATCGATACGATAAAAATTGGCATTGACGCCAAATTTCGCTATGGCTTGCAAACCGGGCAGCATCCGTATGTGAGTTTTCCCAATTGATTTGAATCGGGTTTTTCATCATCCTTTGCTTTCACAGGCCAAATCGCATCAGCTAACATTGGCCTTCGTTTGTTGATTGGTAAGTAAGGCAATCTAGTGCGCGAATAGGGCTTGATTTTACATAATGTCAGATTATAAAATAGGATGTATTACCCTGAAATAACCTTACACAGCCTCTGTAAGATTATGAAAGTAAGGGACTTGATCACAATCAGGAAAAATCATAAAAACCGAAAATACAAGCCCAAGTTGTCGAACTGTGTCGGTCAGGAATATTTTCCGAGCGGCAACTGCTTGAAGAATTGAGAATTTCCGCGTGGCGGATGCGGAGTTAGGGCCAACAATGGGGAATGCAGCCACCACAGCGGGCAGCGGGCAGTGATCCGCAACCCGCGCATACATAGTCAGTAGCCAGTCCCCGTCTTTACAGGATCCAATAAATCAAAAGTCGCCGACCGAATCGCAGTCGCCGGTTTTTTTGGGCAGCATCCAGCCACTTGGAACCTACAGCTCAGGGCAATAATATGATGGGTGGAAACAGTTAGAGAACATTGGGGCAGGCCGCAGGGATTAAGCGAGCGTTATCGCAAAATTGCACCTGAAGGCAAGGAAATTTTTGAAAAGAACAGCCGGAGCACGGATGAAATCAGGGAGATGTTCGGGATAAAACCCAACCCACGCTTTATGAAATCATAAGGTACGCTGGCATTGAGGTGGAGGGGCCTTTAGGAAGGCGCAAATAAGGTGACGGGGTGTACGTCGATTGCAGTGAGGACTGCTATCCAATCTTTATACCAAGCCCAGCGCGTGGTAGTCTCGATTCTCAACGCGCCGCACCGGCAAATAACTTACCAGTGCATCAAGCATCAACACAGGTCAGGTGTGCAGGTAAGTCAAGCTTTTTCCACTAAAATTAGTTTGCAAGTCAGAAAGGGAAAGATCGGCAGTAGGATGATGCTCAATTATTGGGTGAAATTCCCAACCACGCGCCGTAGGTTTATGGTGTACCCCTTTGTCTGTACCACTGTTCGGCCAAACGAAATGGTTAGTTGACAGATTTGTGTTCGTTTTTCTTCCCTTCCATAAATACCCTTGCTGGTGTGCGGTAGCCCAACGACTGATGAGGACGTTGAGTATTGTAGTACTGAAAATACTTCACCAAACCCGCCCGTAGCTCACTGCCGGTTTGGTAGTTTCGCAAATAAACGTCTTCATATTTCAAGGTTCGCCAGAACCGCTCTACGAAGATATTATCCAGAGCTCGGCCTTTTCCATCCCAGCTGATAGCAATTTGGTGATTTTGTAGCACAGCCACAAAATCGTCGCCGGTGAATTGACTGCCCTGGTCGGTATTGAAAATCTGCGGTTTGCCCCACTGCTGCAAGCTTTGCTGCAAGGTGGCCACACACCAGTCCGCTTCGAGGGTGTTGCTCAACTGCCAATGCAGGACATAACGGCTGTGCAAATCTAAGATAGCCATCACATAAAAAAAGCCTTTGGGCATGGGAATATATGTGATATCAGTGGCCCAGACCTGATGGATGCGGTCAATTACCAACCCTCTCAACAGATAAAAGAATCGCTGTCGGGGCACGCCTGGTTTGGACAGGTTTGGTTTAGGGAACTGTGTCTCCAACCCCATCAGGGCTCTTAATCGGCGAACTCGCTTGATATTAATTTCCCAGCCCTCCTCTTTGAGGAGTACCACCAGGCGCCGGTGGCCCAGGTCAGGATGCTCTACGTACCACTCGTCCAGGCGACGCATTATCTGCAAGTTTTGATCATCGGTCGCTACGGGTTCGTAAGAGAGACCGGCCCGACTGACACTCAAGAGCCAACATTGCCGCCGAAGGCTCAAGGTAGGATGGGATCGCTCGATCATAGCGCGTCGTTGGCTCAGGGGTTGATTCCCAGTTTTTTTTTGAGCCAGTTCAACTCCACTTGGAGTCGTCCGATCTGCTCATAAAGTGGCCCCTTTTCATCAGCGACGGGCTTTTCTGCTCCCTTATGTTGATCAAATACCTGTGGGGCAGCGGCCAGAAACGTCTGTTTCCAGGTCTGCAACAACTGTGGATGCAGGTCGTAGTCACTGGCGATCTGATTGAGGGTTTTCTCCTGACGGAGAACTTCTAAAACTACTTTCACCTTGAACTCAGAGGTGAATTGACGACGGCTTTTTGCTTTCATGGTTGACTAAGTTAGCAACCATTCCGACAAGCTTAAGGGGTGGTACAAAAAAGCGGGAACACTATAGGTTTGTATGTCCGCGTATTTGTGGCACTACTATTTTTCGTAGCTTTGCCCGAATGTTAAGGCTACTGCACGTCATATTGGCTACCTACCTGCTGGTCCTCTCCGGGATTCCCGGCCAGGAAATGCACGAACTTTTCGGCATCAGGGCCATGACGGCGCATTTCCACGAACACGAAGAGCAACACGAGCACGAGGACACCGATCACGGGATGGGCTTCCTCGAGTTTCTGTACCTGCACTACGCCGACGAAACGCACAAGGATTCCGAGGGACACGACAACCTGCCTTTCCATCACAACCACCAAAGTGGAGTGGTGAATTACTTCGTTGCTCCGACCGCCAGCATGGTCCCGCAACCGGCCGCTGCGCTTCTCGCAGTAAAAGCCCATTCTTTCTTCGAATCCCGACTGCTCGCCCCCCTCGTCTACTCCATCTGGCAACCGCCCAAGTTCTGACAATTTGATTTCCGGTACTTACAGTCCCTCCCGCCGCGCCTGGTACGCACGGCGGAAGGGTTGGTATATTCTGCCTGTCTTAAATTGTTCAAAATGCTTGACCGAATCATTC
>JBBRDE010000397.1:0-3706 GCA_038204185.1 Cytophagales bacterium
AAACCCGGCGAAACGGAGGTACCCGACTACCTCAAAAAGGCTTTCCGGGAGGGCAATCGTTTGCAGGAAATCCTGACGGAGCAGTTTACGGCTGGTAAATCAGGTAATCAGATTCTGGCCGATGCCCTTGCCCAATCCGAAAAGGAAGGCATCAACGGTACCATCTACACGCACCCCATTGGTGTACACGGCCACGCGGCCGGTCCTACCATTGGTATGTGGGACGCACAGGGCGGCATCAAAGGCCCCGGCGACTACCCGCTCTTCCTCAATACGGCCTACTCCATCGAGCTGAACGCGGCTGTTAAGATCGACGAATGGAACAAAACGATCCGCATTATGCTGGAAGAAGACGGGTACTTCGATAAAAACGGTTTTCGGTACATTGATGGAAGGCAGACGGAGATTTATACCGTGCCGAGGAAGATTGAGTATGTAAAGTAATTTCGATCTTTATAGCTTGAGAGCTCAAATATTCAATTTTTCTTATTTTTTACAATAGTAATGAATCGAATGACAGGGGTTATAATAATGATTTTTGGGGTTTTAACATTTCTAGCCGGCTTTGTAATTTATAAAGTAGCAGCTGTCCCAACTCCGACAAACGCTGAAAGTCAATCGTTCTTAAATAAGGACATGATTGGCAAGCCTAGTGAGAATAATGTTACCAACCCTCCGGTTGAAGCGTTAGAAAATCGAAATGAAGAACTAACAAACAATTCAGTTGCTGAGGTATTTGAAAATTCTAGCAACAAACAAGAAGCATTAAATAACGCTATCGAAATCGCTATATCCGATGGCGTACTTACCCCAAACGAAAAAAAGATTATCAGGAAAATAGCCAAAGAAAGTAACCTGGATTCTGAGTCAGCAATAAAGAGTACTGAAAATCAATTGAAATTATCAAAACATGAGTCAGAAACAGAGCTCATAGATATAAATAAAAAAAACGGAGATAATTTCGAGAAGTTTATTGTTCAAAAGTTCAATCAAAAGTATTTCTCAATCAAAGAGTGGGCTGGCGACAAATATGTAAAGGGAATTTATGCAAAAACAACTCAACAGCCCGACTTGCTAATAGAGCTGAGCCTTGGAATAGAAATCAGTGTATTTTCTGTTGAGTGTAAATGGAGAAAAAATCTATATAAAGGAGGAATTGAATTTTCAAAGATAGACCAATTAGAGCGGTATAGAGCTTTTGAGAAAAATAGTAGCATACCGGTATTTATAGCAGTCGGGGTAGGGGGTGAGTCAAATGCACCCGAAAAACTGTATATAATCCCCCTAAGAAAGGTGGATTCAAATTTTATCAATGAGGATCAACTACTTCCATTCGAAAAAAATCTCGAAGATGGTATGTTTTATGATTATAAAGAAGGAACTTTAAGATAGTAGTAAAAAATAATCTTTCGCTAAACCCTATCTCCCCCGCTACTACCTGTTAACGCCGACCTTAGATCAGCCGTTGCATCAAATAGCGTTTTCAATGCGAAGATACACTAGTCTACTTTCAGGTATCACTCTTACAAAAAATCCATTCAAAAAATGAACCTAAAAGACCTCCAATCCGAAGATATAAAAAAAATTTGTAAAGCAAACAAAGTAAAATCTCTTTTTGCCTTTGGCTCGGTCACGAGGGATGATTTCAATGAAAACTCCGATATTGATTTGGTCGTTGATTTTGATGAAAGTGATCCATTCAAGTACACGGATTTGTATTTCAATCTGAAAAGTAAGCTGGAAGAATTATACAATCGTCAAGTTGACCTGCTGGAAGAAAGAGCAATCCGCAATAAACTATTCAGACAGCAACTGGATAGCACTAAGATCAAAATCTATGGACATTAAAATCCAAACCTGGCTGCTTGACATCGATCAATCCATTGATGAAATCTTTGAATTCTTAGAGGATAAGCGTGATTTCTCAGAGTATAAGCTTGATTTGAAAACCAGGAAAGCAGTTGAGAGAAATCTGGAAATTATCGGCGAAGCCGTCAGTCGTATTCTCAAAGAGGATCCTAACTTTCAGATTGAAAATGCTAGAAGTATCATTGGAACCCGTAACAGAATTATCAATAGCTACGATAACATCTCGGATGAAATAATCTGGACGATTATCGTAAGGGAACTTCCTAAATTGAAAAGTGAAATTGGTATGCTATTACCATAGAATTCCACTTCAGCTAATCCCCCAAAAATACCAATTTCCCCAAACAGCTACCCCAAGCCCGGTGTTATAAAAGTAAACACCCGCTATGAGGTACCTGCTTGCCACCTTTATCCTGCTTACGACCATGGGTACCTTGACTCTTTTTGATTTTGAGAAAAACGCCAACATCCAAAACTGGCGCGTTGTGGACGATGTGGTCATGGGGGGACAGTCGTCCGGGAGCTTTTCGCTCAGTCCGGAGGGGTATGGGGTATTTGAGGGCCGCATTTCGCTGGAAAACAACGGTGGATTTTCGTCGGTGCGCCACGAGGTTGACAAAAAACAAATCAAGGGTTATAGCAAGGTCATCATTCGGCTCAAAGGCGACGGCAAGAACTATCAGTTCAGGATAAAGGAGGATGCCGATACCTACTATTCCTACATTGCTCCCTTCGCCACGTCGGGGGAATGGCAGGAGATCGAACTCCCACTAGCGGAGATGTACCCTTCCTTCCGTGGCAGAAAACTGGACCGACCCAATTTCTCTCACGACACCATTGAGGAACTCACTTTTCTGATTGGGAATAAGAAGCCGGAGGAGTTTAGGCTGTTGATCGACACGATAGAGTTGAAGTGATCAGAATGCCGCCCTTTTCCAACCGCACGCCGACCATAGGGTATCACTTCCACAACAGGCAAGAGCTCGATGTCACTGAATTTGCTAAAAATAGGGGATTCCTGGGGTGTAGGATGAGCATTTATGGTATCTGCATCCCGGACGAGTTTCCAACAAACGCCCTGGCTTCTACAACTTCTGGCCTTACCGCGTTTGTGCTCCCGGTCTGGGCGAGTAAGGCTGTATAATAGCGGGCGGCTTGCGGTTTATCGCCCAGGGCCTTGGCCGCCCTGGCAGCTCCATACAAGCCATTGAACCGGTTGGGGTGCTGTTGCAGGTCGGACTCATAGGCTTCCAAAGCCTGGGCGGGTTTGTTCATTTCCAGGTAAAGATCCGCCAGTAATTCACCGGCAGGCAATACCTCACCAGGGGTAACGGGATGCTTGGCGGTGTTATATTCCATGCGGACAGCCTCCTGCATCAGCGCAAGGGCCTCGGCAGATTTACCATTGGCATAATGAATCCAGGCCTGCACGGTATTGATCTGAATCTGTACCTGATTGGCTTTATAGGCATCCTTCGCATCCACAAGCTCCTGATGCAACGTGTTGAGTATGGCGAGTTCTTTTTCAGCGGATTTGGTATCTCCGGAACGAATAGCGCCCATGCCTCTGGTAAAATGGGAAATGGCGTTTTGCCAGGGGAAGCTTTTCCAATCAAGGCCCAAAGCCGGCAGTTGAAGCTGAGCCGCCTCGGCCCAATTCCGGTTTTCAAGGGCTATACGCGCTGGAATGGCCGCGGCGGTATACGCGACTTTGAAGCTCATGGGGAAGATTTTCTTGAATGACCGCAGGTAATCGTATTGCTCCCTGGCCTTTTGATTATCACCTTTTTGCAGGTAAGCATACACCAGATAGTCCATGCCGTGCAATTCTTCGTCC
>JBBRDE010000398.1:0-3677 GCA_038204185.1 Cytophagales bacterium
CCGTGACCGTCACGATGCCGTGGCGGGCCAGGCTTTCGCCGTCGTAGCGGGGTTCGGAGCCATCACCGGCCACCAGACCGCCGCCGTAGAAATACACCAGCACCGGCAGGCCATCGGAGGCCGCCTTGGCGGGCGTCCAGAGGTTGAGGTACAGGCAGTCCTCACTGACTCCATCCGAACGGAAATTCATATCACCAAACAACGGTAGCTGCATCGCCCTGGGGCCAAATTTCTCCGCTTTCCGCACGCCCGTCCAGTTTTCGACGGGTTGTGGTTCCCGCCAGCGCAGATCGCCCACGGGTGGCGCGCCAAAAGGTACCCCTTTAAAGGCGCGGATGCCTGATTCATCGACGCCTTCCAGTACCCCATTGGCCGTTTTGACCTGTAGGGAGGGACCATCCATTCCCGACTGGGCGTAGGGTGCCTGAATTGACCAAAAGGAAATCAGGACCAGGGTAAGTAGTTTTTTCATAAGTAAAATTGATTGAAAAATTTGCGATACGAGTATGTACCTATCTAAAAGCGATATACAGGTGCCGATATAACCATCCTACTGTTTATAAGTGAGGGGTTATTTCTTTTAGAACTCAAAAAAAGGCGGTTCGATGTTGTTCAGTCGCAGGTACACCAGCGTTTCGGCGCGATGGTGCGCGATGTGCATGAAAGACCTCAGCAGCAAATCCCGCCCCGAATGCTTTTGCCAGTAGGCATTATCGCCGTAGCCCGTTCTATCGAGTTGTTGTTCGGTTAGCCCCTGAATAAAAGTAGTGCAATGATTATGGCAGAGTGTGTAGTACTCACGTATGGACACTTTCGTGGTTTCGGCGGGTTCTTTCAGCGGCTCCTGACCGACGATCATCCCAATGAAGAAAGTATTCCAGTAAGCGGCGTGGGTGTACTGCTTCCCAAACGACATTTGCTTCGGGGTGGGCCGGTAGTCAAACAAATTTTCGGGCATTTTATCCAGTACTTTCAGGCTATACGGCAGAGTATTTTGCCAGCGGTGCACAAAATCACTGATGAACGTGGCACTGGCGGATACCGCGCCCGGTTGTACGCCTGTGGTAAAAATGAGGCCACCGACCATTTTTTGTATAGCTTCTTTTCTTTCCATGGGATAGGCTTTTAGTTGTACCAGGATGATGCCTTGTGTGAAGAATCAGTCTTTTGTAAATGTAGGTAGTTACGAAAAATAAAGTAGTATTTTAGCCCGAAGACTTAAACCCGAATGACATGAAATACCCAACGCTGACCCGCCGTTCTTTTCTAACCCGAACCACCCAATCGGCTGGGCTCCTGGCCCTGGTGCAGCCATTGACATCGCTGACGACCGATCCTACTTCTTCTAAAACCATGACCGTTCAGCAAATCATCGACCTGATATTGAAAGAAGGGCAACTTTCTCCTATAAAAAACACCGTGGACACCCTCAAATCCGGGAGCGGGGATCAGGCCGTGACAGGCATCGTTACCACCATGTTCCCTACCATCACTGTAATCGAAGAGGCTACCCGGTTAAAAGCCAATTTCATCATCGCCCACGAACCTACTTTCTACAACCATACCGACAATCCTGATTGGGTGGAGAACAATTCTGTGGTGAAACAAAAGCAGGAATTATTGGCCAAGCATGGTATAACCGTCTGGCGATTTCACGACTATATTCATCAGTTAAAGCCCGACGCCATCAGTTACGGCGTGGCCAAAAAAGCCAACTGGCTACCCTACTATAAAACCGGGCAAGTGATTCTTACAATTCCTTCGGTTTCTCTGAATGAGCTGGTAAAGCATCTCAAAACATCGCTGGGCATCGATCATCTGCGGGTGATTGGTGATCCGGAGCAGAACTGCGCGCGCGTTGCGCTGCTGCCCGGCGCCTGGGGAGGGCCCCGGCAGGTAGGTACGGCCGAGCGCGAAAAACCTGATGTGCTGATTGTAGGCGAAGTGTCCGAGTGGGAAACGGCCGAGTACGTGCGCGACGCCCGGCTGCTGGGCCGAACTATTTCGCTGATTGTACTAGGTCATGCGGTGAGCGAGGAGCCGGGCATGGGGTACTTTGTGGATTGGCTGCAACCGAAATTGCCAGAAATAAAAATTACCCACGTACCTTCAAACAATCCGTTCCGCTGGATGTAAGCGGCATCTTTGCAATCTACTTGATTTATGAAAAAAACTACTACCCTTGCACTGCTCTTATTGACCGTCAGCCAGCTGGTGTCCGCCCAATCGCCGGAGGTGCTTGCCATCCGGAAATACGGCGTCCAGAATGCCGACAAGATGATTCGGGAATTCGCCGCCTTCCTTTCCATTCCCAACATCGCCCGCGACACGGTCAACATCAAAAAGAACGCGGCTTTTATTATGGACATGATGACGGAGCGGGGCATCAAAAACGTACAACTGCTGTCACCCACCACGGCGGGGGCGCCTCCAGCCGCGTACGGGGAGGTGAAGGTGCCCGGCGCTACCCAAACACTGATATTTTATGCCCATTACGACGGGCAGCCCGTCAACCCCGCTCAGTGGGCGCCGGGCCTTGAGCCCTTCAAGCCACAACTATACACGGGCGCTATCGACAAGAACGGAAAGAATATTCCTTTCCCGACCGACGGCCAATACAATCCCGACTGGCGCATTTACGCCCGTTCGGCTTCGGACGACAAAGCGGGGTTATTCACCATCCTGAGTGCCTACGAAGCGCTTACCAAAAACGGCCTGCCACCTACCTCCAATCTCAAATTCTTCTTCGAGGGCGAAGAGGAAGCAGGCTCGCCCCACCTGGATCAGATTCTGGAAAAACACAAAGCACTGCTGCAATCGGACCTATGGATTATCTGCGATGGCCCCGTGCACCAGTCGGGTAAGAAACAGATTGTGTTCGGCGTGCGGGGCGACGCCCACATCGACATGACCGTCTACGGTCCCAAACGTCCTTTGCATAGCGGCCACTACGGCAACTGGGCACCGAATCCCGCCCTCATGCTGGCCAAATTGTTGGCTTCCATGAAAGACGATAACGGCCGGGTGACCATCCAAGGTTTTTACGATGATGTGACCCCGCTCACCGCCTCTGAAAAGAAAGCTATGAAAGAGGTACCCTCGGTCGAGGCGCAAATGAAAGAAGAGTTGGGATTGAGTACGGTGGAAACCACCGGTTCGGTACTCAATGAAGCCATCAGTATGCCGTCGCTTAACATCAACGGGATGCAGAGCGGTAACGTGGGCAAGATGGCCTCTAACCAGATTCCTACCTTCGCTACGGCCGTTATTGATCTCAGGCTGGTGTTGGGCAATGACGCCCAGCGGCAGCAGCAAAAAGTAGTGGAACACATTAAGGCGCAGGGGTACCACATCATCGACCACGAGCCTACGGACGAGGAAAGGGCCAAGTACGGGAAGCTGATCAAGGTAATTCCCGGCGAGGACGGCTACAACGCCCAGCGCACGTCCATGGATTTACCCATAGCCCAGCGCGTCATCAAAGCGGTGCAGACCACAATTCCCGGTCCGCTGGTGTTACAGCCTACCTCGGGCGGGAGCCTGCCGTTGTATTTATTCAAAAAATATCTGAATGCGAATACCATGACGGTTCCCATCGCCAACCACGACAACAACCAGCACGCTGAAAACGAAAACATCCGGCTGGGGAATCTGTTCGATGGACTGGAAACCATGAC
>JBBRDE010000399.1:0-3670 GCA_038204185.1 Cytophagales bacterium
TTTCAGAATTATGAAAGAGATCTACCAAAGCAGTCCAGAGAACCTGTCCTACAAGAACGGGCTGGCCATTTCCTATTCCAAACTGGGCGGCATCTACGAGGCGACGGGCGACTGGAAGAACGCCCTGGAAAATTATCAGGAATACAATCGGTTAGAAAAAGAGATCTACCAAAGCAGCCCAGAGAACCTGTCCTACAAGAACGGGCTGGCCATTTCCTATTCCAAACTCGGGGGCATCTACGAGGCCACCGGAGAGTGGAAGAACGCCCTGGAAAATTATCAGGAAGATTTCAGAATTACGAAGGAGATCTACCAAAGCAGTCCTGAGAACCTGAACTACAAGAACGGGCTGGCCATTTCCTATGAAAAACTCGGGGCCCTTTATTTAGAAAGAAAAGAGGTTGAAAAAGCGTTAGACCATTTTGAGAAAAGTCGTGAACTTTCCATGGACCTATGGAAATCTACCCAAGGGCAGATCGTATCAGTTACCTATGGTTTCGCCTACGATTCATGGCAAGTTTCGGACATTTTGAAAGAAATGATTCAAAATGGAGAAGTTGATGAGGCGGATATTGCCTCCAAAAAAGAAAGCATCAAAGCAATGCGCCGGGAAGGGTACGAAGCCTTACGGCCACTGGCGGAGGCGGAGGCTTTACAGCAAAATCAGCTGGCATTGCTCCAAGAACTCGCCGATGAAAGCTGGTATGACTTTTAAACTTACTTCACCATTCTGCTAAACCATCCACTTCCCCTACTACCTAACCTCCCAAACATAACTCCCCGATCCCACGGATTCTATTTTCCAGAAAGCTCCATCAACACTAGCTTTTATAACTTTTCCATCCTGGTACACGGTACCCTTTGCATTCTTGCGGGGTAGGTACACCGTACCCGTGGTATTGGCGGGAAGGGTGGTGCTAAGCCGGAAGCGGTCGGGGGTGTTGTCAAAGCTAACTTTCACTACGCCGCGTAGCGTGGTATAATTCAGCGCGGCCTGCCGCAAGGTGTCGGGCTGCGGCTTGATCTGTATTTGCTCAAAGGCAGGAGTAAGCGGTTCGACACCCATTAATTTACGAACGATGAGGTTGGCCGGGGCAGCGCCCCAAGCGTGGTTCCAGTCCTGGTTGGGCTTGAAGCGCGTATCCCAGGCCTCGGTGGTGATGGTGGAGCCGGTGCGGATCATGTTGTACCAGCTACGCAGGCCGGTATTGGTCAGGAGCGATACGGCGTACTTACTTTCATTGGCATTGTATAAAGCATCCAACAGAAACTGCGAACCGTACACACTCGTAGCCATGCCTTTGGCTTGAATATGGGCCAGTACCTGCGCGTGGTTTTTCTCAGGTACCATACCAAAAGCCAATGCAAACATATTGGCGTGCAGGGAGGCGTGGTCGCTACCTTCGCCATCGCGTACAAGTCCGGTTTTGGAATTGATAAACGTTTTCTGAAAAGCTATCTTGACCTGCTGAGCGCGTTTTGGGTAAAAAATGACATCACCCGCAGTCGCTCGGCTGTACCGGGTGACGATTATCCCTCAGCCCTCAGGGTACCACCACAGCCAAGCCTCACCGTACATGCCCAATCTTCCCCGGTACGATATAAATCTCTCGTTGCCACCTGTCGTTATGGCGAAAACCGGAATTCTATGTATGAATGAATCGCGGCCATACGGCACTGTCGCCAACTGGAAACAAAGTTTATCCAAAGCCTGACTTTCAGGGGTAAATACGACAGGAAAAAGTCCTTTTGCATCTTTTGTTATTCAATTTCAACATTTAACCGACCCCGGTTTGAAAAACTTACTTATCCTGGTTGCCTCCCTTGGCCTTTTGGTAGCCTGCAACAACGAATCTAAAAAGGACGATCAGCAGGAAGGCGAATGGGAGACCCTATTTGATGGTACCTCCACCGATGCCCTGCGGGGGTACGCCATTCCTGAGTTCCCGGAGGGTGTATGGATGGTAGAAGACGGAGCCCTTGTCACCAACCCCGACACCGCCAACCGAGACCTGATCACTAAGAAACGGTATCAGGATTTTGAACTTGAATACGAGTGGGCGGTAGATACGGCGGCTAACTCCGGCGTGTTTTTTCACGTACAGGAAGACCGCGCCATGGAGGCGGGTAACGGTAATAGTCCCAACTGGCTGGATAACTTCGAAATCCAGATTCTGGATGATAGATACTTCAACGACACAGCCGCTATCCGCTCGGCGGGCTCGCTGTACGATTTGATCACGCCGATAAACAAGCAGCTAGAACCCATTGGGGAGTACAATCAGGCTCGGCTGATTCACAAAGACGGCCACGTGGAGCACTGGCTCAACGGCAATAAGGTGCTGGAGTTTGAAATCGGTGGTCCCGAAATGAATGCTTTGCTGACCAGTAGCAAGTTCAAAGAAAACCCCAACTACCACTCCGACAAGGAAGGGCATATTATGTTTCAGCACCACGGTCAGCGGGTACGCTTCAAGAATATCCGGGTACGGGCGTTGTAAGCGCTGCTGTACTACATGACCGTATACACAGTTTGGGCGTATTTTTATTGGAATACCACTAAAAGCGAGGAACTTAGTGTAATTATTCGTGTGTCTGCGAGTGCGATGAGATAAATGCCTATCCGGGTTCATGGTATGAGAACAAAAGCACCTTTCTCCCGCCTTTTCATTGTTCTTTTGATGGCAGCAGGCTGCCATTCCAAAAAAACACAGCCCGACCAGAATCTAGGTTCTCTGGAGCTACTTCGGGGAAATATCACTTTATGTGGCAGCCAGCAGTTGGGAGAAGTTCGTTTCTCGCTTTCCTGTGATGCAGCTGTCCGCGATACCTTCGATCTGGCGGTTTCTCTGCTACATTCCTTTGAATACGAAGAGGCCGAGAAGGCCTTTGTAAAAGTGCTGGATAAAGACCCCAACTGTGCGATGGCCTACTGGGGAATTGCTATGAGTAATTTTCATTTGCTCTGGCTGCAATCCGGTACCGATTATCTGGAAAAAGGCTCCAACGTGCTAGGCATGGCCGAAACGCTGCCCACCTCCGAACGGGAAAAAGACTACCTGAACGCCATCGGTATGTTTTATAATGGTTGGGAGAACACCGACCATGCTACTCGGATCCAACGATTTGAGGAAAGAATGGAACAGGTCTACGAAAAGTACAAGGCCGATCCGGAAGCGGCCATTTTCTATGCTCTGGCGCTGACTGCCTCCGCCGATCCGGCGGACAAGACCTACAAAAACCAGCGAAAGTCCGGCAAAATTCTGGAGTCTCTGTTTCCGGATCAACCCAATCATCCCGGCATCGCGCATTATATCATTCACAACTACGATTACCCCGAACTAGCCGCATTAGCGTTGCCCACCGCCCGGCGGTACGCCCACATCGCCCCGGCTTCGGCGCACGCCCAACACATGCCTTCCCACATTTTTACGCGCCTGGGCCTGTGGGACGAAGCCATTCAGTCCAATGTGCAGTCCACGGCTTCGGCGCTCTGTTATTCCGAACGGATAGACCCGCAGGGACACTGGGACGAAGAATTGCACGGCATGGACTATCTGGTGTATGCTTACCTGCAAAAAGGTGATAATCAAAAGGCCAGGGAGCAATACGATTACCTGCGGTCATTCAAGAAAATCTTCCCCATGAGCTTCAAAGTCGCGTATACCGC
>JBBRDE010000400.1:0-3602 GCA_038204185.1 Cytophagales bacterium
GCGGGTTGTTTGGTGACCCAGCTGAAACGCCAGGCGGTGTAGAGTAATCCCACCAAACCGAAGGCGGGAACCAGGTAAATAATACTATCCATGCGCAGTTGAATTATTGTTTTTTTGCGGTGAAAAATCGGGCAAATATAGCGTTTTGGTGCACACTTGCCCAATCAAATTTCAATCACCATGATTATTTTCATAGATTGTAGGATATTTTGAGACAAGCTATTTGAACCTAGCTGCTTTGGACGTAGTTTGCTTTCTTATTGATTTTCGATACCTTCCATGAAACGATTTTTACTATTACTCTGCTATTTGGGTTGTGCAGTTTTGCGCCTGAATGCCCAAACGCCTAACCCTCCCGCCGGAGAAATCCTGCTGAATCTTGAAAAGTTGAATGTTCTGGGCAGTGCCATGCACATTGGGGCTCATCCCGACGACGAAAACAGTTTGCTCCTGGCATACCTGGCCAAAGACCGGTTGATCAATACTTACTATCTGTCTCTTACCCGTGGCGACGGGGGTCAAAACCTCATAGGCTCCGAGCAGGGTGAGTACATAGGTGTGATACGTACCCAAGAACTGCTGGCTGCCCGTCATACCGATGGCGCTCAACAGCTATTCACCCACGCTTACGATTTCGGATTTTCGAAAACCCGAGAGGAAACGCTGGATTTCTGGGGCGAAAAAACTATCCTGGCCGATGTAGTTTATTTGATTCGCAAGTACCGTCCTGATGTGCTCATTACGCGTTTTCCTCCTGACGAACGTGCCGGCCATGGTCACCATAACTCCTCGGCTTTTCTGGCGGAAGAGGCCTTCAAAATATGTGGCGACCCGACTAAATTCCCCGAGCAACTCAAAACGGTAAAACCGTGGCAACCTAAACGCATCGTGTGGAATTCCTATTCTCGAGGTTTCCAGAATAATGCCCCAACCGATGGGGGTAGTTACGTACCCGTGGACTTGAGCGGCTATAATGCGCTTCTGGGGAAATCGTACAGCGAAATTGCGGCCTCCAGCCGGAGTATGCATAAGACCCAGGGGTTTGGCTCTGCGCCCAATATTGGGCTCCGTAAAGATTTTCTTTTGCATATCGACGGCGTTCCTGCCAAAAAAGATTTATTCGACGAGGTGGATTTAACCTGGAATCGGGTAAAAAACAGCGAAAAAGCACGGCAGATGATCCAAAAAGTCATCGGTGATTTTAATTTGATTAAACCAGAGGCCTCCGTTCCATCACTGGTTGGTATCTATAAGGAACTTGGAAAGCTCGACGCCACGGATTACTACGTCATAAAGAAAAAAAGTGAAGTAAACGAGTTAATCCAGCAATGCCTGGGACTTTGGTTTGAGACAAACCCCAGTGACTACTCTACGTCACCGGGTGCGAAGGCCACCGTGCAGGTGAAGATCGTAAACCGGACCACCATGCCTGTAACATTGCAAAGAATTACAATGTCCGGCGTGGGCTTCGACAGTACCCTGAACACAACCCTGAATACCCACGAAGGACTTGTTCTCAACAAAACGCTGACTATCTCCAAAAATGTGCCCATCACTCAACCCTACTGGCTCCGACAGCCGATCAAGGAACGCAAGGTGTTCCAGTTTGACGAGCAAGATTTGGTGGGTTTTCCCGAAAATCCCTCAGAACTTATAACTGAATATACATTTTTCATTGAAGGTACCTCATTCACATACACGACCCCCTGGAAATACAAATCCGTCGATCCGTCTGAGGGCGAGATTTACCGCCCGTTTGAGGTACGTCCCGCAGTCACAGTCAACCTTTCGGAGCCCGTGTTCGTTTTTGCCGATCAGCAAAGCAAGACCGTCAACTTACTTCTGAAAGCCCATCAGCCGGGAATGCAGGGGAAAATCACGTTTGACCTACCCAAAGGATGGAAAGCGGAACCGGCTCAATTGGAGTTTTCAACAAAAGATAAATACGAAGAGAAAGTGCTTACGGTGCAGGTTACCCCTCCGGCTCAAAACAGCGAAGGCAAGCTACGCGTCCGGGTACAAACCAATTTGGGTACTTCCTCGTACAGCTTGCGGAGTGTTGAATTTCGGCATATTCCTACCCAAACCCTCTTCCCGCCCGCTGAAACCGAGCTGGTAAAGCTGGATATTAAAAATCGGGCCCAGCAAATCGGGTACATTGCCGGAGCGGGGGATGAAGTACCCACCGCCCTGCGCCAGATGGGCTGCCAGGTCACGATGCTGGACGAGAAAGAATTGGGAAAAGACCTGACCCACTATGATGCCATTGTCGTAGGTGTGAGAGCCTACAATACCGAAGACCGATTAGGTTTTTATCAGCAAAAACTAATGGAATATGTAAAACAAGGGGGTACCATGTTGGTACAATATGTCACGGCCCGCAACGGATTCCTGGCTAATGGACTTAAAGTAGAGAACATGGGGCCCTACCCATTTACAATCAGTCGCGACCGCGTTACCGACGAGATGGCAGAAATTGAACTATTAGCGCCGAATGATCCATTATTGAATTCCCCTAATAAAATTACACAAAACGATTTTAAAGGGTGGATTCAGGAGCGCGGGCTCTATTTTGCTGCCGATTTCGAAAAAAACTATACGCCTCTAGTAGCCGCCCACGATCCCGGAGAGGACGGTCAGCGGGGTGGTCTGATTTATACGAAGTACGGCAAAGGGTACTATATCTACACGGGCCTGTCCTTTTTCCGCGAGTTACCCGCGGGGGTACCCGGTGCTTACCGCCTGTTTGCCAACCTGATCTCAGCGGGTCGGTGATTGCTCTCATTCTCTATTCTTTCCCACGAAATCTCCACTTTTTGTGACAAATTCCGACCTCTGGCATATTCACATCGATACGGGAGGTACCTTCACGGATTGTATCGCCGAGAACTCTTCGGGTGAAACTCATCAAATCAAGGTTCTAAGTAGTAGTATGCTTCGAGGACGGATTATCCGCAAGATCGACCCGTATAATTATTCCTTTGAGGCCTCCTGGGACTATCCGAGCCCACTTCTCGAAGGGTACACCATTTTGGTTCCTTCACGTAATATCCAGTCCAAACTACTCGCCGTCGATTATCGAAACCATATATTAACACTGGAAGACAATATCCCGGCACTAAGTAACTGCGATTTTGACCTGACCACCCACGAGGAAGCACCCGTATTAGCCATCCGGCTGGCAACCCGCACCAAATTAGGGGTACCTTTTCCTACCATCCATTTAAGACTGGGAACTACGAAGGGGACGAATGCCCTGCTCGAAAAAAAGGGAGCCAAAAGTCTTCTCGTCGTCACAAAAGGATACAAGGATGTGTTGCGAATCGGTACTCAGCAGCGCCCCCACCTGTTCCAGCTGGCTATCCCGGACCCTGAAGCCCAATATGCGGATGTCTTCGAGGTAGATGAGCGAATCGACTCCGATGGAAACTCACTCACCCACCTTTCCCCCACCGAACTGGATCGGTTACTGGCCCATCTGGAAGCATCGGACTTCGCGGCCGTCTCGGTGTCGTTGCTGAACGCGTACCGCAACCCTGCCCACGAAAATTTGCTCGTTGATTTTATCCGCAATAATACCAATCTGAACGTTTCGTCGTCCG
>JBBRDE010000401.1:0-3599 GCA_038204185.1 Cytophagales bacterium
GGATAAAAATCGAAAGAATATGGCAGCGTCGATCAACCGTAGAAAATTTATTACCCGCTCCGCCGGAATCATCGGCAGTACGCAGTTGGCAGGGCTTGACTTTGGAAAAAAGCCCGTTCTGGCTCCGGGGAAAAATGGGGGTTTGATGGAGGAAGTGCTGCGCTATAAAAAGGTCGACGCCCATGCCCATGTGGGCCTGAATTCCCTGACCCCGGCTGAGATTATCGACATCGCCGACCGGCTGGGAATTGGCACACTGATGATCTCGAAGCCCATGAAGCCCGGTAGCGCGGGCTTGCCCGAGGAATTTATCGCTTGTAATAATGAGGTGTACCGGGCTATGAAAGCCTTTCCCAATCGGTTCATCGGGATGCTTACCCTCAACCCGGCCCACCCCAAGGAAAGTATGGAGGAGATAACACGCTGCACGGGTCTGGGCATGGTGGGGATGAAGCTCTACAACCACGTCAAGATCAACGATCCGCTGTTTTATCCGGTGATCGAGAAATTTATCGACCTGAAAATGATCATCCTCATGCACTCGCCCATCGGCAAATCGCGGGTGATACTCAATGCGCGGGAACCCACAAACGTGTCGCTGCCCGAGGACTTCGTGGACGCGGCGCAGCGCTACCCCGAGGCTATGTTCCAGTTTGCCCACATCGGCGGCGGCATCGACTGGGAGGATGCCTGCAAGGCGCTACAGGACTCGCCCAACGTGTACGTCGATGTGTCGGGAAGTAATAACGAAGCCGGCATGATCGATTTTGCCCTGCGCTACATCGGCGAGGACCGTCTGCTGTTTGGTTGCGATTATTCCTTCTACCAAAGCGTGGGCGGCATGATCGCTGCCGATTTGACGGAAGCGCAGCGGAAAAAACTGTTTTTTGAAAACTACCAGGCCATCTTGAAAAAATCCGGCAATCATGTTAATTGACTGCAACAGCTACGTGGGAAACTGGCCCTTCCGGCAATTAAAGGGTAATACCTGCCGGGGACTGCTGGCAAGGATGAACGCGCACGGTGTAGATATTTCCGTGGTGAGCAACCTCAACGGCGTTTTTTACAAAAACACCCAGCACGCCAATCAGGAACTTTACGACGAAATAGGATCAGACAAGCGATTTGCCAAACGGATCGTTCCTTTTGCGGTCATCGACCCGGTGTACAGCGGCTGGCGGAAGGACTTTGAAACGTGCCGCACCAAACTCGGCATGAAGGGCATTCGCTTGCATCCCATTTACCACCGCTACGAACTCGACCACCCGGCCTGCATCGAACTGGTACGGATGGCCCACGACCATGACCTGCCCGTAGCGCTCTCGCTCCGCATCGTGGACGCCCGTACGAGTTCGTGGCTGGATGTCGAGAAAGAATGGGCGCTGAAAGATGTAGTTCCAATTATCAGCGCCGTACCGGATGCGAGGTACCTGATTCTGAATGTGGCGAATAGCATGGCGCTCAGCCAGGAGGAGCAGGCTTTGTTCGACAAAACCAATTTAATTATGGATACTTCCGGTAGGAGTATTTCAGATCTGGGCCAAATACTCGATCAATTTGGAAAGGAAAAATTCGCTTTCGGCACCCATTCTCCGGTGCTTGACTATCGCACGGGTTTGCTGCGCATTGAGGCCCTGCGGGAAAACGAAGCGGATCCTGAAACGAAGGATTTGCTGAGGTTTGGGAATATTGAGAGGTTTTTGAAATTATGAGATCGCTTTGAGAGGTGATTTTGCTTCCTACTCAACCGCTCGATTTTGAAAGCGACACCTAGTCCAGTCGTTTGAAAAGTAAAACTCACTCCTTGTATTGCCCTGAAATAACCTTACCAAGAGTGTATATATCCCGTGACAGAAGGCTGTTGAAATATCGGGAGAAACCGTCCGTAAGGTGAAGAGCGCCACCACGCGCTGCACCTGCACGAGCCAGAGCCCCTTGCCGCGTCGGGTGCGAAACCCAGCCCCATTCAGTGCGGTAGCAATGGCCGTCCAGGTACAACCGGAGGCCCGAATTGAGTTGGCCAGCGCCGCCACCCGGCGATTGTTCTCGTCCTGGCGATCATTTTGTCCCCGCACCTGTCTGCCCCTTGCCAGGGCGAAGTGCGGCTCAGTCCCTTTCGGTGGGCAGGACACCGCAGCCTACCAGTTCTCCTCCAGCGGCCGGGGGTGGGTCCGGGTCACCCGTCAGTACCCCGCCACAGGCGCGATCTTGGGGCATCTCGATTTGAAGCTCCGTGACCAGAAGGGAAAACCAGCCCATTTTAAAAAAGGCAGATTCAGGGGTACCTTGGTACGTCTATGACAGGGCTGCTTAACATAACTCGGACTTATACAACTCGTCATATGCTACTGGTTTCAGTATACACTTAATCAGTAAATGTATGTACATTAGCCTCTTACAGAGAAATAAAAAAAGTCGCATTTCCCTTCCCTTCAAACGAAAGGTCGTGGAATCCTACCGGGCTGGGCTGGTTGCGTCCGAGGAGTTCGAGCGATCGCTGCGCATCTCGAAGACCGAGCTACGGCGCCTGAACCGCTGGTACTTCAAGCACAAATTGTCGCGCTACACATATCCATTCAACTTCCATAGAATTATGAAAAAGAAAACCGATGTGGAGTACCTGAGGGCTCTGGAGAAACGCCTGCTGGAAACCGAAAGGGAAAACAAGATTCTCAGACTCAAAGCAGAAGCTTATGAGATCGTCATCGAGATCGCTGAAGAGCACGGGGCCGCCCGGGCGGTTTAACATCCCGATCCGAAAAAAGCCTGGCCGCGCCGGCGTACCGGCCAAGCAACTGAGAGGCTGACCCGCCGCTACCCCCTAGTGGGTATGGGACAGCTCTGTGGGTTGTTTGGCTTAACAAGACAGGCCTGGTACGCGGCTACCAGGCGTCAGGAGAAAAAGTGCTTCCAAGAGGACCTGGTCCTCTCAGAGGTGCGCCGATTACGCAGGCATATTCCCGGCCTGGGGACTGCCAAGCTCCATGAGATGATGCAGGGTTTTCTCAAAGGCCACCGCATCAAGCTGGGCCGAGACAAACTGCACAACCTATTGAAGGAAAAGGGCTTACTTGTTAAGAGAATAGGCACTAGAATACGAACAACGGACTCCGACCATTGCTACCGAAAGTACCCGAACCGCGTGAAGAACCTAATTCCTGGAAGACCTAACGAACTGTGGGTGAGCGACATTACGGCTCGGGCCGCCCCGTTACTTCCCATTAGGTTCCCATTTTGCTTTCCTGACTGTGGTTGTGGACGTCTACTCGCGGAAAGTTGTCGGCTGGTCGTTGCAGAAAACGCTGGAAGCGAAAGGTTCATTACAGGCCCTGGATATGGCTCTGGTTCAGCGCGGAAAATGCGAGAAATCGCTCGTCCACCACCGCACGGGCGGCCCCGTCTGATCGAGGCGTGCAGTATTGCTCCTGGATATACGTCAATCGCCTTCGCGATGCGCAAATCGGCATCAGCATGACGGAATCGGGCGACCCAACCGGGTCGCCGGAGCGATGAAAATGCCTTGGCTGAACGGATTTTTCGCACCCTGAAGGAGGACTTCCAACTTAGCGGGTTCACGAATTTTGAGAGGGCGATGGTAG
>JBBRDE010000402.1:0-3563 GCA_038204185.1 Cytophagales bacterium
AAATCGTACGTTTCAATTCGGTTGATGATGCGATTCAGAAAGCGCACCGCCTGTTTCCGCTTTTTACGGAAAGTTTTGACTTCCGATGCTTTGCCTAAAGGACTACTTGCTGCTTCGAAGGTGGGTACTATCTGCGCGGCCAGCCTAGTCTGGTAAGTACTGTGTAGTTCCGACCAATGATCCATCTTGTCGGCTAATTCAGCATGATCGCTCCATACAGGATGGTAGCACTCGATCCCCGAAAAATCAACGGAAATCAAAGGTTGTTGATCGACCCGATAGGCATTCTGAACCCGGGAGAGGCGATGTCCCGGCATGGCATGAAGTCCATAGTGCCAGCCCGCATTACGCACAGTCTTTACGCCCTGAAACAGCACCGGCAGGTAGTTCATCCAAAGTTGGTCGAGGCACATTCCTTGGCAGAGATCAAAAAAGGCGCGATCTGAAGTGCGTTCGCACCACCAGTTGAGTAGTTCCTTTTCCTGCCCGTCGGGATGTAGTACCCAGCTTCCAGCGTGGTACATCCCAATGTTTAAAATAGCCTTATCGTCCAGATGACCCGGCCCCGCGATAGGATGCAGCCGATGGGGGGTAGCCTGAAAAAAGATTCTGGGATTCAGGATAGAATCCAAGGGACCTAGTATCCAGCTACAAGGGGCCAGAAACACTAATTCGCTACAAGCGGGGGATTGATTCAAGATATGCTGAGCAAAAAAGGGCTTGCAGGCGGCTGTCAGCTCAAATTCATGGTACCGTTGACCCATGCTCTGCCAAGGAGCCGCGTGGAGTTCTTTAATCCCGATCACCCCTGCCCACTCCGGCAGGCTGATGAGGGGTACCACCTCGGACCACCCGATTATGAAACGGTAATCAGGGTTATGTTGCCGCACGGATTCGCCCAGGGTAAGGGCATGACGAAGCTGGTGACGATTGCAAACGGTAAATACGATTTTCATGGCTCATAACGATCCTGGACAGGGATGTGATCCAGGGCTGTAACGCTAAACGGTAACGGGGTTGGCTCGGAAATTAGTTTTAGCGAGGCCTGACTTTGGGCAAAATGACGACGTGCCAGCGCATTTGGGGTAATCAGGTCAGGGCGCCAACGGTTGAGATAGTATTCCCAGAACAATGAATCGTTCCATGGGTCGGGAAAATCAGTTAAAAAGAGGCTGATCGCACGTTTTCTTCCCTTAACCAATTTTTCAAAAGCCTTCACCCGGCGCAAAGATACACCATTGCTCCTTTCAAACGCAGAACTAGCCCCCAAATCAAGAGTCAGGTACCTTCCGGGATTAAGGCGGCGCGGAATGGATTGCAAAAAGGTGGGAAGCTGATCTTGTTCAGGGAAGCTTTGTATATAATCGTAGCCCTGCCGACACCAGTACCCTAGTTCATTTCTGGAAATTAAAACATTCAATTCCAAAATCAGGAGGTAGCGGCTCCAGCTGAACTGTTCGTAAAGCGATGAACTCAATAGTAGTTTCGTGTAACCTCTACGATTAACGAAGTACCTTGGATCGAAGGAAACTGAGTCGGCATTGGGGCAAATAGCTCGTACTTGGTCGGAAAGGGATAAGTCTTCGCTCTTGAGAAACGTGATTGGAAAGTCACCCAGGTGTGCCTGACAGGTATGAAGCGCGTAGATTTCAAGCGGTGTCAGGGGCAAGGTGAACAGTGGAACGAGAACGGTAACTTGTTCAGTCATTACTGAGTTTCGATCAGCCGGATTAGGGAACGGAGAGGCTTGATCAGCACTTTCCTAACTCGACTGTATTTATAAATCTTGTCGGGTTTAATATAAACGCAGGGAAATTTCCGGTAGTAAGTGTTACCATTTGCGACTAATCGCTCGCGGTACAGTTCGAAAAGTTCGGTCAGATCGGGCCGCTGCATAAAATCGTACCGATTTTGGTATTTTGAGATAATATCCGGACGGGCGGAATCGTACCCGCTATAGTGGAAAAACTGGAGCTGATGCTGTTCATTTACCACGAATGTGTCATTTTGTTTAGAAAACAGGCGTTCGTGTAAATTCCAATAGGCCGCGTTGTAGCCTGGGTTTCTTTCTATATAACAATTCTCAATAAACAAAGGAAGGAAATTCATCCAGTTTTGATCCACAAACAAACCATGGCATAAGGCAATGAGACATTCATAACGTAATTTTTTGGCCCACCACGCTACAAATTTTTCCATAGCATCGCTTCTTCGAAAGGCGCAAAAACCCAGGTTATATATCCCTGTATTTAGATGGTCCAACTCACTTGGTTTTTTCGTATCGGCGATGGGCCGGGTGAGGTGCGGGGTCAAAACGGCCTCGTACTGGTCCAGTGTATCGAGAATTGTTGTTAGTGGTTGGAAAACGATAATGTCAGGATCGAGGTACAAGATTTTATCGGCCCCAGGATATTGTTCAAAAAAGTACTGAAAATAAAAAGGCTTTACCGCCGTGTTAAGCTCAGTGATATTATACCGCCCGCACAATTCGGAAAAATCCTGGATACCTATAGTATGGACTTCCACAAGTGTGCAATCGGGCTCATACTGTACCTCAAAAGAAACAGTGTCTAAACGATCTACTAACCCTACAAAATAGGTAATTTCTGGGTTGGTAGCCCGCAGGGATTCGCCAAGGGTTCGGGCCTGAGCCAGGTAATTGACAGAACAAATTGTAAAAGCAATGGTCATGCCAAGGGATAATTTTCGGGAACCGGAGCAGGCATGAGATCATGGATGATCGTAAGGATTTTTTGAATACTTTGTTCCGTATTGTGCCGTTCAAGTACCTTGTTGTGAGCAATTCTTCCCTTTTCACGACGTAAAATCGGGTCATCGATCAGAGTGATAATCGCTTCTGCCGCAGCGGCTACATCCAGGTAACCCACCACTTCACCAGCGTCCTCTTCAACCAATTCAGGGGCACCCCCGGCATTTTCGAAACAGACGATGGGCTTTTGCAGTAAGGCAGCCTCCAGCACCACAAGCGGGTAGGGATCCTCCCGCGAGCTTAGCAGAAATATATCGAACCGACTCATAATACTCAGGGCTTCCGGAGTGGGCGGGATTAAAATGATTTGCCGCGATAGCCCAAAACGTTCGATATCGAAGCGAATTAGTTCATAAAAGGGGTGCATAGGCCCTGCTCCCACCCAAACGAAATATATAGGATAGGTGGGCAACCGCTCGATAACCTGACGAGCTACCAAGTTAAATATATCGTTTCCTTTGCGCCATTCAGCGTTCCCGCATCCTCCAATCAGAATGGCCTCGGGCGCTGTGGGAAGGGAAGGGTGGGAATAATGTGCATCGACAGCGGCCAGTTTGTCCAGGATTTCCTCCGAGTTTATCAAGGTGAAAGTACTCACCTGGTCGGTAGGGTAGGCATAGTCTCGCACGTAGAAATCAGCGACTGCCCTGGAAACAGCAATTAGATGATCGCATTTTTGGAGTAAAAATTTCAGCGATTCGGGGGCAGTATAAATTCCTACGGACATCTCTAGTTCGTGGGCAAACACCACCACCGGCAGGTGATGCAGGTAGGTGAGCTGGGTTTGATAAAA
>JBBRDE010000403.1:0-3560 GCA_038204185.1 Cytophagales bacterium
CCAGATCGGTCTTGAGCGGCGCCTTTTCGTAGGCTTCCAGGTAATTCAGTTCGGACCGTACAATTTCATCGAATTCCTTCGGCAAATCGGCGTAGAAAGGGGGGAGCAGTCCGGGCTTGTGCCTACCGCGCAGGGTCTGGAGCTTTTCAGGGTACAAGCTGAAATAATGGGAACTGATAGGACGCACCCCGATGAGTTTTATATCGCCCCGCAGAAGGTTGTACAGCATCGGTAATTCGTCGATCCAGTACTTGCGAATCAGCCGCCCCCCGGTACTGACGCGGTAGTCGTCCTTGAACTTGCCTCCCGCATCGAGACCGTTGGTGCGGTGCAGGTACGCCTGCGCATACTCTGCGTAGGGGTGCATGGACCGGAACTTGTACACCGTAATGGGTTTGTTGTGCTTGCCCATGCGCTTCATGGAAAACAAAAGCCCTTCCGAGGGAGGCTTGGTGTAAGTGCTGGGAGCGTCGGAATCTTGAGGACGGGTGACGAAAAGTGTTTGCTCGCTGGTTTCCTGGATACCCACAATGTCAAAGCCGTGGTAGATCAGGCGCCCCATGATTTCGGCCTTGGACATATCTACCGGGATATTCAATAGGCGGCTGATTTTCCTCAGTCCTTTCACCTTGGGCAGCACCCGTCGACCCGCAAAATGAAACAGGTAGTATAGATTAAAAATCAGGGAGGGATACTTATTCCTGACTTCATTTTTTATGTTTTCGGCGGTGGCTACCCGAAAAGCCAGGTGCTGATTCTCCGACAATCCGATCCGCAATTTTTCAAAAAGCAGGGCGGGATTGTGGGCTCTGAGCAACAGATCGGTCAAATACAGATGGGAGTGGGTGTCAAAGCCCTTCTCCTCGCTAACCTGTAGATGGGACACGGGCTTCCATTCTCCGAATTCGGCCAATTCCGATGGGTACGGCGTTAGCTCACCGACCCTGTCAGCTGATTCAGCAGAAGTGGGATATAGGTCGTAGGAATGAAGGGGTCGAGGGGTGACATAGGTGGCCGCACTTTGACCGATGGTGAAAGTAGAATCTGCACTCATGAGGGGGAGGGGTTACGTTTTCCAAATTTCTGTCGTTAATTTTCATGAGTAGGTTTACGTAAGCAAAAGTAGGGCTAAAATCTTAAATCCACCAGTTTTCTATCAAAAATGGATTTAGTGTCGAAGATAATCGACGTTTCGTCTTTTCGATAATTCTCGATGGGAAGCGAGAAAAATTCGCGGTGGGCTACCGCCAGGATGATCCCGTCGTATCGCCCTTCGTCGATATTTTCAGTAAGCGTCAGTCCGTATTCGTGCTGCACCTCCTCGGCAATGGCCCAGGGGTCGTACACATCGACGGGCAGGCCGAAATCCCGCAGTTCGCGGTACACGTCCACCACTTTGGTATTGCGGATGTCGGGGCAGTTTTCCTTGAAAGTCACTCCCAGGATAAGCACCCGGCTCGATTGCAGCGTGACTCCCCGGGCGATCATGGCCTTAATCAGTTTTTTGGCAACGAAAGCCCCCATGCCGTCGTTGACGAGCCGTCCCGACGAAATCACCTGTGGAAGATAGCCCAGGCTTTGGGCTTTATGAACCAGATAATAAGGATCGACTCCGATACAGTGTCCCCCAACAAGGCCAGGCTTAAAGTGGAGGAAATTCCACTTCGTTCCGGCCGCTTCGAGTACCTCGGTAGTGTCGATTCCCATGCGGTCGAATATCAAAGCCAGCTCATTGACGAACGAAATATTAATATCTCGCTGGGCGTTTTCAATGGCTTTGGCCGCCTCGGCTACCTGAATAGAAGGTGCTTCGTAAATACCCGCCGTGATGATCGAGCCGTACAACTCGCTCAGTAACTTGGTTATTTCGGGCGTGGATCCGGCCACGATTTTTAATATTTTGGTCAAAGTCCGCTCCTTGTCACCGGGGTTGATTCGCTCGGGTGAATAACCACAGAAGAAATCCTCATTGAATTTCAACCCGCTGTGTTTTTCCAGAATGGGTACACATTCTTCTTCGGTGCAGCCGGGATAGACGGTCGACTCATACACCACGACGTCGCCTTTTTTCAGTAGCTTGCCTACCATGGTAGAGGCACTTGTCAGGGAGGTCAGATCGGGTTTGTTAAACTGATCGATTGGCGTCGGTACGGTAACTATATAAATGTTACAGTCCTGTAAGTCGTCAATTTGGTTGGAAAGAGTCAAATTCGAAGAGGCAACGAGTTGCTCTTCACTCACTTCCAGTGTGTGATCCACCCCAGCCAGGAGTTGGGAGACCCGGGTGGCACTTGTATCAAACCCTACTACCTGCCACTGTTTGCTAAATTCTACCGCCAAGGGAAGCCCTACATATCCTAGACCGATTACCGCGATTTTGTGCTGCTTACTGACGTTCATATACTATGCAGGCAACTGCACGATTTTAGGCAATGAATAAAAAAAAAGAGTTGTTAGACAATTTGTTATGTAGCCAAACCAGTTAAAATGCTAGCCGTCCAAATCACTAATGACTCTCGACAATAACGCTTTTAGGAATACACTTTTTACCAAAAAAGAATGCAATGGTAGGGTTTACCACCTGTAATTCCAAATTAAAAAGTTTAAAAGTTATTAAACGGAAATTTGAAAAGCGAGAACCCGTGAATTACCCCTGATTTTTAGTTACCGACACGCTGTCGCCGGCCACCCAGGTCACAGGGGCTATTGTGGCGTTGAAAAAGTAGATTTTTCTTCTGCACTGGTTTTAAATAAGCGCGCATCGACAAGTAAGAATTACGCAGCAAGATTGATTATTTCCAAGTGAATTTTTAGAATAAAAACAAATGAGAAAACTGTTATCTTTTCTGGCCCTAGTCCTCACCTTCGCTACCGGCAGCCCAAGCTCGGCCCAAACGATCAACGCCGACCCCGCGAAACCACGCCGCCTGGAAGTCCTTTTCCTGGGCGACGATGGTGCGCATCGGCCCATCGACTTCGTGCCGGTGCTGATGGAGGCGATGGGCAGCAAAGGTATCAACTTCACCTACACCGATAAACTCACCGACCTTAACCCGAAGACGCTGGGCAAGTATGATGCGTTGCTGCTCTACGCCGATTCCGTCGCCATTTCGCCGACCCAAACCAACGCGCTGCGGGATTTTATGGCGAGCGGAAAAGGGTTTCTGCCGATTCATATCACTACTAAAAGTTTTGAGGGAAATCCTGAACTCAAAAAACTTATCGGTGCCAAAGCGATTCGGCACGAAACGGAGGGCGTTCCTGCCGGATTAGTCAAAGAACAACTCGATCAGTTCGGCGGGAACTTCGCCCTGCCAGCGCACGATGAGGGCCGCGTTTTCACCACGGCATACGGCCACGACGAGCGTAGCTGGAAGCAGCCGGAGTTCCTCCAACTCATGGAGCAAGCCATTCTCTGGGCCGTGAGCGACGACGCCCGCGCGTCCCTCGCCGCGCTGAACCCCAAGCCGCTGCAATACCGCGAGGCCAAGTTGCCCAACTACGAGCGGCGGCCCGGCCCGCAAATGCAGCAACTACCGCTCTCGCCCGAGGAGTCGGTG
>JBBRDE010000404.1:0-3496 GCA_038204185.1 Cytophagales bacterium
TTTTGAAAGAGTGATGAGATAGGTTTAAGATACAAAATAAAACCCGGGTGGCAAAATTTAATAGGTTTCCTCTCAGTAGCTAAATCGTATAGACTCCTTTTTTTGCCTATAAACCTGGACACGAAAAAATTTATTTCTATGAAAATGAGGTACCTTCTTTTCTTTCTAGTGGCTGTGTTCGCTAGTCCGTATACGCAAGCCCAGCCGAAGAAAAAGTCAAAAATCATCCGTACCCTTATCGTGGACGGGCAGAACAACCATGACCAATGGCCCAAGCTTACCTACATGATGAAGCAGTACCTGGAAGAAACCGGAAAGTTTGCGGTGGATGTGCAACGGACTCACTATACCTGGAAGGGCGATGAATTCATTTCCGACTACTCGCTGGCGGGTACGGGTAATACCGTCGCACTAGCTAAATCCCGGCCGGATTCCAGCTTCCGTCCCGACTTTACGCAGTACGATCTGGTGGTGTGTAATTTTGGCTGGAATGCCGCTCCCTGGCCCCAGGCCACGCAGGTGGCTTTTGAGCAATTTATACAAAAAGGCGGGGGATTGGTCGTAGTCCATGCCGCCAATAATTCGTTCCCCGAATGGCCTGCCTACAACCGGATGATCGGATTGGGGGGCTGGGGTAACCGCACCGAAAAGGATGGCCCCTATGTATACTATGACCAGGAAGGGAAATTGGTCCGGGATACGCAGCCGGGCAATGCCGGTTCGCACGGCGCTCAGCAGGAATTTCTTGTTACGATCCGGAATCCGAACCACCCCATCACCCAGGGAATGCCCCTGAGCTGGATGCACACCAAAGACGAAATGTACGACCGCCTGCGCGGTCCGGCTGAACAAATGGACGTACTGGCCACCGCGTTTTCGCCCAAGGAAAACAAGGGCACCGGGCGGAATGAACCCATGCTCATGACAATCAAATACGGCAAGGGCCGGGTCTTTCACATCGCGATGGGCCATTTAGATTATTCGGTCGAGTGTGTCGGCTTCATCACTTGCCTCCAGCGGGGTGCGCAGTGGGCTGCCACGGAGAAAGTAGATATTCCGATTCCTGCCGATTTTCCTACCAGTGAAAAAACAAGCCAGCGCCCCTTTATCAAAAATCAGTAGCCGGGTTAATTTCCCTAAACCTAAATCCTATTCCTGCCATGCCCACTACCCGCCGTGAATTCCTCAATAGCTCCACCAAACTTGCCGCTGCCGCCGGTTTGGGCAGCATGGCCTACTCGCCGCTGCAGGCCCGACGCGCCAAAAACGCCAATGACAAGGTCACCGTGGCCCTGATCGGGGCGCGGGGTATGGGCTTTGGCGACCTGAGCAACGCCCTGAAACTACCCAATGTAGAATGTGTCGCCCTCTGCGATATCGACACGAATGTGTTGACCAGTCGCGCGGCGGATGTGGAGAAAATGCAGGGCAAGGCCCCAAAAACCTACAAAGAGTTTGAGCGAGTCATGGACGACAAATCCATCGATGCGGTCATCATAGGTACCCCCGACCACTGGCACTGCTTGCCGTTCATTGCCGCCTGCCAGGCGGGGAAGGATATTTATGTCGAAAAGCCACTGGCCAATAGCATCGCTGAGTGCAACCTGATGGTCCAAGCCGCCCGCAAATACCAGCGCGTGGTGCAGGTAGGTCAGCAACAGCGCAGTGGCGACCACTGGATGAAGGCGCGGGATTACATAAAGCAGGGAAATATCGGTACCCTACGCAAAGTAAATGTTTGGGGCAACTTTCGGTACGGCATCGGGCAGCCTATCGTTGCCGATTCGGCCGTGCCGCCGGGCGTTGATTTTGAGCGGTGGCTTGGTCCGGCTCCCGCACGTACTTTTAACAAAAATCGCTTCCACGGCTCGTGGCGCATGTTTTGGGATTACGGCGGCGGACTACTTACCGACTGGGGAGTCCACCTGCTGGATATGGCCCTGTGGGCGAAAGACGTAAAAGAACTACCCCTGTCAGTCACGTCGTCCGGAGGAAACTTCGCCTTTTCGGACCATGCGCACGAAACCTTTGATACCATGAATGTCAACTTCCAGCTGAAAGACTATACCGTCAATTGGGAGAATGTAGCGGGTATCCAAAGCGGCCCGTACGGTCGCTCCTACGGATTGGCCTACATCGGTAACGACGCCACGCTGGTCATCGACCGCGCGGGCTGGGAGGTGTTTCCTGAACTGAGTGAAAACGGACAGACCTACAAGGTACCCCGCCTGCCCTCGCAACCGGGCCGCGACTACCACCTCGACCACATGCAAAACTTTATCACCTGCATCGAAACCCGACAGGAGACCAACTGTCCCATCGAAAACGGGGCGCTGGTAGCTACCTACGCCCACATGGGCAATATTGCCCTGCTCACTAAGTCAGAATTGAAATGGGATGCGGGCAAAATGAACTTTGGCAACAATGCCGCCGCTAATGCTTTCATTACTCCCAAGTACCGCAAGCCGTGGGTGCTGCCTAAGGTATGATCCTCCGTGTGTGCAGGGTGTCGGACGATAGATCAGTAGCCTTCTTGAATCTGATCGAAATCCTTCCCATTAGTGAATTAAGGCATTTTCTAGTAGAAGCATAAGAACTAACGGTGTTAAGAAATGCGCTTCATCGACTCATGCAGACAGCGAATAGGCATTACTATTATTCTCGGACTACTCGGAGCCATTCTAGCTAGCGAAAGAGTATTCGCGCAAACTTCAGTAACCGATCTAGCCACTAAATTTCAAAAACTAACGGCTACTACCCTCTGGAATCAGGTAGCCGGGGTACCCCTTCTCTTTCCAGCCCACCACCCGCAGGGCATGGTGAAAATCGGCTCTTCCTTCTTCATGTCTTCGGTGGAGGTACTGGATCGGGCGGCGGGTAAGGGGGTAGGTTACCTCTTCAAATTTGATGAAGACGGAAAATTACTCGCTGATATCCGGCTGGGCGAAGGAGCCATGTACCATCCCGGCGGAATTGATTATGATGGCAGGTACCTTTGGATCCCCATGGCCGAGTACCGCGCCAATAGCCGTTCGATCATCTACAAAGTCGATCCCGAAACGTTGGGAATCACAGAAGTCTTTCGTTTTGGTGATCATATAGGTGGTCTGGTTCACGACACCGACTCGCACACCCTACACGGAATCAATTGGAGTTCACGGATTTTTTATGAGTGGCCTCTGGAAACCAATGGAAAAATTAGCGAGATAAAACCGTCCAAGGTACCTGTCACCCCCAATCCCTCCTACTACATCGACTACCAGGATTGCCATTACGTTGGAAACCATCTCATGCTGTGTGGTGGATTGAAGAACTATAAAAACGGCAATTCGACTTTCGGGCTCGGTGGTCTGGAATTGGTCAATCTGACCGATCACCGACCCGTGCATCAGGTACCTCTGGCCCTTTGGTCCCCCACCGGACGGCCGATGACCCAAAATCCCTTCTGGCTGGAAAGCTCCGAAACCGGACTCCGGGCCTACTTCGTCCCGGATGA
>JBBRDE010000405.1:0-3496 GCA_038204185.1 Cytophagales bacterium
TGTTGAAGGTGTATTCTTTTTGCTGAACTACCATTCCCTGGCGTAGTTCGGCGATGTGCTGTGCGAAGAGATTATGGTCAATGGTTTCGGGCAAGTCGAAATTTTCCACCCCATTGATATCCTTCGGGATTTCGTGAATAGGACGGTAATAATTGTCCTGCGATATGCGGCAAATCTCGTCCTCTGCGAAGGAGGCGAGCAGGTTTTTCATGAAAAACGTCTTGCCGGAAGCGCTTCCCCCCGTAATGCCCACGATGAAGGGTTTGGTTGTAGAATCCATTGAATGGTAAATAGATGCTGAATTTTAGATTCTGGATGTTTGACTTTGTTAAAAGCTTATTATCCAGTAGGTTGATTTTTGTTTTTAGGCATAAGACAAGGCAAGCTATTTTACCTACTCCACAATCGCCAGCTTGCCAGCCCTGCTTTCCGTGCCGTCGGGTGTTAGGAGCAGTATCAAATAAATGCCGCTGCGCGCGCGCCGTCCGGTATAATCCAGCAGGTTCCAGGAAGCGGTTCCCCCTTCGGACCGTGTCTCGAAAACGAGCCTTCCCGTCAGATCCGTGATTTTTACTACGGTACCTTCTGTTAGCCCCTTTATTCCAACTATTCCCGCGTAACCGGGCCGCACGGGATTCGGAAAAATGGTCACGGTTTGTAAATCCGTTGCCGGGACCGAAGCATCGGAGCGGTACGATACCAGGCCATTTGGCGTATCAATGTACAGCCGTCCGCTGGTTTCGTCAAATCTCAGGGCCAAAATCTGGTCGGAAGGCAGGGGACTGTTCTTCACATCGAACTGCCGAACCAGCCTGGCACCATCAGGGCTGAACAGGTACAGCCCATTCCGGGTACCGACCCATTTGCGGTCGCCCGGTTCGGTAACGATGGCCGTGTTGTACGCATTACTCAATAATTTGCGTTGACCAAAAATAGGAAACACGGCATTGACTGCCCCGCCAGCCAATATCCCATCGGGCAGAAAATAACCTACCCCCCGGTCGGCGGCAAACCACACCAGGCCATTGCGATCAAGCGAAAGACTGTTGATCCGGGAGGTAGGTAGGCCGCCGTTGTTGGGCGAAGTCGTGAGGTACCTTTGCTGCGAAGAAGCGGAGCCTTTTACCAAAATACCACCGCCCAAACTACCGGGCAGGCGAATCCACTGGAAACCATTGCGGTCGACGATCACTGAGTCGGTGCGGGGGCTGATCGTTGTATCGCCCGTCGCGGGACTTAGCGAACGGTAGCTTCCCGAAAAATTACTGACCAGTCCGGCGCGGCGGTCGGCTACCCACAGATTGTTGGCGGCATCCAGAATGGCTTCCTGCGGTGCCACCAGCAGCGGATCACAAAAACCCGTGGCCTGATCCTGCGGACTGAGCGTTACGACGCGGGTGTCCAGGGACGCTACGAGCCGGTTCTGGCTGATCCGAAGTGAGATCCGCGGGCTGGCGGCCGGGTACACGAGCTGCCAATCCTCCTTATTTCGTCGGAAAATACCCTGCCCGGCTGCCCCGGCGTAAAGTTTATCCTGCAACACGGCTATCGAAGTGGCGGTAAAAGGAGCGGGTACCCTCTGCCAGTTTCCGTAAAACTGCCGGTTTACATTGGCCCTCAGCGAAGTGCGCAGGATACCCTGCGAAGTATGGGCAAAGAGGCTATCGCTGGTAAAAGCAATGCCAAAAACAGCTACTTCAGAGCCGTTTTGCCCAATATTTCGATACGTTTCTCTTACTTCCCGGCGGCTGGGGTCAAGAACTACAACCCCAAAGGTGGTACTGAGATAGGCCAGTTTTTCTCTGAAAACGAGCTGATAGCTCCGCCGAACGACGGGCAGCGAAGGTTCGTCGCGAAGCAGCGGCCATTCGGTAATTTGTTGTAGCCCGGCGTTTGCATCGAGCTGCACCACGTCCAGATTTCCGTTCCGGTAGCTCAATAGCAGCAGACGGCTATCGGGCTCATAGGCCATACTGCTGATGCCCGTGTCGTGCAAACCATTGATTTTGGAATAAAGGATTGTACTATCGCTTTGCGGCTGATAGCTGAACAGGCCGTTGTAAGTAGCGCAGAAAAAGCGGTCCTGCACCTGTTCAACACGAAAAGCAGACAGGTAGCTGACATGCGTTTGCCAACCCCCCAAAGCTATTTCCTGGGCTTGGAGAGGATTATTTGTAACATAAAATAATACGAACAGGGCTACCTTCCTCATACGCCATAGGCGGTTAACACCAGGCTGCGGCCCGAGGCCCGGTCGCGGTGCTCGCACAGGTAAATACCCTGCCAGGTGCCCAGGTGCAGGCGGCCGTTCGTGATGGGCACACTCACCGAGCTACCCAACAGCGAGGCTTTCAGATGCGCGGGCATGTCGTCGCTGCCTTCGTACTTGTGGCGGTAATAGGGGGCGTTTTCGGGCACCATTTTGTTAAAATGGCTTTCAAAATCCTGCCGCACTGTGGGATCGGCATCCTCGTTGATGGTAAGGCTGGCCGAGGTGTGTTGGATATATACGTGCAGAATTCCAGCTTTAAGGTGGCGTAGTTCAGGGAGTTCGCGTTCGACCCGATCGGTGATCAGATGAAAACCCCGGGGAAAGGACGGTAGCTTGAACTCACGCTGAAATACCTGCATGGCGTTGGATCATTGGGTCAGCTCGCCACGAATACGGTTCAGTTCCAGCGGGCTGATGCGCAGAAAAGAAGCTAAAAATTTAGTCGGAATCTCATCGCCCAGGCCGGGGTATTCTTCGTTAAAAAGTTGCAGACGCTCGCGAACATCCCGCGATCCCAGCGTTCGGCCCAGCATGCGTTGTTGCAGAACCTCTTCGTGCAGCTTTTGTACCAGGCGGGCCCAGACCGGAATTTGATCGTACATCTTGACAAGGTCTTCGTAGCGAAGCACCAGCAGGCGGCAATCGGTAACAGCCTGGATGTTCTCGTTGGCCGGAGCCTGGTAGCGGAAGCTATCGGGAAGGACGGCGATGTCGCCTTTGGGTATGAAATAGCGGGTCACTTCGTCATCCTGGTCGAAATGCAGCACGCGTAGGGTACCCTTTTGGACAAAACAGATGGTACGGCAAACATTGCCTTCCCGCAATAGATAGTCGCCTGCGCTCAGTTCCATGCCCCGCAGCGACGCTTCCAGTGTGTCAAATTGGGCTGTGGACAACGAAACGTATTGTTCAAGATAGTTCTTCAGTGGCTCCATAATGTACCAAAACTCACCAAAGTGGTCCGATGTTGCAGAGTTTTGTGAATAATTTTAAAACACGACGTCAGGGCTTGCTATCGACTGTGACTTCGGCAAATCCCCGGCTGGTACCCGTACCACAGGCGCTCTTCAACGAACTGATCGTAAACTCGGTCGTTGCGGTAGGTGACACCGTAATCAAATAGGGGTTCAGGAAAGTTCCCTGCACCGTGCTGCCGTCCGAAAGGGTGAAAGACCAGGGCGGCAATCCATTCTTGAATTTCAGACGGATGCGTGTAGAGCCTCC
>JBBRDE010000406.1:0-3474 GCA_038204185.1 Cytophagales bacterium
TCATAATCATAGAGATAGATAGTAACAAATCCATCACGACTGTACTTAATGCCTATATCGGAGAATAAACTCTCGGTACCATCCGTAGAAGCAACCGCCTTTGCCAGGGACACGGCGAATTCCTTCTGTTTGCCTTTTAACAGCAGATTCATGTTAAATTGAAAAACATGATGGGAGGAGTCTAATTGTAAGGCCGTTTCAAGGTAATACTTCGCATCTTTAAGATTTTCAATCCCGGCGTAAAGGACGGCGGTGTTATTCAGAGCGCTTTTATCTTGATAGGCTTTGTAGCTAATTTTTGCTTCGTCATACTGTTGATAATAGCGGTATACATTTCCCTGGTTTACGTTGTAAAATTTACGGGTCGGGGCTACATCCATCGCCAGTTTGAAATCATTAAAAGCCAACTGGTATTGTGCATCAGCCGGTTCGTACTGTCGTTTTTGCTCAAACCGATTGCCATGGTATGCGTTTACAATCCCACGGTTGTTGATCAGATAGGGTGTTTTTGGGTTTTTTAGCACCAGGCTATCAAACAATACTTTGGCCTGATCGAGCCTGTCATTCTCCAACAGCACTACGCCCCACCCGTTCTGGGCCTTCACATTGGCCGGGTTGAGCGAAATTGCCTTTTTAAATACCTCATACCCTTTGGTATACATGTCGAAGTGCAGCAGGAGATTACCATAGTTGCTCCACATCTTGTCATACGTTTTCTCATAATTGAGCGCCCGGCTCAGATAACGACCCGCCTGCGGAAAATTTTTCTGGTCGATCATGATTCCACTTATACCCGCCAGAGCTTCATACCGGGTGCCGTCAAGCCGTATGGCTGTCTCAAAATCGGGAAGTGCCTTGGGAGCATTATGCAGGTAGTAATTGGCATACCCCCGGCACACGAATAGATCCGCCAGGGAACGATCGGTAGCATCGAAAAGTGACTCAGCACGAGTGAAATCTTCCAATGCCAGCGCATATTTCCGCTGGCCATACCGGGCAACGCCCCTGCCCAACCGTGCCGGGAGGTAAGTGCTGTCGTTCACCAGAATCCGGTTATAGATCGTTTGTGCTCTTTCGTATTGGTGCTTTGTCACGAGTACATTCGCCTGTCCGCATAAGGCCGCTGGATTATTCCTGAACAATGGGGTGGCTAGGCGGTAATATTTTTGGGCTTCTTCCAGCTGGCTGAGACCATAGTAAGCATGTCCTAACCCCAAGAGCGCATCTTTCCTGAATAGCCGGTGATCACTTTCAAGGTATTTTTCATAATAGGACCGGGCTTCACCGTACCGCTTTAAATCCAGCAGGGCACTGGCGTACCTAATTTGGGCTTTGGGATGCCGTTTAGCCACTTTTTCAAAATCTGAAACCGCACGTTTAGATTGCTTCGTCTTAATGAATACGTCGCCACGTAGTAGACGGTAAGCCATCTGATCGTTTTGACGAATGGCCGCCGTTAGTTCTGTCACCGAAGCCTCCAGTTGTTGGTCTTGCTTGTAGAGCAGTCCAAGGTTGTAATTCCATTTGCCTTGAGTTGACTTATGGGGTACCGTTTGACCAAACTGAATAGCCTCACCGACTTTTCGTTTTTTTCCCAAAGCAACCAATTCATTGAGACTTGCCCATTTACTGGACTTTGTAGCTTCAAATAAAGGAATAGCCTCCTCGTATTGATGGTTGAGGAGTTGGAGTAAACCCAGGTAGTAGCTGGTTTGGGAATCGAGCGTGTCGATCGATTGAAGTAAATGGAGTGCTTTGACGTAGTTGCCAGCCAAGACATTCAGCAGGGCTTCATTGGTGGCTCTCCGAAGAGAATCGGATGGTTTATAAAAGGACTTGTCGTAGATCTGAAACGTTTTTTGTAAGGAGATCAGGTCAGAGCGGTACTCGGCCGACCGCCTTATTTCAGGATTGTTTTCTTCAAACGATTGGTTGAAGCGACTGAGCAACGTTTCGAATTGCTTCTGACAATCCCTAAAATTCTGCGCCTGAGCGATATTTGCTTGTAAATGCCAAAACATTATAAAACCCAAAATCCATCCCCTACTCATCAGGTGCCAATTTTTCTTTAAACAAAAGTGTATGTGATCTTTGCAATTCCAATGTTTTCTGCACGGCCCCATGGTATAGCTCATAATAAACAACACCTTACCCAAAGCTGGGCCATTTCTACTAAAAGCGAATCTGGTACCAATTTCGTTAGCACCCACCAAAATGTATCCATCAATAATCTAAATATAAAGCATAGCTATCAATTATGCAGGCCATGATGTCAACAAACTATTAGGGTTCCACCATCTACTCAGCGAACTACCTTACAAGATTACTGTCTTTTGCGAAAAAATTAAATACTTTTTCACCGACCAAATTTTCTGCTTTTCCCATAACCTTGACAGATATAGGATGGGGAGTAGGATTAATTATCCGGACGTCTTCGCGATCCACCGACACTGTGAGAGTAGCCTCCCGAAACCCGATTCGGAACGAATAAGATTCCCAGCACGCGGGTAGATAAGGGTCAAGAATCAGTACGCCATCCCGCACCCGCTGTCCGGCAAATCCTTTTACAACGCTCATCCAGGTACCCGCCATGGACGTGATGTGCAGGCCGTCCTCGGTGTCGTTGTTATAATCGTCCAGATCGAGGCGGGCGGTACGTAAGTACATTTCGTACGCCTTTTCCTTCATGCCAAGCCGGGAAGCTAATATAGAGTGTACACAAGGCGACAGAGACGACTCATGGACAGTCATGGGTTCGTAAAAATCAAAGTTGCGCTGCAAGGTGTCACGGTCAAAATCCTCCTCGAAGAAGTAGAGTCCCTGCAACACATCGGCCTGTTTGATAAAGCAGGAACGCAAAATCCGATCCCAGGACCACTTTTGATTAATGGGCCGATGTTCATTGATCTGATCTACCGTGAGTAATTCCTTGTCCAGAAATCCGTCCTGTTGTAGAAACACATCACGTTCAGTATCGTACGGAAAATGCAGACCGTCTATTATAGCCTGCCAAGCGGTGGGTTCAGTATTAGCATCGAAGGAGAGTTTTGCGAACAACTCAGAGTTACCCCCGTTGACCTGTACGTATTCAATGGATTGCAGGGTATAACGTAACGTCCAGGCAGCAATGTAATTGGTATACCAATTGTTATTGACATTGTTTTCGTATTCATTGGGACCCGTGACCCCCAGCATGACATACTTTTTTTTTGCCTCGGACCAGTTGACCCGTTGCTGCCAGAACCGCGAAATCGCGATCAAAACTTCGAGGCCAAATTCAGCAAGGTAGGCCTTGTCACCGGTGTACCGAATATAGTCAAAGATGGCATACGCAATAGCCCCATTTCGATGGATTTCCTCGAAGGTAATTTCCCACTCATTGTGGCTTTCCTCACCGTTGATAGTTACCATGGGATAAAGCGCCGCGCCACCACTGAATCCCAGCTTTTCAGCATTCTCGATCGCTTTACCTAA
>JBBRDE010000407.1:0-3445 GCA_038204185.1 Cytophagales bacterium
AAAAATGTGATAATCCAGCGCGACTCGCGCAACCTGGGATTGCTGCACGTAAGCGGAACATATACTTTCCCCTACGGAAAAATGGAAGCCCGGCTGGTTTCGCTTCCCCAAAATAAGGTTACCAAGGAGCCATGGGTAGCACTCACTCTACCCCAGCAGCAGGGATTTTTTTTTGGTTCGCTCGTAGCCAGCGGAGGCTGGTACCGGTTGGAAGTGCGTGGCATCAAGACAGACAATGTGATAGACACGGTTTCTGTGCAAGCTGTGGGCATCGGGGAGGTTTTCCTGATCGCCGGGCACTCCAACGCCATGGGCCTGCCAAATTTGGGGGCAAAAGGTGGCACAGATCAGGTAATTTCCTTTAATGCCTTAAACAAATACCTCAACGGCGATAACATTACTGTGGCTCCGGACAGTCCGATGCCTGTGCCGGATTTTACTCCACTTAAAACCGAAAACCGCATTTTCCCCTCGGGCGAATCGGCATGGTATTGGGGAGAGTTGGGGACCTATTTATCAGCTCGGCTGGGGGTACCCGTACTTTTTATGAATGCGGGCTGGGCAGCGGCCAATTCCGTCAACTGGCGCGAGGGGGCCGAAGGCAAAAACACCCGGAATATCTACGTAGGCAAGGATTGGCCCAACCGCCAGCCCTATTCCAATTTGATCAACTCCCTGCGCTACTACCACTCGTGGCTGGGAATCAGGGCGGTGCTGTGGTTTCACGGAGAAAACGATGCCCTGCACCTGAAGATTTCCAAAGAGGCGTACTACCAAAATATTCGGAAGTTAATCGAACAATCGAGAAACGATTTTGGTCATCCGCTGGCGTGGGCCATCGCGCAGTGCAGTGTCAGCTACAATAGCCCCGAGCCCTACCTACCTGTAATCAATGCTCAGATACAGTTGGCCGAAACACCTGATTTCAACACCTGGCGTGGTCCCTACACCGACACGATCCAGGTACCCCGTCCCGAACACGGCCATTTTGAGAACGTACGCGGAGGCACTCAGGGCCTCACCCAGGTAGCCCAGGCCTGGAACCGCGCCCTATCCGATGCTTTTTTCGCGCAGCGTCCTGCCTATACCCCCACCCTTTTCCTGCATACGGGCCTGGTGCCCTGGGAGGCATCACCGGGACAGTCGTTCGGGATACCTTATCAGCTGGTAGGAACCCTGCCCGGTTCCACCACCCTTGTTGAACTACTCGATGCCGGGGGGAATTTCCTGGCCATTGTGGGCTCGGGCACGCAAAGTCCGCTGCGCGTAACCCTCCCTGGCTCCCTGCCCGACGCCAACTATCGGCTGCGGGTGGTGGCACAGAGTCCGACGCTGGTTGGGACCACATCGGAAATACTGCGGGTGCGGCAAGGGGTACCTTTCCCGCAGATAATTCGTTCACTGGAAGCTAGAATTCTGGAAAATAGCGTTGAAATTTACGCGTTATCGGCCCCAGTATCTGGCGCCTCGCGAGTCACCGTCATGCGTAGCGAGGACCGGGACACCTTTCAGCCGGTGGGCACCCTGCCTGTTTCCTCCGATCCCGGCTCGTCACACTTATATACCTTCGTCGACTCTGCTCCTTCTGCGCAGACAGCTTATTACCGCCTACGACTTGACAATGCCAATGGATCCAGCCAATACTCGCCGCTGATTGCGGTGTTCCGGGGGGAAACCCCGGCTGTACTGGCTGCTTTCCCCAATCCGGTATCACCGGGCGAGCCCATCTATCTGCGTACCGATTTTGACGAACCACTCACCCACCAGCTTTTTAACGCTCAGGGACAATCCATTCCCACAGAAATCAGCTCAAGCAGCATTCGCGGGCTATCCATTTTACAGACGCCGACGCTGCTTCCCCCAGGTATTTATCTTTTACAAATAAGCCGGGACGGAGCCAGTCAAACCCAGCGGATTATGGTGCGTTAGGGTAGCAACAGAAAGAGCCCGACGGTACTACCATCGGGCTCTTTCTGTTAAAAATGGTAGACAGTATTTACACTTTACCCATCACATACATTTCTTCCATGGTCGGGCTGGGACTACCACCTTCTTTTTCCAGGGTAATAGCGAAAGCCGCTGCATTGGGGCTACTCGTTTTCATGCGGAGCAGACGATTGGAAAATACCGGATCAAGCATGCCCATATCCACGGGCTTCCCATCCACAATCGTCCACAACTGGTACTGCTTCCCGGTGGGAGCGGCGGGCAAATTCTGCACATCCAGCACTACCTCATTGGTTTTTTGGTTCAACAAAGCCACCACGCTACTCGCGGGGGCTTTGTCCAGTCCCGGCATCCTGACCACTTTGGTGTCGGGATTACGATAGTGGGCCGCCAGCGCTTCGTTGTATTCGGTACGTTGACTCAGGTCCGACACCTCAGCCGCCAGTTGCTCGTTCTGGGTGCGGGCTTCGCTCATCTGGTAAGCCGCCCAGCCGCCAAACATGGCCAACAGCACCGAAGCCGCCACGGCCATCATGGCCCACATCGGACGAACCGTCCCCGTTGTTCCAACCGGCCCTTCGGCAGCGGCGCTCGACAAGGGCCTCACGTAGGTCTCCTGCGAATCAGCTACGGTCTGTGTGCCGGTCGCGGGGCCAAAGGTCATCTGCGCGAAAATATCGTTTTTCAACCGGGCTGGGGCCGGGATTTGGTGCAGCATAGCATATTGTTCGATGGTTTCTTCCAACCGAACCAGCTCAGCTCTCACCTCTGGGTAAACTTTGGACAGGCATTCCACTTCTTGCTTCTCCTGCGAGGAAGCTGCCCCCAGCACATATTCTTCCAGTATGCCTGACTCTATGTAGTCTCGGGTATTCATAGGTTAAAATAAAGTTTAAGATCCTGCAACGCTGTCCGAATGCGCGATTTAACGGTCCCCAGAGGAATATCCAGTTCTTTGGAAGCTTCTTCTTGAGTGTAGCCCTGGAAGTACACCAGGTCGACCAGAATTTTACGTTCGGGTCGCAGGGTGTCAACCAATGCTTTCAGATCTAACGTAGAGGTGGAGGGTTGATACGTTGCGTTTTGGTCCGTACGGTCGGGGTTCTCAGTAATATCATCCATGCCCGGTTTTCGACCTTCCGACCTGACCGCGTCGATAGCACTGTTGCGCGCTATATTCAGCATCCAGGTGAACAGCCTTCCTTTGGCCGGATCATAGGACTTTATACTTTTCCAGATTTTGAGAAAGGCGTCTTGCATGACATCTTCCGCTTTCTCGTCGTCTCGTAAAACCTTGCAGATCACATTAAACAGAGCTCCGGAGTAATGGTCGTATAGATATTCAAACGCTACGCGATCATTCTGTTTAAGCGATTCTACCAGGTCTTCTTCCGAATAGTTGGGTTTTTGGGTCGCCAAGAGTATAAGTATTTTTTTTGGAGAGGGGCAATCTACTAATTTTTTCGAAATGAATAAATTAGCCAGAGGCATTTTGTTT
>JBBRDE010000408.1:0-3412 GCA_038204185.1 Cytophagales bacterium
TATGACAACCAACTTTTTTCATTTCTTACTAAACAAGACTTCTTCATGCTGCTGCGTGTAAGGTTTTACGTTAGCCCAAACGAATCGACTATTTTGTTGTGGACTGAATTATTTTGTTTTATTTTTCATTTATTGAAGATATGTGTAACGCTATGCCAAATTACATGGAAACTAAGGAAGAACTACTGAGGATTATTGATCTCCTGAACGATACCTACGAAAGCGAACAAGCCTGGCACGGGCCGTCGGTTGTGGAAATTTTAAGGGGAGTTTCGCCCAAACTGGCTGATATGAGGATAAGTACCACCACGCATACCATCGCTGAGCTGGTTTTTCATATGACGACCTGGCGGATCTTTGCTGTCAGGAAATTGCAGGGCGACACCAGTTTTGATATAAAAACTAAGGAAAAAAATTGGAAAACCTTCCCGTTCGTCGATGAGTTAGAGTGGGAAACCCTGCAAATGGAACTTAGTCTGTCTCAGGAAGAACTGATCAGTGAACTTGAAAAACGGACTAGTGATGACTTTCTGGATCAAATTGTTTCGGGCCGCACATATTCCTACTATACGTTGCTTCACGGAGTGATCAACCACGATTTATACCATGGCGGTCAAATTGCTTTTTTAAAAAAAGCACTGAGTTTAGAATTATTTGAAAATGATAATTTGGAAGATTTCCAGGATAGTGATACTTTTGGGGATAATTCCGAGCAGTACAACTAATATTTTGTTGTCTGCCTTGCATTTCTGATCAAAAAAGATATTAAATTGCATTTAAGATAAAGTTTAACCTGCTAGGGTTGAGCTTTTAATGGTGTGGATATATGTCGGAAAGCCATTCGAGTTCTCGAATGGCTTTTTTGTTTCGGACTGAGTATTAAGATCCTTTAAAACTGCTCCGTTGGTTACGCAACTATCAGCGATTTTTAGCTGAGTGATACATAGGGATTTGGATGAGTCGTTTTACTGATTTTTAAAGTGATCTTGCCTGTGCGGGCCCGTTTTCCATAGTATCGTGTGTAAACCTGGGTAATGATTCCGGGGATTCAGCCCGAATATATTCGATGAGTTTCTCACGTACCTCGCACCGCAGGTCAAAGGCATCCGGGGCGTTGTGAGCCGACATGATGGCCCGCACGACCATATATTGATCACGGGTATCGGTTACCTGTAAGGCAGCCGTCTCGCCATCCCATAACTGACTTTCTGCCAGGATGGCCATAAACACGGTTCGTAGCTGATCAACTGGGGCATGATAATTAAGCGAGAAAAAAGCCGACCCAATGATACTAGAATCATTGCGTGTCCAGTTTTGATAGGAATTTTCTACGAAATAGGTAATTGGGAGAATTAACCGCCGGAGATCCCAAAGTTTTACAACTACGTAAGTCAGGTTGATTTCTTCAATGCGACCCCATTCGTTTTCTACAATAACGACATCCTCGATTTTGATTGGTTGGGTGAAGGCAATCTGGATACCAGCCAGCAGGTTAGCAATTGTTTTTTGGGCGGCAAAACCCACGATTACACTCACGATTCCAGCAGAAGTGAGAATTCCGAGCCCAAATTCACGGCCCTGTTGAAAGCTAAGCAACAGTAGGGAAACCGCGATAATGAGCACTGCAATGACTACTAGTCGCTTGATGAACTTGACTTTTGTGAATAGCTTTCGCTCCTGTAGATTATTGGTTTTATTAAGATCAAGCTGATCCAGGATCAGCCGCTCAAAAATCGTGACGATACGGATGGCCAGCCAGGTACTTACAGCAATCAATAAAACCTTGCTCAGGCTATATACCAGAAAACTCTCCTCTGCCTGCACGAAATGGTTGTTGGCGACCAACAGCAGAAAAAGAGCCGGAAAAAAGAAGTACAGGACATGCGTGATACTGGAATGCACAGTCCGGAAGAATCGCCGATCTTGTTTTCGGGATAAGAATTTCAAAAGCCGAATAGTGATCCAGCCCGTTAGCACACCCGCTGCCAGGGCTAGGGCCAGGATTTGCCAGTATTGAATTTTCATCGGCTAAAATCGATCTTTGAGCCTTAACACGATAATTCCACTATGGCGTTTTACCGAATTGAGGTAATCGGTTAGGGGTTCCGTACTGGTTATCACGCGTTTTGCGGTGGTGGAAGCATGGACAAGGTAGGCGCGTCCGTCCTTTATTTTTACGATTCCCTGATGATTACAGTCTAAGCCTGGAACCGTGGAGGTAATTCCGATAATATCGCCATCGGCCAATCGGGATTCAACGGCGCGAACGGATGCTTTGGGTATGTAAAAATAGAATTGACCATTAATTAACTTCTCATTCTCACCAATCTGTTTCAAAACGATTTCGGAGGTAATCCCTTTGTACAAATCGGCGTGGGTGGACATGAAATTGATTTCCTTTTTGTAAGGTATACCGCCCACACGCTCCGTGACATCAGTCAACAGACCCCGTTGTTGGTTCTCGTTTCGCCACGAGAGGAAATAATGCTGTCGTGAGGCATAGCCATCGACGGTACCCGCTGCATAGCGCAGCTGGGTGAGCTCAGTCAAGAATTGCTCATACGACAGACTTTTCTGGCGAGCCAGGGCCAGCGACACAGCAGCGTCTACAAGGGTGGTACAGTCCAGGCCATCAAAACGGCACACGAGCTTTTCGGTGGGATTTCCCTCCAGCGTTTGAGCGACGTAAGGGGTACCCTTGAACGACTCGGCCATACGAAGGGCTAATTCGGGAAGGGTACCTGATTCGACCGCCTTCATTTTCTGTTGGAAAACCGTCCTAGGATCCTCCAAACGGGCAATAAAACCCATCAGCACACAGAGTACGGCAACTATCATTCCTGAAAACCTGCGCATGAAAACTTAGGAAATGGTGAATGCACTGAGTAGCTCCATGACGTCATGTTGATTCTTGATGTGCTTTTTAGCAATGGAAAGCGCATCCCCTACCTTAATAGTAAAAGCGGTGTCCGGCAGGGTGGCAAACATGTCCTCGTCCGTCGTGTCGTCGCCCATCGCCAGAATAAAATCATAGGTATTCAGGTCTACGAACGATTGGGCTGAGGTACCTTTGTTAAAGGCCGTTTTCTTGACTTCGATGACCATGTTACCCTCGATGATTTGCAGGTGCATTTCGGCCTGAATGAAACTTTTGAGTTGCCAGGCAAGCTCCTGGGCACGCCGGAGGGCGTATTCCTGATCCTCGGCCGTGCGATAATGCCAGGCTAGGGAAGTTTCTTTTTCTTCGACAAAAGCACCGGGACACCGCTTGACATACAGATCCAGGATTGACCGGATATCCTCCTTCCAGTCTTCCTGGTAGGCAGGGTTAAGTACCCATTCGCTTTTTCCGTGGGTACGGATGAGAGCCCCGTGCTCGGCTACGAGGTGCACGGGGAGGTCGCCCAACACG
>JBBRDE010000409.1:0-3365 GCA_038204185.1 Cytophagales bacterium
GTGGAGTGGCCCAGTGGGGCTGGGCGCGAAACGAACGCGAACAGGGGATTGGTTCATAAGTAGGGTATTGATTGATACAAGCCGACGGCCATTGGCCTCGTTGATTTACTTCACCGCGATGACCGAAATCTCCACGTTGACGTCCTTGGGTAGTCTGGCTACCTGAACGGTTTCTCGGGCGGGCGGATTGCTCTCAAAATAAGCCCCGTAGACTTCATTGACCAGCCCAAAATCATCCATGTTTTTCAGGAAAATACTGGATTTGACGATGTCGGCGTAGGTGAGTCCGGCGGCGGTGAGAATGTGGCCGATGTTCTCCATGACTTGTTTTGCTTCGGCCTTTTTATCTCCTGCCTCAGCTTCCGCCAGGGCTATTTGCCCCGAAACATATAAGGTACCATTGACCAGAACCGCCTGACTGTAAGGTCCGATCGGGGCGGGTGCTTTTTCCGAAAAAATAATCTCTTTTGCCATTCGCTGCGTAGGTTATACCTTGTCGATTAAAATGCAAAACTACCAAAATATGGCGCGTGCCGCTCTGATTATTTTTGTAAAGAATCCTATTGAAGGGAACGTCAAGACCCGCATCGCCAAAACGGTGGGTCACGTGAGGGCTACGGAAATCTATCGCGAACTGCTGGAATACACTCGCTCGGTGACCGAAACCCTTCCCGCTGAAGGCTACACCAAAACTGTTTACTACGGTGATTTTATCAACCAGAACGACCTGTGGAATGGCTGGGCAAAAGCCCTGCAACCCGAAGGCGACCTGGGTACCCGGATGAAGCAAGCCTTTCGGGAGCAGTTTGAAAATGGCGCAGAGAACGTCGTCATCATCGGCAGCGATTGTCTGGAATTGCAGCCCCAGCACCTGGTAGAAGCTTTTCAAGCGCTCCAAACCAACGATGTAGTCATCGGACCGTCGACCGATGGAGGATACTATCTACTGGGAATGACCAGCTTATACGAAGTTATTTTTGACAATATGCCGTGGAGTCAACCTACCTTGATGGGAAAAACCACAGCCGCCCTGCAAACCCAAAAACTTACCTGTCATCTCCTCCCACCGCTCACGGATATTGATGAATGGGCCGATTATGTGTCCGCCAAAGACGCAGACTCCCGCTCTGATTCCTGACCCGTCCCGGCTCCCTGCGGGGATTTTTCTTTATTTGGCTAGCGCTATTCTTCGCTAGTGTTCCCACCTATTTAAAAAGATGGATATATATTTGTATTATATCATATATAATACTACTTTTATCACACAAATATAACATATCGTTGCGTGTTGACAACAGCTGCTTACCAACGTATGAGAGTGTTCGTCCAGCTGGTCTAAAATTTATACTAGTTCTTTAAACTGAGGCTATTACCTATTCATTTCACTTTTTCTCTCCACCTGACATCGTATGGAATTGTACTCCTTCTTAAAAAAAGAAACCATCCGCAAGTCGATCGGGATTGGTGCATCCAAAGAAAAAGTGTGGCAGGTTCTGTTCGATGAAAAGTACCTGCCTATCTGGTACGCAGAATTCAGCCTGGGTGCCCGCGCCGAAGGTACCTGGCGGGTAGGTAGCAAGGTTTTATTCATCGACATTAGCGGCGGAGGACTGGTGGGCAAAGTGGTGATCAATCGGCCCTGCACAAAGCTATCCGTGGAATACCTGGGCCTGGTGGTGACGGGAGAAGAGGATTACGAGAGTGAGCAGGCCCTAGCCGTGCGGGGAGGTCATGAACAATATAGGCTGGAAGAAAAGGAAGGTACCGTGCTGCTTTCCGTAGAAACCGATATGCCCCAAGAATCCTACGATTCCATGTCAATAGCCTGGGAAAAGGCACTGCAAAAAATCAGGCATCTCGCCGAAGCCGCCTGAAAGCGTCTGTTAGCCATGAAAATTCTTTTTTATTCCTTAACCTACCCCAAACCCTTACTCTCTATGATAAAGGCTAACATTTACCTCAATTTTCCGGGCAACACCGAAGAAGCCCTCACTTTCTACAAATCCGCTTTCGGCGGCGAATTCCTGATGGTGCAACGCTATGGGACCACCCCAGAAGCGGACAAAGTCCCCGTTGAAGCCCACGACAAAATCATGCACATGGCCCCCTGGGCACGAACCAGATTCTGATGGCGACCGACATGCTGGTATCGATGGGACAACACCTGACCGGGGGCAATAACTTTTCCATTTCGCTCAGCACCGACTCCAAAGAGGATACCAACCAGCTACATGAGGCTCTCTCGGCTGGCGGTAAAGTAAACATGACCATGCAGGATACTTTTTGGGGATCTTACTTCGGGATGATGACCGACCCTTTTGGTATTAAGTGGATGGTTAGCTACGATGAGACTTACCAGTAAGCGGTATTTCCTAATTGATTGTCATCAAAGCTCGGTACGCTATGGCCGGGCTTTTTTTATGGTAGGCAACATAGATTTTTAGCTTCCTAGAATAACATGGCATCCGAAACGTTCCTTATAAAGTTCAGAATTCGCCTATGTGGCGATTCGGTCATACTGTGTATCGGCATGTTGGACAAATAATTAAACTAAAAACCGTCATAGAGCCTTATATTGGTAGCTAAAAATTGGACGAATGAAGAAACTACCCCTCTCACTTTTGACTTCTTGTATCATTCTCTCTGGTGTCTTTCTGCTGCAAAGTTGTGGTGATGGTAAAACCTACTCGTTTGAAAAATTCAACGATCAGGCCCTTGATTTCGCCAAAGATGACCAGCGAATAAACCAGCAGGAATACGAAACTCTGATTCAAGGCATCCAAAATTCCGACGACCGGGGCTTTCGTACCCTTAAAAACGAAAGCGGGGAAGTGGATCACGCCAAAGTAGCGGCCTACCTGAAAAAGTACTTCGACGCCAAAGGTACCCCCGTAGCCCTCGCCGACATTTGCCAGCCCGGCTCCGCTTCAGCCACTACCAACTTTAACATCAGCGTATTTCTGGAAAACTCCGTCAGTATGGATGGCTACGTCGATGCCAATTCGACGGTTTTCAAAGCGACCATGCTCGACCTGCTGACCAATCTGGAAAACTTCCCGGCTACGGATACGCTGAATCTCAATTACATTAATTCCACGATTATTCCAGTGAAAGCGGCGGCTTCTAAAATGGATGTGGATGCTTTTTACCAAAACCTGAACCGGACGAATTTTAAGACGCAGGGCGGCAAGCGGGGTACCTCCGACATCGGTGATGTAGTGAGTAAAATCCTTAACCAGCAAAAAGCCAACGAGCTTTCCGTGTTGGTTTCTGATTTTGTCTTTTCGCCCGGTGGACAAAATGCCCCAAGGTACCTCGAAGGACAGCGCTCCCAAATCCGCAGCGAATTTGTGGCTGCCCGTCGG
>JBBRDE010000410.1:0-3341 GCA_038204185.1 Cytophagales bacterium
ACGATTCTGCATATTTTCCTTTCGTCCGTCCAGTACGCCGACGGAGGAGAGATAGATGAAAGCATAAACGATAAAGGCGACAAATGAGAAAAGGATGTACGCGCCGTTACTAATCACAATCAATAGCATGACTAACAAGAGGTTTTGTCATTTAAACGTTAATGGTATAAGCACTTTTTGAGCATTCTCGGGCAGCCTTACCGCCGGATCAATCGTATAATTTTGGCCAAGCAGCAATCGGTCTTTGGCTGGGGCCAGTTCCAGGAAAAACCCCTGTTCTTTTTTCACAATTTTGGCTGACTTTATAAGCGGCTCAAGCATTGGCAAATTCGGATATCGCTCCACGACGAGCCTGGCTCGCTGATATTCTGCCTGAGTAGTCTCCCTGGCGTGGTGTAGAAAAATCCCGATACCGAAGAACACCGCCGCAGTCCAAGCCCAAGTGTACTTGCCTAGCCCGTAGGCAAATGACGCCCAAGGACTTTCCGTGGTCAAGGGTTTGAAAGCGTTTCTCATAGCATTTAACTCATTTGATATGCCCTCGGCCATTGCCTTATAGCCTTGAATATCTTTCTGATCCTTCTCTCCTACCTCATTCAATAAAGCAGCGGTCATAGAATCCATGGCCAACCCGTACTTTTCCTGAAAATGTCCGATAATCCGGCGAAGTGCCTCGTTAGAAATTTCTTGCGTTGTTTCCACGTGCTAAATGGTTATGGCTTTCACCAGTTTGTCCATTTTAGTTTTGGCAAACCACCCGGCTGCAAGAATTCCGCTACTCCCCTCCCCTCTCTCGATGTTACTGATGATCTTGCTGGCCAGGTCGGTATTGGGTTCGATATCGCCGAAAAACTCCGCTGTCATTCGGCACTTCTTGGCCACTGAAAGACACTCATCCCGTTGCTGAGGAAAATTCTGGAAGGTGTTAGCGTTGATCCAAACCATAATTGGAAAAACATTGCCTACCGCCTTGTAAATTTTCATGAGGTACTCTACGCAGGAGGTATAGGCCGTTCCCCCCGCCACGACCACATGGAATATAAACTCCACGCCTAGGTACTGTTCAAATTCTTTGAATTCGTCCTGGTCTAAATCCAAGGTAAGAAGGGCAGGTACTTGCTCTGATTCTGGCGCACCAAAATCTAGGTAAAACACCGCGTTGCTCAGTGACGATAATTGCTGAATACTGTCGAAGAGCCGATCACGGACAATCTTCCGGTAACTGTCTAATAAGTCGATCTCTGCCAGGCGCTGCTCTTTCTCCGCCAGAAAACGGAGTTGCGCCGTACTGGTTTTTGTAGAGCTATCGACGTCGATGAAGGTGCGGCTACCATCATCTTCGTGTTTGACGGCGATGAGGTAAGTCAAAAATGATTTTCCCACGCCGCCCTTAGCCTGAATGATAAAGTTGAATTTCTTAGGTTCTGTTATTTGTTCCATATTCCGTTAAGAATTGGTTTTATCTGCCCACTTTATCAGAGAGGCGATTTTACTGTGAGTTGTGTCTGCAAACACGTCCATTGGTTTAAAATCCTCGATCTCCTTCATTATGGAATGGTACCCTTCGTCACTCTTTGGTCTCTCACTTTTTTGGATTATCGAGGAATTGAATGAGGATGAACGCCCCAATCCCTTTCCTTTTGCATTATCGAATTTGTGGTACTTGATTTTCAATGTCCGTATGGTCTGGATTCCGACCTGTACTCCCAAGTCATTAGATATCAACCTTGAAGCCCCCAAAAGAGACAGTTCTTTCACCTCATGACGGAACAGCCTGTACAGCAATTCAAATTTTCCTTTTACCATTTCATTTTCTAACAGGAAAATCAGTCTTTGTCTGGCTTGAACATCGTCTATTCCGAAGCCATTTTCTACCATATGTGATCAATTATGGGTCAAATATCAGAGATGAAATTTTAAATTAAAAATTTTAAATCAATAATTTATCAAATTATTTTTTAGAAACACGTCGTCAACACATAGCCAACACGGTATTAGCATGGCTCCAACAAGCGAGCAACTCAGTAGCAACTCAGTACGAATGAATGCACTTTCCTGCCTCTCTGGAAACAAGGCCAAAAGAGCCAGAACTCATCTGCACGTCTTGTACATTTTGATATTTACATAAAAATATTAATTTAATAATATATTATATTTGCTCATCCAAATAGCAAGCTATGTTTTCACCCGGTCGAAATCCACCGCAAGTGTATTTTACCAAGATGAAAACCGCTTGCCCTATGGGAGTCAATTCGCCATGCGACTCATTGTAAACTTATTCAGAAAGGGATACTGAAAGATGGGGAAAAGTAGAAAGCCAGGGCGACCATCCCTAAAAGCGGATGAAAAGCGACGTAAAGTAACTTTGATGCTAACTCAGCATGAGATAGACACACTCAAAAAGCAACACGAGGGATATGCAATAGAATTTTCAGTTTTCTGCCGGGAAAAACTCTTGAACCGCGAAGCGGCCACGTTGAGTAAGCCAATAGAGGAGGGCATCAGGCAGCAGCTTACGAACCTACTCAAACTGTCGGGCAGCTTATTGATGCTTTCAAAAAAGACATCGTCCCAAATACTTGTCTCGGAAGGCTTCGAGCGTATGGCAACGAATGTGCGTGAGGTAGTGCTGCGGGCCGTATATTCTGTGAATGAAATAGCATACAGCCAGAGCCTGATTATGAAACTGGATTCGATTGTAGCGGGCTTGGAGAGAACTTTGAAAGAAGAAGCTAAGTCTACGCAAGATGGTGCGTTCCTGAAAGTTATTCTGAGTAAGGTCGATGACTTAAAAAATGCCCTTAATCCGTTCTTAGAACTTTATAAAATGACAAAGCTGCGTCATGATAGGTAAAATTGGGAAGTCAGGCCAGAACTTTTTGGGGGTAATCTCATACTGCACGTACGACCACCCGGTCAATAAAATATCTAATGAACTCAAAGTACGGGGAGAACTAGTCTATCACCAGAACATCGATGCGCTGCTATTTGGGGAAGAAATGGAGTTGGGCATCATAGCTGACGAACTGCATAGCGTGGCGGCTTTGAATTCCCGAACGCGCAAAGCCGTTTGCCACGTCAGCTTATCTTTTCCGCCCGGTGAGAAGCCTGATCAGGAAACTCTGCGGGGCATAGTTGTGGACTTTGCTGGGGATTTTGGTTTCAAAGACAATGGATTGTTAGCCTTCAAACACAGCGACAAGGAGCATGAGCATATCCACATCATTGCCAACAAGATTGGCGCTAGGGGTATTAATACGGCTAAGTCCAGCTACAACTACTTGGAGATGGGTCGCTTTTGTCGGAAAATGGAAACCAAATACCGCCTCCAGAAAGTAAAG
>JBBRDE010000411.1:0-3317 GCA_038204185.1 Cytophagales bacterium
GATGAGACTCTTTGAATAGCTCCTTACCTACCGACGACTGAATCTCGGTGAGTTCCCGCACGCGGATCATCGTTTTCTGAAACAGTACTTCTCCCTGGCCGGCATGCAGCCTTATGCCGGCCAGGCGATCGCCGGCTTTTCCCAGGCTCACGATTTTCTGCTCGACCTGGGCGTACTCGGTATGCCGGCTCTGGAAGGCGCGGAGGCTCGCTAGTTCATCCCTGACCAGGTAGGTTTTTTCAAACTCCCCCACCAGCGAATCAATTCGCTGATTGTGGGTACCTAGCTGCTGGCGAACACCTTCCCAGGAGCTCTCCTCCTGAGTCAGCAGCTGCTTTTCCATCAACAACCGCTTTTGGTACAGACTTTCGGTCAGGTACACGATATCCGTAGCCGGAATCAGTCGGTCGGTATACATGGATGAAAACGACTTGTCGATGCCTTCAATATTATTACGCGAAAGCAGTACACTCACCACTACCAACACCATGATGCTGCCGAGCAGAAGCGCGGCTTTCATTTTTTGCTGAATGACAAAAGACCATTTCATAGAAAAGGGTTACGTGGGGCAGACTAGTGCACTACGGCTAAAGCCTGTTTCCATTGGGTTATTGGCTAAGGCGGCGGCTTATTTCTTCTCCGATTTTCATCAACTCACTGATTTCGCTTTCGTTGAAATCGTACGGCACAGGCTTGGCGATGCCGATTACTCCAAATAACTCGCCATCCAGCAGCATAGGCGCGGCGAGGGAGCCTTCCACCTTGGTTTCTTTGGCCGACGGACGTGCTATCCCCGACTGGTCCGTTTGTAGATTACACATTTCCACCGCCTCCCGGCGTTCCGCCGCAATCCCGGCCATGCCTTTGCCAATAGGTATTTGAGACATTTTCGGTAGTAAGAATTCGGGAATACCCCGCTGCGCCCGCAGCATCAGTAGTTGGGTTTCCCGGTCGAGGGTATGGATGGTTCCCGTGGCACAGTCAAAGGCATTGATGGTATTGGTCAGGATTTGCGACCAGTCGATCTCCGAAGCATCGAAGGGTAGGTTGGCCAGTATGGATTCGGTTTGGGTAGTCATAGGTAAGATGTTGAATAGGGTATTCTGGATTCTCAAATTTTGTAAAAAGTGCTTGCGCTCGACAAGTATAAAGTTAACGGATGTCATTTCCTATCCGTATAGGGAAGTTTGCGGAGCCTACCAGAAAGGTTGCCCGATTTACATAATCATTTTTTAGCTCCCAGTTTTTCGCCCCCAATATACACCCCTTCCAGCTTCCGCACGTTCCGAATATCGGTCAGCGGATCGGCGTTTAACACCAGAAAGTCGGCCCGGTGGCCCGGTGCCAGGGTACCCAGGTCTTTCAGACCTAGGGATTCAGCCGCAGTTTTACTGGCCGACACGATAATTTGCATCGGCGTCAGGCCTGCTTCGGCCATCATTTCCATTTCCAGGTGTTCAAAGTACCCCATGAAACGGGCCGGAATGCCGCTGTCGGTACCAAATACAATGGGTACCCCCGCGTCGCTGAGGGTTTTGAGGTTAGCCATCGCGGTAGGCAATTGTTGCTTGTAAGTAATGGCACTTTTGCTATTGCGTATCTGTGCCTGCCGCGCGGGGGCGAGCAGGGACTCGATGGTAGGGCGGTCATATTCCCGCAGGAAAAAGGGATCAGTAAAAAAAGCTGCCGTATCGCCGTACACGTAGGCCGATAGCTCACGGGTGAAGGTAGGACAATAGGGTACCTTTTTGTCTTTGATCAATTGGACAAAGGCAGCGTCCACGGGCAGGTCACGGACGCTGTGCGCCAGCATGTCAGTGCCTGCGTCGAGGAGTTTTTTGGCATCGTCGAGGTAGTACAGGTGGGTAGCGATTTTGTAGCCCAGCTCGTGCGAGCGTTTGATCACCGCGCGGTACACTTCCTCGGTCATTTTAGGGCTGGTACCCAAATTATCATCCACCCGGATTTTCATAAAATCCACGCCCATTGCTTTATTTTTATCGATCACGGCCAAAGCCTCGGTGGGCGTTTTTCCGGTGATGACCTCCCCAGCAATGAACAGTCGGGCGCGTTGGGTTGCATTCGTATCGTTGATCGCCCGCAGGGGGACCGCCGTCGCCTGATCTCCCCCCAGGCTCACAACCGTCGTGACGCCGTAGCGGGCGTATATAGCCAGATTGTCTTTGAGCGTTTGGGCCGAATAATGCCCACCCTCGATACCCTGCACGTCGCCGACGTGGCCGTGGGCGTTGATGATGCCGGGCATGATGGTTTTGCCCGATACGTCGCGCCGGGTTACGTTGGCCGGAATCGGGATGTCTTCTTTGGTGCCCACGGCTGCCACCTTTCCATCCCGCACCAGCAGTACACCGTTGACGATGGGGGTACCCCCGTTTCCGTCGATGATGGTGGCTCCGGTATAGGCTGTGTAATTGCCCGCCTGTTCCTGACTTTTGCAGGAAAGCACGGTGCAGACGAAAAATAAAGGCAGCAGTCGAAACAGGTACATGATCGTTTGGATTAAGGGTATCTTGGCCAAAACAGGCTTTCATTTTTTGGGGTAAAAGGCTGTACAAAAGCAATTCCACGGAGCCGTTTTGTAAGGGTCGCGGAACGTTCGGTATCAATATGGGGTTAAAAATAAGGAACATAGCTGAAATTCGGGCGTAGTACTACCTCGGTTTCTTAACTAATTCACTTCTGGCCCCGGCTGGACTAAACCTACGAATCATGAAATATATCCTTTCGATTATAGCTCTGGGACTTATACTGACCGTGGCCCATCAGACCAGCCAGAACTTTACGACTCTGGAATCTCAACCGTTGGAAACTTCCGTGGCCACTCGTCTGACCGACTCTAAAACCACCCGAATGGCCAGTGTTACCGGCCACAAGCTGGTCGAATACGCTAAACGATTCTACGGGGTACCCTACCTTTACGGATCAAGCGATCCCAGCGTGGGTTTTGATTGCTCCGGTTTTATTAGCCACGTCTACACGCATTTCGGCATCGAGGTACCCCGTTCTTCGGTCAACTTCACCGATGTAGGTATCCCCGTTGAGGTAGACAACGCCATTCCGGGCGACCTGGTGCTTTTTACGGGCACCGACCCTGAAAGCGGTACCGTGGGGCATATCGGTATTGTGACTAAAAACGACGATGACGGCCTGGAATTCATCCATTCCTCCTCAGGCAAGCAGTACTCCGGGACCGTCACGCCGCTGGAGGGATATTACGAGACGCGGTTTGTGAAAGTGATTCGGGTGATTTAGGGTATCTACAGCTTTGAAGATTTTTCTGCCATGCTGAGCGGGCT
>JBBRDE010000412.1:0-3291 GCA_038204185.1 Cytophagales bacterium
CGCGCCGACCAATCATTGAAGAGCACGCAGCCGAAGATGTACTCCTCCGCTTCTTCTGCTGAAACAGGTACCCCCCATTCAGAATTTTTCCCAATAATAAACCCCAGTTCCAACTCGTAGTCAAGTGCCTGGCTTGGACCAAATACCGGCCTACCGGCTCCGGTCGGCAGCAATTGTCCGCTCGGACGGCGAATGGGGGTGCCCGACACTACAATGGACGACGCCCGGCCGTGGTAGGCTACGGGCAGGTGCTTCCAGTTGGGCAGCAGCGGATTGTCGGGCCGAAAAAGCTTGCCGACATTGGTAGCGTGCTCGATACTGGAATAAAAATCGGTATAGTCGCCAATGGCCACGGGCAGGTGCAACCGGGCCTCGGCCTGGGGCACAAGCACTGCATCAGCTAATCTGTGCAGGGCAGAATTACTTTGGGTGAGTTCCTGCTGCAGGATTTCCCGTAGTCGACGGGCCACGGGTCGCCCCAGCGCCATTAAATCGTTCAGGGTAGGGCTGCTAAAAATAGAAACCGCCACCCCAGCTTCGGAAAGTATCCCTAACTGAGCGGCGGTGCTCATATCTATGATCCATTCTCCAATAGCTATCCCTACTCGCGGTGCATCTGAGTTTCTACTAAAAATACCGAAGGGTAAATTGTAAAGGGAAAAATCAGAATCGGCCGGAAGGGCAAGCCACGAAGCAGGGAGTTTCATTCACTTTCAGTAAAATTATTATAGATTGAATCCATAATGTGTACAAACTGCTGGTAGTCGGCCTCGTCAAGTTCTCCCCAGCCCTTGCGGCGGATTTCGGCCACCACCGGGAAGGCTTCATCCCGGATTTGCAGGCCTTTTTCAGTCATGTGGATATTGAACTTGCGGCGATCACCGGCGGCCATGCGGCGCTCCACGAACCCCTTCTTTTCCAGCAAATCGATGATGCGCGTTACCGTAGGAGGATCTTTATAGGTAATCTCGGCCAACGCGTTCTGACTGATCCCCTCGTCCCTTGAGATATGATCGACCAAAACCCACTGATCTACCGTCAGATCGATGCCACTTTCATTCAGCATTTTTTGGAGAGAACTACGGATTTTCTTAATCGTAGTGTCAATCTTAAAAAAATAGGCGCGTTGGTCGGAGTGATGCGTCATAAGACTACCAGGGGATTCAAGACTAGTTTTTTATCCTACAAATATACTATGCTGGAACTATTGTCTTACTAATAAAAAACTATTTTTTTGCCATTCACTTAATAAACAGCAGAATTTTGTGAAAATTTTTCCAACATTCCTTCAATTTCCGACACTGAATCAAACAGTTGCTCGTAGGAATCAATTACAAAATAATGATCCTGGAACCGGTCTATGTGGTAAGGCGTTTGAAGGAGCGTGAAAACGTCAAAGTCAAGCTTGGGTACGTCATGCCGCAAACAATACACGCTCTCACCGGCAGATGAAATAATACCCCCGCCATAAATCTTAAGTTCGCCCTGCTCGCGAATCATTCCGAATTCTACGGTATACCAGTATAGGCGCGACAGGCGTTGCAAAGCGTCCTCATCGTCGATAAAACGAAGCGCCACCTTGCTCAGGTCCGCCATAAAATCACAAAAGGCCTGATTGCTCAGCAATGGTACATGGCCGAATGTATCGTGAAACATATCGGGCTCCTCGAGGTAGTCCAGTTGCTCAGGCTTGCGCAGCCAGGTCGAAGCCGGGAACTGTCGATGTGCCAGGTGTTGGTAAAATTCCCGATGCGGAATCAGTCCAGGCACCACATAGACTTCCCAACCCGTGAGCTTGCGCAGACGGGGATTCGTGTCGCTGGCAAAGTCGGGGATGTGATCGGCTACGAAACCAACCTGGTCGATTCCGCTGAGGTAGGCTTCACTCGCATTGCGGGGAAGCTGCTCCATTTGCCGCTCAAAGAGCCGTTTCCACATAGCATGGTCGGCAGGTGTGTAGGTGTGATAGGGTTGTACCATGTTGGAATCTGTTGATTTTTGGGTTAAAAGGTTAACGGCTAAGGGTAAAATGTGACATTCGGATTTACTTTTCTAAAAGTTTCGAACCAGCCGTTGACCTTTTACCGTTGCCCCTTCCCCCCTTCATAATGTTCCCCGCAATTCCTGTTCCCGTTCGATGGCTTCAAAGAGCGCTTTAAAATTTCCCTTGCCGAAAGATTTGGCTCCTTTGCGTTGGATAATCTCAAAAAAGAGCGTCGGACGGGGCATGATCGGCTTCGTGAAAATTTGTAGCAGGTACCCCTCATCGTCGCGATCGACCAAAATCCCAAGTTCCCTCAACTCCTTCAATTCTTCGTCGATTCTACCGACGCGGCTGAGCAGGTCATTGTAGTAGGTATCGGGTACCTGTAAAAACTCTACGCCTCGATTTTTCAAATTGGTCACTGTCTCAATGATATCCTCCGTAGCTACCGCAATATGCTGAATACCGGGGCCATCGTAAAAATCAAGGTACTCCTCCACCTGCGATTTTTTACGCCCCTCGGCCGGTTCGTTGATCGGAAACTTGATGCGACCGTTGCCATTACTCATCACCTTGCTCATTAGAGCCGTATAATCGGTAGAAATATCTTTATCATCAAAAGACACTAGTTGACTGAAACCCATTACATTGGCATAGAAGGCCGTCCAGGTGTTCATCTCGTTCCAGCCTACGTTACCTACCATGTGGTCTACATATTTCAATCCTACCGGGGCAGGCTGGTAGTCGGGTTGCCACGCCTTGAAGCCGGGCAGAAAAACACCTCCATAAGCTTGGCGCTCCACAAAAACATGCACGGTGTCGCCATAAGCACGAATGCCCGAGCGAACCACGTGACCAGCTTCATCCTTTTCCCGAATAGGCTCCATAAAGGGTTTAGCTCCCCGTTTAATTGTTTCTTCGTACGAATAGGTAGCGTCGTCCACCCACAGCGCCACCACACGTACCCCATCGCCGTGACGGTCGAGGTGCTTTCCGATGTCGGTACCCTTGACCAGCGGCGAAGTAAGTATCAGGCGGATTTTATCCTGTACGACTACATATGATTCGTGGTAGTGCAGCCCGGTTTCCAACCCGGCATGTGCCAGCGGTTGAAAACCGAAAGCAGTTTGGAAGTAATGAGCTGCCTGCCGAGCGTTTCCAACGTAGAGCTCCACATAGTCCGTACCATTCAGCGGCAGGAAATCTCCGGCGACTTTGTTTTCTGATTCTAATTCCAATGTTTCCATTTATGTAGTGGACAAATGATAATGGATATGGGATAATTAATTTAGATTATCTGACTAATT
>JBBRDE010000413.1:0-3266 GCA_038204185.1 Cytophagales bacterium
AGCGGAGCAAATTATTCCCGTTGGTACCACGTCACTGCGTTCGCTGGAAAGTCTGTACTGGTATGGCGTGAAGTTGTTGCGGGAAGAAACGACCGAATTCTGGATCGAGAAACTGTACCCCTATTCGATTTCGGACGCGGAGGTACCCTCGGCCCAGGCATCTCTTATGGCGGTGCTGGATTTTATGAAACAGCAGAGCCTAACGGAAATTACGGGCGAAACCGAGATTTTTATTTTCCCCGGCTATATTTTCCACTTGTGTAAGGGATTGATTACCAATTACCATCAGCCCGGCTCTACGCTAATTCTTCTGGTGGCGGCATTCGTGGGCAAGGATTGGGAAAAGATCTATAAGGAAGCTTTATCGCGCGAGTATCGCTTTTTGAGCTACGGCGACTCGTCGCTGCTGTGGAGAAGAGAAGGGTAGTCGTACGCCCCATTCAATCAAAAAATAGGATGTATTTTTACCGCACCCCAAGCCCAACCCTTTTTCATCCCTCTATGAAAGACCGCCTGCTTTCCCTTGACGTGCTGCGCGGACTCACGATTATGCTGATGACGATCGTGAACAATCCCGGCGATTGGGGAAACGTGTACGCGCCTTTCCTGCACGCCGAGTGGCACGGAGCTACCCCCACCGACCTGGTGTTCCCGACGTTTCTGTTCATTGTCGGCATCACAACGGTGCTGGCGACGCCGCAAAAGGTACTCGACGAAGGTACCCTGCAAAAAATCCTGACCCGTTTTCTGCGAATTTTTTCCCTGGGATTATTTCTGAATTTCTTTTCCAAAATTCAGCTGTTTGGTTGGGAAGGTACCCCTCTGCTGGTTGCCCGGCTGCTTATCACGGCTCTGGTTGTGGTAGCTTTATTCGGCGAATACGAGCGGCAACTGTACGTTGCGCTGGGGATTTTTTTGCTGATGCTGGTACTTGCTTTTGGGGGGGTTGAGGAGTATCAAAATGTCCGGATTCCCGGAGTTCTGCAGCGTATTGCCGTTGTCTATTTGGTCGTTTCGTTGCTGTATCTTACTACCTCCACTACTACCCAAGCAATAGTTGGGGTAATCATTTTGCTGGCCTACTGGGCCCTGATGATGCTCGTTCCTGTGCCGGGCGTAGGGGCGGCTAACGTGGAAAAGGGTACGAATCTGGCGGCGTGGCTGGATTATTCACTACTACCCAATCACTTGTGGGTTACCTCCAAAACCTGGGACCCCGAGGGAATCCTGAGTACCCTGCCCGCTATCGGCACGGGAATCGCCGGACTCTTGACTGGAGCTGTGTTGAGGGGTACCTTTACCCAACAAAAGAAATGTGTTTATTTGCTTCTGGCAGGGATAGCGGGAATTGTCGTGGGGCTAGTGTGGAATGAAGTATTTCCGATTAATAAAGCCCTCTGGACGAGTTCGTACGTCCTGTATGCCGGGGGGATTGCGCTGGTAATACTCGCGCTGCTGTACTTTGTGATTGACCATAGGCAGTTGAAAGGATGGATCATACCGTTTCTTGTATTTGGCGTCAACCCGATGGTGGTGTTTTTCTTTTCGGGCATCATTCCCCGCGCGATGAATGGGATCAAGGTACACAACCCGACTAATCCGGCGCAAGACCCAATCGGCTTGCAGTCCTATCTGTACACCTACCAGATCGCTCCACTTTTTTCTGATCCCAAAGCTGCTTCCCTGGCTGGGGCGTTGGTTTATTTGGTTATCTGGTTTGCGATCTTGTACGGTTTTTATCGAAAAAAGATAATTTTCAAAGTGTGAACCTACAACATGAAGATGATTGGGAAATTACCCTTTCGCTAAATTGCAATAAAGCCGTGTATGTGAACGACAATTCCGGCTCATGCAAACTTCTTTTCACTTTCGGGGAAAATACGGTGCGGGTCGATTATGTCAATGGCGTGTACGAGTGTGGTTTTGGGCATAACGCCTCTGCAACGGGAAGCTATGTGCGGATCAACGCCAGTAAACTGACATTTGAGGAACAGAGATAGATATCCATTACAACGAGGATTTATTATAAGCATTAATGATCAGTCAGGTAGTGCTTCAACTTCCCCTTTAACAAGCTTAATCTAGACCTGACCGTTTTTTTCAAAATTGAAAACCCCAATCGAAACTTGATCGCGTAGGTTAGTCTTGTCGTCATTATGGTGCCGAGAGCAAGGCAAAACACATGCGACACTGTTATTTAAACTAGCGGAACCAAGGCTGATGATTGAATTTGTACTTCAACTTACTATTTCGGATGCCAATTTTCTTAGCTGGCACCCCTGCGACGATAGTCATGGGCGGAACACTTTTGGTCACAACACTACCTGAAGCGACAACACATCCTCTCGCCAATGTTATATTGGGGAGAATCGTCGCCCGTGAGGATATCCACACGTAGTCTTCGATGATGACATCCCCGCCTACAGTGGCGTAATCGTCATCATCAGGATCGTGGGACAGAGTCCAGATATTCACTTCTTGTGCTATATCTACGTGATCTCCAATGGTCACCTTTCCCCCACGGCCATCCAGCAGAACCCTTTTATTTATCACAGAGCCTTCGCCCACGCTGATATTCCTGCCATTCCTTATTTCAACCCCCATTGCGAAAAAACAATCCACTCCCAAGTGCCTAACGGAAATTCGTAGAAACAACTTCCTTACAAAATAGAATGGGATAAACATGATCCATTCTCGGAATAAATAGTTCCGCAAGGCAAAAAAGACAATGGCCAATGACCGCATATAGGAGGTATTACTCAGTGATCTATTTCAAACCCAACTTCTTCAACCAGATGTAAGTCCTTACTTTCATTGAAGGGTTTTGCAAGTAGGTGGGCATATAAAAACAACGCAAATCCTTACCCATAAACATCATGATCTTATACGCCCAAGGAAAATCCAGTTTGTAAAAAGCCTGCTGGGAAGTATCATCCAGAGCTCTTGAATATATTTCGTGATACTTATCTCTAACCAAAATCAGTTTGTTAAAGCCAACTACAAGAGCAGAGAATTGAGGTTTATTTTTCAAAAATTCAATAACAGCTTCGGTCACACCCGGCCATTCGCTTCGGAAAGGGTCATCGAGTACGATGATTCCATCCTCACGTATTGCCAGGGAGGCCAACTCCAAATCGGCCAGAGCTTCCTCATATGAATGCCCCCCATCGACATGAAATATCCGGTAAGTATTATTTATTTCGCTTATTGACAAAGCATTTGAAGGTTTTTCGAAGATAGGTAAGGATTTTTTGCCAATAATTCTG
>JBBRDE010000414.1:0-3266 GCA_038204185.1 Cytophagales bacterium
ATCAATATACTCCTGCACGTAGTGATCCGAGCGCGTTTTGTCTTTTTCCTTCAAACTCCGCTCTACTCCATTCAGCAATGATTTCTTCGCCCGATCCAGCTCCGATTCAGTAAAGCCGAATTTCTGTACCCGGACATTTTCAGTGAGCAAAGCCGTCAGGGCACGCTCCACGTCCTCTGTACTTTTGGCCAGCGCTACTGATGTGTAGGCATCCAAATCGCCCAGAAACCCACCGTAGCTCCCCGTACCAAACAAAAAGGGTGGATCGGCCTGTTGGGTGAGTTCCTGCATCCGGGTACCCATCATACCATTGAACAGGTCGTAGGTAAGGTTCGTACGGGCATCTTTCAGCGTTTTTTCCTTAAACTCGGGCTGTTGGTAGAAAACCTGGATTACATTCTGGGCCTGCTCGGGATCGGTCACGATGGCGACGTTGGTCGCCCCGTTCAGCGGAATCGTGTATTCGGTACGTTTCTTCGGATTTTTGGGCATCGGAATGCTGCCAAACTTCTGTTTAATGATTTTCTCCACTTCGGCGGGATCAAAATCACCCACCGCGATGACGGCCATAAGATCGGGACGGTACCAGTCCTGGTAAAACTGTTTCAACACCTCGGGCTTGAAATTTTTCAAAATATCGTCCTTACCAATCGGTAAGCGGTCGCCGTAGCGCGAGTTATTGAGGATCATTTTGAAGTACTGATCCCGCATCCGCTGCTGGGCACCCCGGCCCGAGCGCGATTCTTCCAGTACCACACCGCGTTCTTTGTTGATCTCATCGAGGTCGAGCAAGGCACCGTGCGCCCAGTCGTCGAGTACCTGCAGTCCCTTTTCGAGCAGGCCTGCCGAGTCGGTGGGAATGGGCAGCATGTACACTGTTTCGTCAAATCCGGTGTAGGCGTTCAGGTCGGCGCCGAAGCGGACGCCCGTTTTTTGCAGAAAATCCACGAGTTCGTTTTTGGGAAAATTCTTCGTACCGTTGAAGCTCATGTGCTCCATGAAGTGAGCCAGGCCCTGCTGCTCGTCGGTTTCGAGCACAGAACCTGCCTTCACGACCAGTCGTAGTTCGGCGCGGTCTTTAGGTTCGACGTTTTTGCGGATGTAGTAGGTAAGGCCGTTACTCAACTTGCCCTTTTTGACATCGGAGTCAAAGGGAATGGGTTTCGACAGGTCCGTTTGTGCCAGAACGGGGGTAGCCAATACTAGCAGAAGCAGTCCGATTTTTGTGGACAGGAATGATTTCATCAATTTCAGAATAGGGATAATTAAATGGATACAATAGTATAACGAATGACGTAGTTTGTTTAGTGAAAAACAAATCCGACCGGGCTGCTGACAAAGTTTTTATGATTTATAATCGCCAGCGAATGTACTCCCAGCCAGGCTTATACGGCCTTGGGGACCAGTTGTCTTATATTCCGCAATTTGTGGGTGATGTCCATTAAGTCAAAGGCACTTTCCATCCAAAACAAATCGTGCACCTTAGGCAAATAGTCCGGGCTGTTTTCGCGGAGAAGCTGGTCGATTTCCCGGCGGCGCGTGACCAGTTCCCCATACCCATCGGGCGCAGTTTCGGTTTCGTCCATATCATCTGGTTCCATCTTATCCTCAATCATCCGGTTGATTCCCTGCAATGCCTCCTGCATGTACAGCCTTACGCCCGCATCACGCCAGCGGTAGTCCGGGCACCTTTTCAGGAACAGCCCCAGACTGATGATGAGGGAAAGCTGCAGGTGGATCAGCAACGAAATACGCTGCACGCGCGTGAGTACCTCCGTTTGGGCGGGCGATTCGATTTGGGTCAGCCGGTAGGAATTCAGCAGATCGTCCATTTTCAGAAAAGCCTCCTTACGATCCAGCTTGTAGTTGGTCAATGCCAGGGTACCTGCCTCCACCTGATCAAGCACGTTTTTCAGCAAGGTCCGGTTAGCCCGCAGAGCTCCCCTAACCACCGTTGGCAGGTTTTGCATTTCCCAATATGGAAACACAAACCGGATCGACAGCCAGCACAACCCGGCGGCCAGTACGGTATCCAGTAGCCGGTAGAAGGCGGCGTCCATAATACCCCGGTGCAGGTAGCTGTAAAAAAAGAGGATGAAGAGGGTAAAAAAGCCCGTCGTAATCGCATACTGCCGCTTGACAAAGGAGAACGCAAAAAACTGGGCACCCAGAAAAATCGCCATACTCACCCCGGGGCCGGGCTGAAAAAGATAGTAAAGCCCCAACCCCACCACGACCCCCACGATGGTACCATATACGCGGTGAGCGAGCCGCTCTTTGGACAGGCTGAAGCCCGGCTTCAGAATGACTAGCACGGTTAAAAGGGCCCAGCTGGGGTACTCAAAACCAAACCACAAGGCCAGATAGTAGGCCGCCACAGCCGTGATCGCCATGCGCAGGGCATACCGGAAAAAGCCCGACTCGAACGTGAGGTGGCTGCGCAGGTAGTCCCAGCCGATGGTGTCGTGGATGGCAAACTGCCGGATACGGTCCGTGGCCAGATCCAGCCGCACACTGCGTCGCGCCAGTACATCACGCAGATTCTGGAGCAGCAGGAGCTGCTGCTCGATGTAGCGCTGTAGGCGTCGGAGCTGGCGATACTCTTCCGCCGACTCCTGCCCGGAAGGTACCCTGGCTTTCATGGCGTCCAGGTATTCGTTGAGTTGCTGTAAGGTACCCTCGGCCTTTTCGTCCCGCGTTTCGTTCGTCGCGCCCTGGTCATCTTCATCGATCCGGATTTCGAGTTGCCGTAGTTGCGACACGACGTACTCGTTCAGCGTCCGCAGCAGTGGCACGGCCCCTTCCTCCTCAGCGTGGTCGGGTACGGCCTGCAGCGACCAGACCGAGGCCGTCGCCAGTTCGACCAAATCCACGAGATTGGCCAGGAAATAGGTAGCCCTGCCCATAAAGGTTTCGGGGTTAGTGATATTCATGGGTTCGCGCAACAACACTTCCCGAATCTGCTGGTGTGCCTCCACCACATCGGCCTGTTTTCGGGATAAAGCCAGCAGGATTTCGGTACGGGGTCCGGTCGGGTCGAACAGCGTCGACTGACCCTCAAAATAGTCGGCCGTAAGTCGCAGGCAGTTTTGAAGCCGACGGCGAAGTTGGCGGGGCCGCTGCAAAGGGTGAAGCAACAGCGCGTATAGCGTGTACCAGGCCGAGCCCAGCAGCAGGTACCCCCCTTTGTGCAGGGCGTCGCCCAGAGTGGGGATAGTGCTGGCCATACTCAGTCCGATCATGACCGATAGATTGAGCAACAGCGC
>JBBRDE010000415.1:0-3213 GCA_038204185.1 Cytophagales bacterium
CGCCAGAGATACTCGATGTACTGGCCGTAAATCTTATGCGGCATGTAGTTGCGGATGTAACGGTACCGCTTGTCGCGCAGTCCGCGCACCAGGTCGATGCGCTCGTCCATCCGGCCCCGGAAGGCGTGGGCGTACTCGCGCGGGGCGGCGGACTGTTTGCCAAGAAATGGTTTTCCCTGCAAGTATTCGGGAACATTTACGTCCGCCAGACTAAGAACTGTGGGCGCGAAATCCAGGAAAGTCACGATGCGGTCGGTTTTGGTGCCGGGCTTTCCCGGTGCCAGGTGGGCGTATTTCTTGGGAAAGCGAACCACCAGCGGAATGTGCAGCCCCGACTCGTACATGAACCGCTTGCTGCGGCCCAGCACCCCGCCGTGGTCGCTGTAATAAAACACGATGGTGTTCTCGGCCTCGCCGGATTTTTCCAAATCAGCCAGTACTTTGCCGACAAAGGTGTCCATATCCTCTACCTTGTCGTAGTATTGCGCCCAGTCGTGCCGCATTTCGGGCGTGTCGGGATGGTAGGGCGGCAGCGTCACATCGTCGGGCCTGTGGCGTAGTTCAGCAGTTGGAATTGGCTTGTGAACCGAGCTTTCGTGAGAAATCGTGGTGTTGAAGATGGCAAAAAACGGCTGCCCCGGCTTGCGGTTGGCGTAAGTGGCATTGTTACTCGACTCGTCCCAGGTGTCTTCCTGATCCTTCGCGACATTGTAGTCTTTCTTGACGTTGTTGCTGGTGTAGTACCCCACCTCTTTTAAGTATTTTGGATAAAACTTGACAAAAGCCGGGATGGCGTACTTACTCCGCATATTCTCCGTCCCGATGGAGGGCGGGTACATGCCGGTAATCAAAGTCGAGCGCGATGGCGCGCACACGGGCGCGGTGGCAAAGGCATTGGTGTACAGTACGCCTTCCTTTGCCAGCTTATCAATATTTGGCGTCGTTGCGAACTTATCCCCGTAAGCCCCAATAAACGGGCTATTATCCTCACTTACAATCCAAAGGATGTTGGGCGGACGATCGGTGGTCTGGGCTTTGGTACTCAGGAAACCCGCAAATAGAAAAATAGCGAATGTAATGTTACAACCTTTCACATCTAATAATTCTTATTTCCAATTTTAAAAGGGGCCTTTTTTGTTAATCCGATCTGCATTTTTTGCTGCTCCGGGCATTTCACCGCGTTGGTCTTTGGCGGGAAGGGGTTTTCCCGTATCCCGGTGGTACCAGTCGGGCGTGATGTTTTCGGGAAAGGTATCGCCCGTTTCGCTCTGCCATTGTTTAAGTATCTTTTTCAGAGTTTCTACTTTCTGACCATACGCCGGGTTATCGACTAAATTTCTTTCCTGAATCAAATCGGTACGAACATCAAAAAACTCTTCAGGCGGGCGCGGTGTGCGGAATACATCCTCCTGAATTGGCGTCAATCCTCCCTCCAGTCGGGCCGCTTTCAGGTCCAGCGCCGAAGGGCTTTGGTTGGCGTCGATGGGTCCCTCATTGGTGAGTTGTGGACGTCGGTTGATCAGATACAGGTAGTCCTTCGTACGTACCGCCCGTTCGTAGGCCGCATAGTCATGCCAGTTATGTTCCGAGAAAACGTAGTTTCTGAATTTCTTTTGTGGATTTTTCAATAATTCAAAAAAACTCACGCCCTGTACAGTTGTCGATGGTCCGGCATTGGCTACCTGCAGCAACGTGGGGGCTAGGTCGATGCTGCTGACCATACTCTCGCAAACGGCTCCCGGTTTCTTAATTCCTGTGGGCCATTTGATCACAAATGGGGTACGCATGCCCGTGTCATACACACGCGTCTTGCTACCCGAAAAAGGGCGGCCATTGTCGGCCATGAAGATTATGATGGTGTTATCGGCGATACCCTGCCGCTCCAGCTCATCCTCCAGCTCGCCTAGGTAGCGGTCGATGCGACCGATTTCATTGTAATAGGATGCCAAATCGGTGCGTGTATCTTTGGTATCCAACAGGGGAGGGGGAATAGTGACGTCGGTACCGGGGTTGTGCGGCTGCGGAAAACTGTCCACTTCCGACCAGGGGCGGTGGGCATCGAAGGCCGCGAACCAAAAGAAAAAAGGTTTGTCCCTGGGGCGGGACTGCAAAAGCGGTACCCATTGCTGTTCGCCGCCTTCCCCCACTAATTTCCTGTCATTCACCATTAGGTCGTAGGCACGACGGGTGTTGGGGCCTTCATGAAACTTGCCCGAATGCGCGGTGTAGTACCCCGCCTTTTTCATCAGTTCTGGAAAATAGTCGAGGTGGGCAGGTAGGGGCGTGTGTAGTTCGGCCGCACCGGTGTTGTGCGGGTAGCGACCGGTGAGAATACTCGTGCGGCTGGGACTACACGAACTGGCCGTGAGGTAGAAATTGGTGAATTTGATGCCATCCTTCGCCATGCGGTCGATGTTGGGCGTACGGATGCGGGCATTGCCATAGCAGCCTATATCTTCGGCGGAGATGTCGTCACCGATGATGAAAATGATGTTGGGGGGCGCAGTAGGGAGATTGGCCCGGGAACCCGCCAGACCAGTGCAGACGGCGAACGAAAGGGTAGAAAATAGAATCAGAAATGAGCGTATTATCATTATTTGTACAGGATTTGACCAAAAGAAGAAACTAAGCAAGCCCAGGATTCAGGAATAGAAACCTACCGATTGCCGCGCACCAGGGCGTTTTCTTTTTGGTAGTCGGGGTTTTTTACAGGCAATTCAAGATTCATATCTTTTATCCAACCGAAGAGCTCTGTACGTAGCTCGCGGGTGATTCCGGGCCTTAGGACTGCCAGGTCTTTGGATTCTCCTTCATCGGCTTCAATGTCGTAGAGTTCAGTCAGTGCTTCGGTATGGTAGACACCGCCATTATCGAGATCGATGTAATCGCCGAAATGCTCGATCAGTTTGTAGCGTCCCTTTCGGATAGCCGCTCCGGGGGTCGCGCCCCACTGAATGTCGTAAAGCGGAGCATACCAATATAGAGACCGATCCGGTAGGTTGGTACCTTTAAATGACGGCCGAATAGAAATACCATCCGTTTGGCTGAGGGTGGGTGACTGCCCGGCCAAATCCCGTAGGGTAGGGAGCAAATCGGTCGCTTGTACGAGGGTGTTACTCTCACTGCCTGGCCTGATTTCGCCGGGGTAGCGGATCAGCAGCGGGGTGCGGATGCCGCCCTCGTACTGCGTGGCCTTGAAGAGCCGAAAGGGGC
>JBBRDE010000416.1:0-3194 GCA_038204185.1 Cytophagales bacterium
CGGCACCACAGTGGACGTAGGCAACACCCGCCCCACTTGGACGGGCGGTCTCAGCAACCGGGTTTCTTATAAGGATTTTAGCCTGAATTTCCTGATTAGTGCGCGGGTCGGTGGCATCGTTACCTCCTTCACCAATGCGGTTATTTACGCCGATGGCGTCACGGAGCAGACTCTCGCCGGACGCGAGTCGTTTATCTTCGACGGTGTGAAGGACGACGGAACCCCCAACAACATCGCGACTACTGCCGAGAAATACTGGCTGAAGGTTGGTGGCCGGAACACCCCTGCGGGCGAAGCTTTCACTTACAGCGCCACCAACATTCGTCTCCGGGAAGTTACGCTTAGCTACTCCCTGCCTGCTGCCATGGTGGCGAAATCGCCCTTCGCAGCCGCTTCGTTGTCAATTGTTGGTCGTAACCTATTCTTCCTGCTGAACAAAGCCGAAGGTTTTGACCCTGAGCTTACTGCCGGAGCACAGAATACGACCGTAGGTCTGGAATCATTCGCCATGCCTTCTACGCGTACCTTCGGACTTAATTTGAACCTGTCATTTTAACAAAAGAACTTCTGAATCGTTATGATTCAGACTATTAAAAATATACGAACATGAAAAAAAGATTGATCAAACTTATTATCGTCCCAGCGCTACTGCTGGCGACTTCGGTTGGCTTTTATGCCTGTACCGAAAAATTCGACGAGCTGAACACCGACAAGACCAAGCTCACTTCGCTGGACGGCTCTGCCATTGGTAATGCCTTCGCAGCCGCCCAGTATCGCTCCATTCAGGCCAGTTGGCAGACTTTCCAAAGTCTGTTCGCCGACTTGCAGTCGCAGTATTTCGCCAACGTAGCCATTAACTTTCCCTCCGACCGCAACGTGATGGTGGGCGGCTGGCTCAACGGAGCCTGGAACGGCTTCTATAGCAACGCTATCCCGCCCATGCTGGGGGTTTTGGACAATACCAAGCCCGGTGGAGCGAGCGAAAATGCCGCCGTTTACGCGATGATGAACATCTGGAAAGTACAGATGTTCCTGCCCCGCACCGACTACTGGGGGCCGATTCCCTACTCCAACGTAGGTAATGGTCTTAAAAGCGTAACCTACGATTCGCAGGAATCTATCTATAAGGACTTTGTCAAAATCCTCAAAGAGGGCGCCGCCAGCTTGCAAGCCTTCAAGGGCAAGAATGTGCTGGGCAACAACGACCAGGTGTATGGCGGCGATGTGGATAAGTGGATTCTATTTGCCAACACCATGAGGCTGCGTGTAGCAATGCGGATGTCGAAGGTCGATCCTGCTTTGGCCAAGACGGAGGCGGAATCAGCGGCAGCGGGTGGCTTGCTATCCACCAATGCCCATGACGGTTTTCTCAAAGTGACTCAAAACTCCCTCAACCCAATGGCTCAGGCCACGGCCTGGAACGAGTTTCGCATGAGCGCGGCGATGGAAAGCACCTTGAAAGGCTATAATGATCCGCGCATGAGCAAGTACTATGCCCCTGTGCCGGGAACGAATAATTTCAAAGGATTGCGCAATGGCTATTCACAGGTTCAGTTGGGTGATGCGGGCAATGCTGCCGGGGCAAACTCCAACGTCAACGAGCGCTTCCTTCCCGACAACCAGTTTACGACGCCCTTCCTGATCATGAATGCCGCCGAAGCGCACTTCCTGAAAGCCGAGGGTGCCTTGAAGGGCTGGAACATGGGGGCCGGTTCTGCTAAGGAATTCTACGAGAAAGGCATCGAAACGTCGATGCGCCAGTGGGGAATTACGGATGCTGCGGCCATACAGGCGTATATCAGCAGCACCACCACGCCTATCGCGCTTACCACGGGCCACTTGGTACCCTCAGCACCGTTGTCAGACATCCCGGTTAAGTGGGCTGATACCCCCGCCAAGCAACTCGAACAGATCATCACCCAAAAGTGGTTGGCTCTGTTCCCCAACGGCCACGAGGCCTGGGCCGAGTACCGCCGTACGGGTTATCCGAAGCTGTACCCGCGCATCAACTCGGATAATCCCGAGGTGCCTGCCACCGCAGTAGTACGCCGTACGCCCTACACGCAGGGGGAGTTCAACACCAACGCCCCCGGTGTGGATTCCGGCATAAAACTACTCGGCGGGCCGGATAACTCGGCCACCCGGTTGTGGTGGGATAAGCAGTAAAGTTTTGTTTAAATCAGTATGGTAAACACAAAAAGAGCCGCTTTCTGAGAGAGCGGCTCTTTTTCGATTGTGTTTCTTTTTTCATCAATACTCAATTTCTTCATCCGCAAGTAGCTGGGCTAGGTTCAACACGCAATCGTCCAGTAACAGGATGTCTTCGTCGAAATTGGCGTAGTACCAGTTCTGGTCGGAGGCGATTACGAATACCTTCTTGTATTTGGTACTTAGCCAAATGATTTTCTCTACCCCAAAATCTAGCATTTTCTGCGATTTCTCGATCACGTACTCCGAATCAGCATCCCAGGACGTTTCGCTTAGATCGACTTTCACATCGACCTCAATGACCACTTTCGGGGGAATGTCGAAATATTTGGTATTTAAAATTGCTTCACTCTTCTCAAAAATAGCAATATCATTCGCCAGATTATTATTCCGATCGAGATGTAATCCTGACTCGCTTGAAGAGATTCGATACTTTTTTCGATCTATTTTAGAAGCAATAAATACGATAATGGCAGTAATCAAAACCCCCTGCAAAGAACTGCTTCCCATGATTTCCTCTGGTTTTTTGTTTCCTGCCAATACATCCAAATACCCCTTGTAGGGCAGGGCTTCACCATTCATTTCCTCGTAGGCTAAGTACGCAGGAATAATACGGACTTCGGTTTCAGGCTTTTTTTCTACAACGACCATTTTCTTACGCTTTTTTTACAATCTTAATAAAAAACCAACGACAAAGCAATTGAAAAACACTATTTTAGGAGTTGGAAAAAATATTACTCCCCTCCTCAGGACTATGAATGTAAGCATAACTAAACTGATGTGCTGCTTGGCGATAGCTGCTTTACGCACTATATCTGATACCCAAGCCCAGGCTACCATCAAAGAAACCACCCAAACCCTAAAAACCTACGGCTTTTCCGACCCCAGCCCCGTGCCACTGATCGGGCGGGTTTACCCCTATACCAGGTTCGAGGGCTACACCGATAAGGGAACCATGAAAAGCTGGAAGTTCGTGGAGTTAGAAA
>JBBRDE010000417.1:0-3191 GCA_038204185.1 Cytophagales bacterium
CAGTTACTTTAAAAACAACGCTTACTTTCACCAGGCCAGGTACCTGTTATTTGTCATTACGGGCTGTATCGCAGCGAGATAACGATGCGAATACTGCCTATGCCCGCATACAGAATTTAGGAAGGGTGCGGATGGTGGTGGAGTAAGATCTGGAGATCAATATTTAAGAGCTTTCAGTTTCTCTACCACCCTATTTGCTATGATTTGATAGCCCTTATCATTCAGGTGAATGTCGTCAGTTTTGATATCAGCCCTCAACCCCCTTGGGAAGTTTAGATTGGCCAGATCAGTACGATCTTCAGCCGTTGGGGTGTAGCTGATTGCTGTTAGCTCCGCATCGGTTGGTGGGGTCATTTTCACAAAGGCCTCCCCATATTTAGCGGCAAGTTTATCATTGATCGCCATCGCCTGATTGAAGTTAGCTGTTCCTTTATTTTCATCAGCCTCAATAAGTACCCCTAACACCAAATATCGGGCTGGTGCGGTAATGAAAGCAATTGAACTTTCCAAAGCCGTCAAAATTTCAGCTTCCGCACCGGGTTCTCCAATGTTATTGGTGCCATACCATAGTATCTGCGTAGCGGATTTGAGCTTGGTCGCCTCTTCCAATAAGAATAACGAGTCCGCCGGAATGTCGATCATACTGACAGTATCGGGGGTTATGGTGTACGTTTCAGCTCCTGCATTGGACATTCGCCGAATGGTACTTCGTACGCCGAGAACCGTGCCGATACGGCTGTATTCCTCAGTTCTGGAAGGAGTAGACAAAAACATATTGCTCAACTTAGTGACCTTAAGCGGCTTAATGCTATCCAGTTTATTCCCCTCAACCGATATTTTCAACGGTACGCCACCCTGTCTGACGGCGATGCTTGCAGCGCCCTGGCCTACAATGCCGTCGCTGAAAACGGGCCTACCCTGCAAGGCCGCCCCTACGAGTTTACCATAGGGAGCGGTACCTCCGGCGCCAATCGTCAGGCTATCGCCAAAGAAGGCGAGTGTTTTATCCCGTTCTGGAACTACTTCAACTACGGGCTTGGGAGGGGTCTCGATAGGCGTTTCGGGAACAACTTCCTCAGCCAACTTTCCGCAAGCCGACAAAAGGGACGTGGCGAACATGGTGACCCCGGTTTGAAAAAAGAAGCGCCTACGGCTTACTGAATTTGTAGAGTTTTTGGTGTGAGCTTTAGAATTCTGATCTTGAATCATGGTTTCAGGGTAATTATGTAATTTTTGTTTATTCTTGTAAAAAATCATTCCAGCGTTTATTAAAGCGATCTTAATACCCTTTGTAGGGAGTTATTAGTAGCTTTACCGGTGCAAATCGTACCAACTGCGGCCCTGTCGAAGACCTGGATAGTTACCAGCTTTTCTCAGAGAATTCCCGGGAAACTAACCGTGCTTACCCCCTCTCACTCAAAGCTATACAAAAACGGAGCCTTATTGGCTGCCCCGGAATACTGCTTTTCGTGCCGCTCTAATACATCCAGACTCAGCATTTTGCGCTGGAAGGTACCCCGATGTAGTTTTTCGCCCAAAATAATTTCGTAGACCTGTTTCAGTTCTTTGATCGTAAACCGCGCTGGAAGTAGCTTCCCTCCTACAAGCTTGCGGTTTATATTCTCGCGTAGCGTTGCCAGCGCTTTCTCCACAATCTGCGCATGATCCAGCAGCAGGGGTGGGAGGCTATCTACTTCATACCAGGTACACGAATCGAATAGTGCATCCGGGGTAGGCACCACCTCTCCATAATTTATCAGGGCGTAGTAAGCTACTGACACAAACCGATCCAGCAGCCACGACAACTCAACGTCGGGAATTGTGTTGGCATTGATGATCTGCTCCATTACCTCCGACTTGTAGCGAGCCACATCACCGAAGGTATAGAATTGTTCGAGGTAAATAGTATCCAAACCCGTCCGCTCCTTCAAACCCCGCCGCACGGCATCATTGAGGTTTTCATCTTTTCGGACAAAACCACCGGGGAGTGCAAACAGGTTGGTATTGTGGTATTCCAGAATCAGGATTTTGAGCTTTTCTCCCGAAAAACCAAAAATGACCGAGTCAAATGCGATGTGTTGTAAATAGTCGTTTTCGTGCATGAAGGGTGAAATAATTTCGGTCTGAGGTCTTATTGGACAAGGGTAAAACCACTTTGGTACTTCTGCTGGTGGGCTGAAATTCCGCTAAAATCCCCGCCGGTGCATTTATGCAAGGAAAGCCTAACACTTCCGACAACTTTATGCATATGGTTAAAGCCGAGTACCCTGATACCCATTAGGAAGTGCTGAAACTGTACCCGCACGCCATTGAAAAAGAAGTGGAGTTATCGGTAACCGCCCTGGCCTCCGATTGCTTTATCGCCTATGCTACCTGGAAATGGGTCGAATTGCACCGTACTAATTCTTCGCAGCCCGTGTATCGCTATCTGTACAGCAAACTCCGACCACCGCAGGTGGACAATACCCTGGCTTGGGGATTAGCGGGAGGTACCCTGAAGAAAATCGCAGCGACCCCTGAGCCTCTTAAAGCCGTGGGCGCCCCCCACGCCTGCAAGATTCAATAATGTATGGGTAACCTGCAATTGATCATGGACTATGCTTGGACGGCCGACGATTACAAGGTATCCGAAACGATGTCGGACTACTTTGCTATTTTATCAAGACAGACAATTCGAACGGAGGTACCCTACCCCAATGGGATGTGGCCAAAGCGGGAGATCCTGAGCCCTCGGTGATGATTATCGATACCGAGTCTCGCAGCGAAAAATCAAAACAGGAACCCCGCTACGAGTTTCTGGACAAGGCGTACAAGAACAAGTAACAGGTCAATTTCCTGAAAGTGCTGAACCTTAAAACCAGGCTTTCAAATGCTTATTACCGCTAATACGCTACAAGTACGCGTCACGAACCTGTGGGTCAACCGAATCATTGGTGACGCCCAGCCCGGCACCACGCAGAAGATCACCTTCACCACCATGCCGTTTTATCAGGCGAATTCGCCGTTGTTGCCTTCGGGTCTGTTGGGGCCGGTGACGGTTTTCTCAAAAGAATAGGACTTTCGCAAAACTGATATTTTATTAACTTATGGGATGAAAACAACCCGCGAACTATACTGCCAATACCTTCTCTCGAGCCAGGTCAATTACACCTGCACGAATCTGGCCGACCATTTCGCCGACCTGACCCACG
>JBBRDE010000418.1:0-3183 GCA_038204185.1 Cytophagales bacterium
CGGTATACGGGATCCATGATGTGGCAGGCCATATCGCCCAGGGCCCCCGTACCGTAGGGCCACCAGCCGCGCCAGTTCCAGGGCAGATACTCTTTGTTGTAAGGTACTTCGGGAGAGGGGCCGAGCCAGAGGTCAAAATCCAGTTCCTTAGGAACCGGATCCACCGTATCGGTAGGGACGGCCTGCGGCCAGACGGGGCGGTTGGTCCAGCAAAGTACCTTATGTACCTCGCCGATAATTCCCGAATCATAGATTTCTTTCATCCGCCGCACGCCATTGCCCGAGCCGCCCTGATTGCCCATCTGGGTGATCACCTTGTACCTTTTGGCCGCCTGCCCCAGCATCCGTGCTTCGTAAATATCGTGCGTCAGGGGCTTTTGGGTATACACGTGCTTGCCTAGTTGCATCGCTGCCAGCGTGGCTACGGCGTGGGTATTATCGGGCGTGGAAATAGAACAGGCGTCAATATTCTTGCGCTCTTTTTTGAGCATTTCTCTAAAATCCTTGTAGTAGGTAGCCTTAGGAAAATTTTCCCGCGAAGTAACAGCCTGCCGGTCGTCCACATCGCAAAGCGCCACGATATTGACGTTGGGACTTTTGGCGAAATTGGCCAGATCACTTCTTCCCTTTCCCCCGGCACCAATACCCGCGATATTAAGCTTATCGCTGGGTGCCACATAGCCTTTGCCAAGAACATGGCGCGGCACGATGAAGAAAGAAGATGCGGCCAGTGAAGAGGCCTTGATAAAAGTCCGGCGGGTAGGTTTTTCGTCCGGAGTTTGTGAGTCAGCCATTTGTGAATAAGGGTTTTAGTTGAATTGAAATAATAGAAAGCACCGATTACAGTACCACCAAATCAGGGAATAAGGCTACTGGAATTAGATTTCCGGCATAAAAAAGCGCAGAACCTCTCAGTTCTACGCTTCCTGCGACTTGTCTTGGGAGACAACTGATTGCAGCAAGTTGTCTTTTTCATTTTATTTTTTTGGTCGAATATAGGGATTGTGAAAGTTGAAATACGTAGCAGATCCATAAATATTACTATCCGGTGAAATCATCACCTCCTTTGGAATAGTAAAATTGAATCTTCGCTCACTCGAATAAATGCTGCTTGGCATTGACACTCCCCTAAGCATAGAATTATTTGGCCCGCCGCCCGAGCGAATGCCGTAGTCCACTGCGTCCTCAAACTTGAAGTCTGGCAATGCCATTCGGCTGGTTCTGAAATTATTGGTCTTTCCCTGACGTTTTTCTTTTTCTTCTTTCGGCTTAGGCTTGTCTAGCATAAACTCAATTGGCAGCACGTACTCCATCGGTACCGGACGGCCATTCTGTATGGCAGGCTTCCAGGAAGGCATATTCAGCACTACGCGCAGGGCTTCTTCGTCTGTGCCATCTCCCAAGCTTTGGGTTACCTGAGGGTTGCGGATGCGTCCATTAGCGGCCACAGTGAATGTAATCACGACCTTTCCTTCCACATTACCGCGCCGGGCATCGGCGGGATAACGTATATTCTTGCCCAGATACCTGTACATTTCCTGAATCCCGCCCGGAAACTCTGGCATCTGCTCGACAACTTTAAACTCTTCTTTGTCGGTTTCCTTCAAGCTATCGCCTGCTACCCAAGGTCGGGAGTCCGTACTTGTCCCATAGCTAACTACCACCACGCTGTTTAGTGAATTCTGTTGCCACTCCAACACCACGTTTACCGCCTGATTTTTCTCTGTAATCTTCACCACCCTTGCTTCGTAACCCACGTAGCTGATCGCCAGTTTACTGTCGAGTGGTACATCGTTCAGTTCGAAAGCGCCTTGGGCATTCGTGGTAGTCCCGCGCGTGGTGCCCGCCAGGACGACGTTCGCCCCCGGTAGCAGTTCCTTAGTTTTGGAACTGCGGACGGTACCTTTCACCGTCGTGGTTTCGACCACATTCACCTCTGGTAGTGTCGCCACCAAGGTAGTGGCTGGGGCCAAAAGTGGCATATTGTCTTCCACGGCGTCCGCAACGCGTTCGCGGGTGGCGGTAAGCATCAGCACGATGCCCATGAGCGGTAAGATGGCCAGGTACTTGCCCAAGGCCCATTTCGAGTTTCGGTTTTTGTAAAGCATTTTGATGCGGTTTTTAAGGTGGGAAGAATTCAGGAAATTGTTAGTCAAAGCATTAGCGGGCTTATTTAAGGCGTAAGACAGCAGGAAATTGGCGTAGCGGTCGCGCTGCGGGGCGGCGGCATCGGCCAGGTATTCGTGGACTTGCTGCAAGGATTTTTTGTACAGAATCAAAACCGGATTGAACCAGAAAACTACCCGAAGTACCTCTACCAAAAGTACATCCACGCTATGCCACTGCCGCACGTGTACCAACTCATGGCGCAGCACGGTGTCGAAATAGCTCTCGTAGTCGTGGCGGTTGACGACGACCCAAGTCAGAAACGAGAAGGAATCATTTTCATCCGACAAAATTAGCGTGTAGCCCTCCATCTCGACGCGCTCGCCTTTTTGCAAATAAGAAAACAACTTGCGTAACTGCCACAGCAACCGGACGAGCATCAATGCCGCTCCGGCGGCGTACATTGCCCAAAGTAACGTTAGCCACGGGAACAGCGCATCGGTGGCATCGGCCCTGCTTTTCACGACGTAAGCCGGGGCCGTTGCTTGCGCCACGGCCATTTCGGCTTTTTCCAGCGGCAGGGCGGTCAGTTGGTACATCGCCTCCGGCACTGGCGACCCGGCGAGGCCCGGAATGCTTCCGGGAGATTGCAGCAGCGGCAAAGCGAACGAGAACAGCAACGCCCCGAGCAGGTAAGCGCGGTTCAAGACGAAGAAAGTCTGGCGGCGGAGCAAAAGCCAGTAGCCGCCGTAGAGGACGATCCAGTAAAGGCTTAGTTCAGCGAGGTAGAGTAGGGTTTCCATGGGTGGGTTAATTTCTTGTGTTGGGTGTAATCAGGATAACGCCGTTTTGGCCGTGCTCACCGAATCGGTCGATGGCTACTTTACCTTTGAATACTTCGAGCTTTTTTATTCCAAAACCCTGCAAGCCTTCCCAGATTCCCTTGCCTTCCACCACTTTATCCCGAATAATGAAAACAGGATCGGATGGCTGTGGCGGATATATACTCTGTGACTCTGCTGATTGTAAGGGGACTTCCTGCATTGCAAATCTTACCGCAAGCGTATAGGGAATATC
>JBBRDE010000419.1:0-3113 GCA_038204185.1 Cytophagales bacterium
AGGTCTGATACTGCCGACCGTTGGCCTGAAAACGCAGGGACAGCTTCTGCCCATCACCCGAGGGCAGGGGGCGCCAGGTAGAACGATTTGGAATGTTACGGAGGGAGAAATTATTAAAAACAAGACCCAGGGTACCTACAAAGCCAATGTAGCCACCCCAGCCCCCAGAAAGTTCAATCTGGTCGGAGGGCTTTTCTTCCACGGTATACTCGATGTCCACCGTGCCGTCAGCCTGGTTAGGAATGGGATTAATTTTGATCTTCTCAGGATCGAAGTACCCCATCTGCGCCAGTTGGCGGTTGGTGTTGATCAATTCCGTTTTGCTGAATTTCTGGCCTGGCAATGTGAACAACTCGCGCAACACCACCCGGTCGCTGGTCTTGGTGTTGCCGTTGAGGATAATGCGGTTTATGGTAGCCTGCTTACCCTCCCGGATACGGATCTCGATGTCGATAGAATCCTTTAGCACGGAAGTTTCGACCGGCGTGGCGCTGAAATACAGATAGCCATCATCCATGTATAACGAACTGACATCCGCGCCGGGAATACCATTGATTTTCTTATCCAACTCTTCAGGATTATACACGTCACCTTTCCCAAGGCCCAGAATCGTTTGGAGTTGCTCCGTAGTGCGCAGATAGTTACCTGTCCAGTTGATGGAGCGGTAGTAATACTTGGGTCCCTCGTCGATTTTCATGACGATACTGATAGTCTCTTCGCCCGCATTCTTGATGCTATCGTACTCGATGGTGGCATCGCGATAGCCGTTTTTGCGGTAATAGGCGATAATTTTATCTTTGTCCTCGTCGTAGGTTTTTGGTATATACTTGGAGGGGGTGAACAAATGCCATAGTTTCTTTTCCTTAGTTTTTTTCAGCTTGCGCTTCAGGGTAGCGTCGCTGATTGCTTCATTCCCAATGATGTCGATCTCATCGATCTTGACTTTATTACCTTTATCAACGGTAAAGTTGAGCGTAGCCTGTCCGCGTGTGGTGTCGGGAATCTGCACAGCCTTTACAGTCGTATTGTAAAAGCCTTTATCCATAAAGTGCTTCTTGATCAGCAATTGGGTGTTTTTGATCACAGTGGGTGTAATCACGCGGCCTTTGATCAGTTTCACCTTATCATTAAGCGTTTCGCGTTCGCCCTTGCGAAGGCCCGAGAAAGTAACCTTATACAGGCGGGGTCGCTCCTTGATATGAATGTTGAGCCAGATCTTGCCATCCTCTATTTTGGTATAGAGAATCTCCACGTCGTCGAGCGTACCAAAGTCCATCATGCGCTTGATGGACGAAGATATCGCCGGGCCTGGTACACGAATTTTGTCGCCTGCCTTCAGGCCCGAAATGGAAACCATCGAGTTAGGGTCAAGAAACTGGGTACCCGAAACGGTCACCTCCACGATTTCGTATTCCTTCGGCTCGGTGTAGTCAAGTACGTTAGTCTGTTTTTCGGCGGGCTTGGTAACGCTACTTCCCAAGCCGATGCGCTGGGCCCGCCCTGCTAGCGAACATACCAGCACCAACATTAATATTTGTCCTGCGGTACTTAACCGGGTAAATATATTCATATTCTTCATAGCTTTTTTAGATGCTTCACTCCCTCACCTTGACCTGTTCACTGGTCTTCCCAAACCGCCTCTCCCGCCGTTGATACGACAAAATGGCTTCATACAAATGCTCACGACGGAAATCGGGCCAGTACACATCGTCATAAATATACAATTCAGCATAGGCCAATTGCCATAAGAGGAAGTTGCTGATCCGGTGGTCGCCACCAGTGCGAAGCATCAAATCCACATCCGGACGGCCCTGAGTCGCCAGTCGTTCGTTTAGAAGACCCTCCGTGATGGCTTCGGGTTGTAAGGTACCCTCCTTTATTTCACGGGCCAGTTGCTGGGTAGCCTGCACGATGTCCCATTTCCCGCTATATCCTAGCGCCAGTATCAAATTTAAGCCTTTATTCTGCCGGGTCTGCTCGATTGCCTCCGCTAATTGGCGGCGGCACTTACCGGGTAGGCTGTTCAAATCTCCAATCGAATCCAGCCGCACATTATTCTTTTGCAAGGTAGGGAGTTCATCCCGAATGGTCTGTACAAGCAACTCCATCAGGGCCTGCACTTCAAGCCGTGGACGAGCCCAGTTTTCGGTAGAAAAGGCATACAAAGTCAGGTATTCGACGCCCAGTTCGGCGCACCCCTCGGTCACTTCCCGAACGGCCTTAATGGCATTTCGGTGGCCAAAAACGCGGGCGGCTCCCTGCTTCTGAGCCCATCGGCCGTTGCCGTCCATGATAACGGCAATGTGTTTCGGCAGATTGCTTAGGTCAATGAGTTCTTTCATTCCGCAGGCCTATGTTTTAACTTTTTTTAACAAAAAGTAAATTTTTCAAAAATCACCGGCGCACTACGAAAAGACCCGCCGAGTGGCCATCCCGGCAGCTTCACAAGACCATGAATCTCACCCGTTTTGCCAAATAGGGGCGCAATTTAGGAATAACTAAGACCTTGTCAAAATCAATGGCTCGTGTAATTTTCAGGATTATATGTTCATCAGGAACCGGATGGCATCGCTGTAAGTGGTACCGCTATGCAGGGAAGTCGTCTTACGGTCACGCATAAACAGGATGTATTTTACATCGAAGTAACGCTGAATTTCGCTGATTTGGTGCGTATTGATGATTATCGAGCGACTGGTGCGGGTAAAATGAACGGGGAGTTTTTCTTCCAGTGCGGTGAGGGTATGATTGACCACGTACTGCTGGCTGTCGAGCGTGTTGAGGAAAACATACTTGTCCTCGGCTTCGTATTGCGACACGCCGGGTAGAAGAATCAGCAGGATGCGACCGCTGGAGTAGGGGTTGCGTGCTCGGTCGTATCAACTCTACCCGATCGGAAATAAGGGCTATCTGCGAGAGACAAACCTGACCCCAGACAAAATAAAGAACAGCGGTGTACACCAGATAATAATGTAAAACAAGGCATATAAGGCCAGTATATAAATCAATTTAGTTGGAACCTCATCCTCACGTACACCTTATTTTCCAAAACTTTCTTATCTAAATCGCATTTTACACCTAACAGGAATGTGAATATCCGTTCAACCCCTTAACTT
>JBBRDE010000420.1:0-3105 GCA_038204185.1 Cytophagales bacterium
CGGCATCGATGTCAGGGGCCTGCCCACCGGCTTCTACGTGGTCAAGGTCACGCGTACCAATGGCAGTACTGATACCTTCAAGGTTCTTAAGCAGTAGGGCACCCGCTATCCGGCTGTTTATCACATTCATCTCCTAAAAAAAGAAATTCCCATGAACGCATATACTCCCAAGAACGCAGTGAATTCCGGCGGCAAGAAAGCCTACGTGAAGCCCGCCCTGAAAAAAATCGGTTCCGTGGCCAAGCTAACGTTGAAAGCAGGCTCACAGACTGACACGCTTTCGAGCTTCAGCGGGTAGGTCCTATTCATGATTCGCATTGAAAAACCAGTCTTCCGCACGGCAGGCTGGTTTTTTCAATAAAAACCTGGTTTAGCTGGACAAATCGCCATGAACACTTCCTGCCTGGTCGCCCCCCGATTTTCGGGTTTACTGTATTTCAGCCCGGCGGGCTCTGCCGCCACCCGGGTCGGAGCGGGGAAATTTCATGGGCAAAGCTTCGATTTTTCCGGCGGCAGCCTGGCCGCCAATTCGCCGGAGTCCGTCCTGATTACTACCGAATTGATCGTGGTAGCCGACATCCGACTGCACAACGAGCACGAAATCCGCTCCCGGTTGGGGATATCAGCACAGGAAGGTACCCCCGCCCAACTCATCGCCCAGGCTTACCTCATTGCGGTGGAAGCATTCCCGTGCAAAATGTTATTGATAGATGAATAAAGCTGTAAAGAAAGTACCCCGGAGGGGTCATCGGTTAATAGAAAAAAAGGAAAGGACATCGATTCCTCACCCCGGAGGGGTCGACCGCAGCGGCGGGCCGTCCCTCTGGGGTGCCAGGCTTGACTATTTCAACTATTGCTATTAACCGTCGACGCCACCGGCGTGAAAGCCTGGAACTTTACATTCTAATTCACCCATCAATAAAACATTTCAAAAAATAACATTCGTGATGAAGGGTAGCGTAGTTTACAAAAGCAAAAACTAGCCTACTCACTCCTCCCGGACCTTACACCTGCTGCCTTTTCCTTAAATGGGCATCTGAACAAGGCCTCATGGCCTGTTTAGGACACTGCACCATTACATATACATACACCTTCTCCATTCATTACCCTGACAGGTTAGGTTTAATGCGCACATTCCCCGGCTCCTTCCCAACAGGTACCTCACTAGTGCCTTGCCTATCTTTCACCTTTTTAAAGGTACTCCTACTCGGTTTCTCATTTTTTGTCCTAATCCTTGGATACAAATGTTTTCGGTAACTTTTAGCAGAGAAATGGTCAATAATTATTCCTAGAACTAATACCCTCTATACTTTTCCGTCAATTATTATTTTGTAACTTTTATTCAAATCAATACATGTTGGCTTTGTCATTGGGATTTTCCAATAGTCTAGCTCTCCCTATAAAGACGAGCCCTTGGGATCAGAAATCACGTCAACCCTAAGTAATATACTGTATTAATTGCTTAGAAGTACATTTTCATATTCAAAGAGCAAGTTAGTTTTGATCGTATCGATCCATAGAATACGAGCCGTGACAAAAAGCACCACTGTTATAAAGTCCAAAATTACCGGGCTATTAAACGGCATGTAATTAAAACAACCATTGTCTGTTGCATATATGTTGAAACAACAAATAATTTTGTATCCAATTTTTATACATTTAATTTATTAATTAAAATAAGTATGTCACTCAGATTGAATATTGAATTTCTTTTTGCACATTTGACCGAAAGTAGGTGTAACTCATAGAACTACCCCTACTTTCCCTCTTCCGAATTTAAGTTTACCGATTTACTAATCCACCTTAACCCATTTTTTATACCGAACCATTTAAACTCAAAAAGCGATGAAACAATTATTTACCATTTTGACATTGGTCATACCGCTGGCCTTTCCAAATCTTAGTTTTGGACAAACAGCCCCCGACTTAGGAACAGCTTCCACCTTTGCCGTCTTTACCGCAGTCGGTGCGTTTACTAACACCGGTGCAACCGTAGTGACGGGTGATGTCGGCACTAATTCAGGAGCATTTACCGGATTCCCGCCAGGTACTGTGATTGGAAATACTCAGGTCGCAAATGCTGCCTCCCTGCAGGCTGCCAACGATGTAATTTCTGCCAACAATCAACTCACTGCGGCAACTTGCGGCCCCACTACGATAGGTAACAGCTTAGGGGGACTGACTCTGACACCGGGCGTTTACTGCCAGACTGGCCCTGCTGCTGCTACTGATTTGACGGGAGTACTGACTCTGGATGGGGGAGGAGACCCCAATGCTGTCTTTATCATTAAGTTGAACGGGGCATTCTCTACCGCTACTAATTCAAGCATTTTACTGGTAAATGGTGCATCCGCTGCAAATGTATTTTTCCAGGTAAATGGTGCCGTTAACCTCGGTATCAACTCCACGTTTTCGGGAACTATCATAGCCAATGGGGCTATCAGCTTATTAACGGGTGCGAGTCTGCTAGGTAGAGCCCTATCACTCGCCGGGGCGATCAACCTGGATACCAATGTAGTCAATGTCCCCCCTCCGGCTCCCTCCCCCGTATCGCTGATCAGCTTCAACGCCCAGAAGGAGGCCCAAACAGCGGTGCTCAGCTGGAGCACCGGCGAGGAAATCAACAGCGACCGCTTCGAGGTGGAGCACAGCCTCAACGGCAAAAACTGGCAAAAGATCGGCAGCGTGGCCGCCAGGGGCAACAGCAAGAACACCCAGTGGTACGCGTTCACGGACAACAACCCGGCCAACGGCTCCAACCTCTACCGCCTGCGGATGGTCGACAGAGACGGCACCTTCGACATCACCCGCGCCAAGAGCCTGGAATTCGACATCCAGCTCGAAACGGCCATGTACCCCACTCCGGTGGCCGAGCGGCTGCTGCTGAAAATGGGCGATCTGAGCCAGATTCGCCGGGTGGAGTTGTATGACGCGTCGGGAAAGAGCGTGCTGGAGGCCGAAACGGTGACCGCCAGCGGCATCGATGTCAGGGGCCTGCCCACCGGCTTCTACGTGGTCAAGGTCACGCGTACCAATGGCAGTACTGATACCTTCAAGGTTCTTAAGCAGTAGGGCACCCGCTATCCGGCTGTTTATCACATTCAT
>JBBRDE010000421.1:0-3095 GCA_038204185.1 Cytophagales bacterium
GGTAAAAATGTTTTGCGCAAAAGTAAAGGCCATTTGTATAACCACCAAACGCACAAGCAAGGATTTGGCGATTTTTGGATTAATTTGACAAAGGTACCCCCAACACCGGCGCTATAGGAGCCTATATACCGGTTGGGGAGACAATAAAAGTATGCTTGCATACTAATTAGGTAATTTAGTACATTTGTAAAAAGGCCCGGGCTCAGCTATCCCTGCCAGATAACGAATAACGATGCGTAAGGAAAAGACAATTGATTTTCATATAAAGTGGGCGTGGCACTCAATTTCGCGCATGTACAATACTTACGCCGCTCAGTACGAAATGACTATGGCGGTAGGATACGTACTGCTGAATATAGATCTTGAGAAAGGCACCCCCGCTACTAAAATTGCCCCCCTTCTGGGCATGGAGCCCCGTAGCCTCGTGCGCATGTTAAAAACCCTGGAAGAAAAGGGACTGATTCGCCGCGTAATCGATGGAAGCGACAAGCGTTTTGTGCGCATTATGCTTACTGAAGAGGGCAAGTCCAAGCGCGAACAGGCCCGCGAAGGAGTCATTACTTTCAATCAGATCATTCGCGAAAAAATTGCTCCCGAAAAATTGGCCGTGTTTCTGGATGTAATCAAGGAAATCAATTTCCTGGTCGATAGCGAAAACCAGAAAACGAAAGAAATTTAGTTGTTGATGTGTTGATGCGTGTAATCGTTGACTTGTTTATTTGATTTAATAAATCATTGAATTACAGGCAACATACGGCCGCAGGCCGCTTGCATCGATAAACAATTCATCATCAATTCAAGAGTCAACAATTCCCCTAATAAATAAATCAATATCCCTAATGAACCGTACCATCAGAAAAGTAGCCGTGCTGGGCTCCGGAATCATGGGCTCCCGCATAGCCTGTCACTTCGCCAACATCGGCGTTCAAGTACTGTTGCTCGATATTATTCCCCGTGAATTGACGCCCGCCGAACAAGCCAAAGGGCTGACCCTGGAAAAAGCGGCCGTGCGCAATCGGATTGTTACAGAATCTTTTACCAATACCCTGAAAAGCTCGCCCGCTCCGCTGTATAGTACCGAATTTTCCAGCCGGGTCAAGCTTGGAAACTTCGATGATAACCTGGCTGAAATCAAAGACTACGACTGGGTGATCGAGGTGATCGTGGAGCGGCTCGATATCAAGCAAAGCCTGTTCGAGAAAGTGGATAAACTCCGCAAGCCGGGTACCCTGGTGAGCTCCAATACGTCGGGTATTCCCATTCATCTGATGTCGGAAGGCCGCAGCGACGATTTTCAGCGACATTTCAGCGGTACCCACTTCTTCAACCCACCGAGGTACCTTCGCCTGCTGGAAATCATCCCCGGCCCCAAAACCGATCCGGGGGTTATTTATTTCCTGATGAACTACGGCGATTTGTTTTTGGGCAAAACAACGGTACTCTGCAAAGACACTCCCGGATTCATCGCCAACCGCCTGGGTATCTACGCCATGGTGCAGACCATTCGTGTGGCCGAAGAAATGGGCCTGAACGTGGAGCAGGTCGACAAGCTGACGGGCCCCGTGGTAGGTCGTCCCAAGTCGGGTACCTTCCGGCTTTCGGACGTGGTAGGGCTGGACACGACCGTACACGTAGCCAATAACCTGTACGAATCGGGCGCCGAAACCGACGAGTCACGCGAAGCATTCGTGGTGCCGGGGGTAATGCAGGAGCTTTTCAACAAAAAATGGCTGGGCGATAAATCCGGTCAGGGTTTTTATAAAAAGATAAAGGATGAAAGCGGCAAGTCCGTGATTCTGGCGCTGGACTTCAAAACGCTGGAATACCGGCCTTCGGGCAAAGTGAAATTTGCCACACTGGAAGGTACCAAGTCCATCGACAACCTGGCGAAGCGTTTCGGGGTGTTACTGGAAGGCAAGGACGAGGCCGGGGAGTTTTACCGCCGAACATTTGCCGATGGCTTCCGCTACGCTACCCACCGCATCCCCGAAGTCTCGGATGAGCTCTACCGCATCGACCAAGCGATCACGGCTGGCTTCGGCTGGCAAATGGGCCTGTTTGAAACCTGGGATGCGATTGGCGTGCGCAAGATGCTCGACCTCATGGAAAAGCTCGATAAAAAGCCCGCTGCCTGGGTCTATGAGATGCTGGAAGCCGGAAACGAGTCTTTCTATAAAGTGGAAAATGGTCGGAAGCAGTACTACGACATCCCGTCCAAGACCTACAAGGAAATACCGGGACAGGACAACTTCATCATCCTCAGTAACCTAACGAATAACATTGTTTGGAAAAACGCCGGAGCTGCACTCTACGATTTGGGTGATGGTATTCTGAACCTCGAATTCCGCTCCAAGATGAACACCTTCGGGGTGGAAGTCATCGAGGGAATGCACAAGGGGATTGCGCTGGCCGAGAAAGATTTCCGCGGCCTGGTAATTGCCAACGAATCCACCGAGGCCTTCTCGGCGGGGGCCAACCTGGCCATGCTGTTCATGTACGCCATCGAGCAGGAATTCGACGAAATCAATATGATGATCGCGCAGTTTCAGCAGACGATCCTGCGGGCGCGGTACTCGTCCATTCCGGTGGTGGTAGCTCCTCACACCCTCGCCCTGGGTGGCGGTTGCGAACTGAGTCTCCACGCCGATAAGGTGGTCGCCCACGCCGAAACCTACATGGGTTTGGTGGAACTGGGCGTAGGTCTGATTCCGGCGGGGGGCGGTACCAAAGAAATGGCCGCGCGCTGCTCAGACATGTACCAGCCCGGAGATCCCGAACTGAACATCCTGCAAAATGCCTTCATGAACATCGCCCAGGCCAAGGTGTCTACCTCCGCGCAGGAGGCATTCGACATGCACTATTTGCAGGAAAAAGATCAGATCGTCCTGAACCGTAGCCGTCTGATTGCCGAAGCTAAGCAGGCCGCGATGGAACTGTCCGACAACGGCTACACCCAACCCAAGCCCCGCGCCGACATTAAGGTACAGGGCAAAACAGGCATCGCGCTGTTCATGGCTGGGGTGGCCCAAATGCGCCTCGCCAACTACATCAGCGACCACGATGCCAAACTGGCCAACAAACTGGCCTACGTCATC
>JBBRDE010000422.1:0-3052 GCA_038204185.1 Cytophagales bacterium
GCTTGTTTGGCCTGGCGACTTTCACCACCGAACAGCGGGTAAAAGAAATCGGGGTACGGAAAGTGCTTGGGGCTTCGGTGTCGAGCGTGGTGGTACTGCTGTCGCGGGACTTTACCAAACTCGTGCTGTTCTCGTTCCCAATCGCCATTCCCATCGCCTATTTTTCGATGGATAAATGGCTGCAAAGCTTTCCCTATAAAACGGATATCCACGCCTGGGTTTTTGTGGCGGCTTGTCTGCTGACGCTGCTGATTTGCTGGGCGACGGTGATTTACCAGAGCGTGAAGGCGGCGCTGATGAATCCGGTGAAGTCGCTGCGGTCGGAGTAAGTAGCGTTTTTCTTGGGGGCAACGGTCAAACGGCGATCTCTTATTTCCTTTCCCTTAGCCCAAATGGATACTAATACTTTGAATGGTAGACCTTTAACCCCTTTTCCATCCACTCAAACTATGCTCACCAACTACCTCAAAATCGCTTGGCGCAACCTGCTGCGCAATAAGCTCTTTTCCGGCCTCAATGTCATTGGCCTTTCGGTAGGTTTGGCCTGTTGTATGCTGCTTATGCTCTACCTCCAGAGTGAGCTTTCATTCGATCGGCATCATCGTTACGCCGATGACCTCTACTTGGTCAATAGTGAAGCTGAGACAGCCGCCGGGGCGCGGGAAGAATTCCCCAAACTTTCGGCCCCGTATGCCGAAGCATTGAAGCAAGAGTACCCCGAAATCGCGCAAGCTACCCGGCTTTGGGTCAATGTGATCGAAGACAAAACCCTGCTTACAGTAGAAGAACCAGGAAAAGCCGACCATTCTTTTTACGAAATAAACGGCTACCAGGTCGATTCTACTTTTTTCGATGTTTTCTCGTATACTTTTCTGGAAGGCGACGCGAGAACTTCCCTGCGTGATCCGCATTCGGTGGTACTTTCAGCGCAAGTCGCACACAAACTGTTTGGCAACGCTCCGGCGCTGGACAAGACGGTTCAGTTAGGAGGAATTACTGGCTTAGGGGAGAGTTTCAAAGTCACGGGCGTGTATCAGGACGAGAGCGTGCGGTCGCACATCGACGCCCGTTTTTTTGTCCCGCTGACGGTAGGTTGGGTGGCCGGATTCATTCGGGATCAGCCCGTCAATTACACGGGCAACAATATGTATTACACCTATGTCCGCCTGAAGCCCAACTCCGATGCCCAAAAGTTTAATCAAAAATTATCGGCCTTCATGGACAAATACGTTCGCAAGAGCTTGCAGGAAGCGGGGTTCGACAAACGTATTTTTCTTATGCCCGTAACCGACCTTCACCTGTACAGCAAGATCGACACCATTGTGACGGCTACCAGCAGTACGAAGTACCTATACATTCTGGCTTCCATCGCACTGTTCACACTACTGATCGCCTGCATCAATTTTATGAACTTATCGACGGCACGCTCCATGAAGCGGGCGGCGGAGGTAGGTATGCGTAAAGTACTCGGAGCCGGAAAAAGGGGCTTGATCGGCCAATTTCTGGGCGAGTCGATGGTGCTGACGCTGGTATCGCTATGGGTGGCTGTAATGCTTGTGACCCTGTTTCTGCCCTTATTCAATCAACTGACCGACAAATCGCTGCAGTTGGCTGAGTTGGTAAATCCCTGGACGGTGGCAGGTTTGCTGGCCTTAGCTCTCGTGACGGGCTTGTTGGCTGGTAGCTACCCGGCCTTTTATCTCTCGGTGTTCGATCCGCTGGATGTACTGAAAGGAAGATTCGTCAATTCGGCTTCCGCTACGAGCCTGAGGAAAGGGCTGGTGGTGTTCCAATTCATGATTTCCATCGGCCTGGTAGTCGCCACGGTCGTCATTCACCAGCAAATGAACTTCTTGCGCGACCAGCCCCTGGGTTTTGTCCAAGACCAGCAGATCGTGATTCCGCTGCACGGTAATGATTATCCAACCCTCCGAAACGAACTCTTGCGAGGCAGCCAGGTGTCGGACGTGGCAGGGGCAGACTATTACCCCGGAATCGTCAATCAGACTGATTTCAGCCTTTATCGTCCCGATCAGTCAGTGAACGAAATCCAGAGCGTCAAGACGAATCGAGTTTCGCCCGAATTCATGCAGACGATGGGTTTTGAACTCGCCGCCGGAAGGATGTTCTCGAAGGATTTTCCCGGTGATACGGCCAACCGAATCGTCGTCAACGAAGCCACCTTGCGGAAGTTCGCCATTCCACTCGATGAAGCCGTTGGCCAGGTACTCAAATTCGATTTTCAGGGTTCCACCGCCTCATTCGAGGTGGTGGGGGTATTGAAAGATTTCCATTACGAAGATTTGCACAAGCCAATCGAACCCTATGCCTTTGTGTTGAATCTCAATCCCTGGTTCAACTACCTCGTAGCCCACGTTAGTGCGGCAGACGTAAGTAGCGCCCTTCCGTTCATGGCAAAGACCTGGAAAAATTTGATTCCAAACGAACCGTTCGAATACAGCTTTCTAAACGAGGACTTTCAAAGAAACTACCAATCGGACGCCCGTACTTCCCGAATTGTCAACACTTTTACAATTATTTCCATCCTGATTTCCTGTTTGGGTTTGTTCGGCTTAGCCGCATTTGCCGCCCAACAACGAACCAAGGAAATCGGCGTCCGCAAAGTGCTGGGCGCGTCCGTCGCCAGTATCGTCGCGCTGCTTTCCAAGGATTTCCTGAAACTCGTTTTGATCGCTATTGTCATTGCTTCACCCATCGCCTGGTACGCTATGAACGAGTGGCTGGCGGGTTTTGCCTACAAAATAGAAATCAGTTGGTGGGTCTTCGCTTTGGCGGGCGGCCTGGCCGTGGGGATTGCGCTGCTGACGGTGAGTTTTCAGAGCGTAAAAGCAGCGTTGATGAATCCGGTGAAGTCGCTGCGGTCGGAGTGAGGTCAGTACCGCACCGCCTTGATTAATTTCAGGTTGTTCAACTCCGCGACCTGGATCACGTTTTCCTGCGGGATAACGCCCCGCTTGATCCAGTTGGAAACTACGTTGGTGCTGGCGATGCCGTAACGCTGGAAGGATAATTTCCAGCCTCCTCTCACTTC
>JBBRDE010000423.1:0-3003 GCA_038204185.1 Cytophagales bacterium
CTGCGAAGTCGGCGAATACTCAGTACTCCTTCCAGCATTCCTTTCAGGAAAGCTGCTATTTTAAGGATGATGGCGTTTTGCAGGAGTTTTTCCCGCAGGCTCTTATTGGTAATAATAAATAAAATACCCACCACTACCAACAACACCACGCCAGCAAAGTATATTAACAGGAAAGGGGTACGCTGCGACTCACCGCCGGAAACCTTGCTCCCAAAAAAATCCATAAAAAAAGCACTGAGTCGGTCGAACTCCAGTAAAAAATTCAGCGCAATCAGTACCAGCAGTGTGAGTACATCAAACACGCGCTCGGCCACTACTGTACCAAAACTAAGATTGACAGGCACCTTTTCCAGTTTATAGAGGGTACCGCAGCGCGTGACCTCACCCATGCGGGGAATGATGTAGTTGGCAAAGTACCCCGTCAGTACCGAGGTAGTGGCATCGAACAGGCTCGGTCGGTGACCAAGTGGCTCCAGCAACATCTGCCAGCGCCACGCCCTGGTAATGTGCGCCATCAATACCAACGTGCACGACAATGCAATCCAGCGCCAGTCAGCTTGTTTCAGGTGATCCAGCATGGCAGTCAGGTCTATGTCTTTGAACACAAGCCAGAGCAGACCGCCTGCCAAACCCAGGGAAATTCCGTATCGGAGAATATTTTTCATTTCTTTACTGAGCGATTGAACCGTATACTTGTGAAATGATTCGGCTGCGGATATACCTATATTGAATCAGGTGACGACCACACGATCAATTATACAACTCGATTACTATCGTCTGGGAAAACCACACGGGGCTTAAAATTTTTGGACTCTTCTTGGGACATGCTGCCGTAAGCAATGATAATAACGATGTCGCCTACCTGCGCTTTGCGGGCAGCGGCCCCGTTGAGACACACTACGCCCGTACCGCGTTCGCCCCGGATGGCGTAGGTCACGAGTCGCTCGCCGTTATTATTATTGACAATATGTACCTGTTCGTTTTCGATGATTCCCACCGCATCCATCAGATCCTCGTCGATGGTGATACTGCCGACATAGTTGAGTTCCGCCTGCGTCACCTTCACGCGATGGATCTTCGACTTCATAAGGGTAATTTGCATGATTCGATCGAGTGAGTAGCTTTATTTTTCCGACTATCGGTGCCTCAAAAATCCGTCAAAGGTAAACCGAAATATTTACACCAGACAAAACGCAGGAGCATTCCGGGTAGTTCATCCATCATATGGATAGGTCCGGATGATCAGACGGAACCCAGTTGTAGTGTCCTAAACTACCCTGTTCGGGCCTAGCTAGGCTGTAAGACAGACCTGCCATTCACAGGACGTCCGTGACAAGAATAACCTTAAAAAAACGTTACGTAGCTGAAAGAATCCTTTTCCCAAAATAAAACAACGCCTCTTCTACCGGCCCGGCATAAGTAACAATGGCCAGTAACTGGCTTTTATAAAGTGGATTTATCAAACGAGTCATATTTTTAATTTATACCATGGATAAGAAAGACCAAAAGGAGACCGTTTCGCGGCGGAATTTCCTCCAAAAAAGTTCAGCGGCCGCCATCGGAGCCTCCGCTCTCGGCAGTTTTTTTATAGTACCCCGCCACGTGCTGGGCAAAGGATTCCGCGCACCGAGCGACAAGCTTAACATAGCCGGCATCGGAATCGGCGGGAAAGGTTCTTCCGACATCCGGAATGCTTTTAACAAAGGAGCCGAAAATATCGTAGCCCTTTGTGACGTGGACTGGAATCAGGGCAAAGCTTCCTTTGACGCTCACCCTAATGCCAAGAAGTATAAGGACTTCCGCAAGATGTTCGATGAAATGGGCAAAGACATCGATGCTGTCACCATTTCCACCCCGGACCACCAGCACGCCGTAGCCGCCATGGCAGCTATGCAACTTGGCAAGCACGTGTACGGCCAAAAGCCCCTCACCCACGACATCTACGAAACCCGGATGCTAACTGAGGGAGCCCGCAAGTACAAGGTAGTAACCCAGATGGGTAATCAGGGTGCCTCCAATCCCGGCCAACGGCAGATGCAGGACTGGTTTAATAAAGGACTTATCGGGACGGTGAATGAGGTACACGTCTGGACCAACCGTCCGGTATGGCCGCAGGGCATTCCGGTACCTACCCAGAAATTCCCGGTGCCCGACGGCGTGGATTGGGATCTGTGGGTAGGTACGGCTCCCTGGGTGGACTACAATCCGGCCTGGCATCCGTTCAAGTGGCGCGGCTGGTGGGAATTTGGTACCGGGGCTCTCGGCGACATGGGTTGCCACCTCATTGATCCGCCCTTCCGGGTACTTGGCCTGGGGTACCCTACTGAATTGGAGTGTAGTGTAGGATCGGTGTTCCTGAAAGACTGGACACCGGAGTACATCCCCGAAGGCTGCCCGCCTTCCTCGCGTACCCAGCTTAAATTTGGCCCTACCAAGCTCAACAAATCCGATGTGACCCTGATTTGGTACGACGGTGGTCTGCGCCCCGCTCACCCCGAGCTGATTCCGGCCGACGACCCCATCGGCGACAATGACAGCTCTAACGGTGCCATCATGATCGGCGACAAGGGCGTCATGACCTGCGGTACTTACGGTCTGGTGCCCAAGGTATACCTTAAAAACGGCAAGAAAATGGAGATGGAAAAAGGTGCTTTCGAAAACAAGTACTCTTCCATGCCCGAGTACGGTCATCAGGTAGCCTGGACTGACGCGTGCAAGGCTGGTTTTAACAGTAAGGAACACAAAGAACTGACATCTTCCTTCGATTACGCGGGCCCGCTGACCGAAACGGTCATCATGGGTAACCTGGGTATCCGCAGCTACACCCTTCGCGAGCCCCGCGCCGACGGCAAAGGATTCACCAACCCCGGCCGTAAGAAGCTGCTGTGGGATGGCAAAAATATGAAAGTGACCAATTTCGATGCCGCCAACCAGTTCGTGAAGCGCGACTACCGCGGCGACTGGACGCTGGGCGCGTAAGGAAAAGACGTCATGAAGGTTAAG
>JBBRDE010000424.1:0-2993 GCA_038204185.1 Cytophagales bacterium
CGTTCGTTCATGGGATTTTTGGTTCAGTTGATCGTATTAAAGGGTCGACAGAAGGAGTTTGTTAAGCCCTACCGACCGGGCAAAGGTACGTAAAGCACCTTCTTGGTTTCAAAAAATTCTTCCTGGAAGTAATCCGCCAGGTCAAAGGTGCGAGCCCGCTGTCCGTACTCCCGGATTTCGTCCGTCAGGTCGCCGCCCTTTAGGCACAGCACACCGTTTTTGAGCTCATGAAACGAATTGGGACTAATACCGTGCCGCACCCAGTCCATGAAGGGTGTCAGCTGCGTCACGGCACGGCTTAGCACAAATTCGTAGGCGGCCCGCTCAACGTGTTCGGCACGGGCTTTCTCGGCCACCACATTGGCGAGTTGCAGGGCGGTGGTCACCTCCTGCACTACTTTTATTTTCTTCCCGATGCTATCGATCAGATGAAAATGAGCCTGGGGAAACAGAATGGCGATTGGAATACCGGGAAATCCCCCACCCGTACCCACATCGAGCACAGTGGTGCCGGGCCTGAACTGAATGACTTTCGCAATGCCGAGCGAATGGAGTACATGTCTTTCGTAGAGTGTGGCGATGTCCTTACGGGAGATTACATTAATCTGAGCATTCCAGAAGCCGTACAGCTCCTCCAACTGCGCAAATTGAGCGCGTTGTCGTTCAGTGAGGTCGGGAAAGTATTTGAGTAGTATATCCATAAAAGTTTAGGTTTCTCGGAAGCCTGAATCCGGAACTTCCGTTTATCTCCAGAGCACTTTTTTTCTTTTACGCGACAACACCAGACCGCTCATACCAACATAATACACAAAAAGTGCCAGATCCATCGGTATGAAGCTCAATGAGCTCACGGTCCGGTCGAGGCGCTTGTTAACCCCCGCCAGAACGACCCCCTGGACCAGCCAACGCAACGCAAACAAGCCCCCCAGGATTTGCAGCAGCAGCATGTCGTACGAGAATACCCCCCACAGCAGGGTGATGATTCCGATAACCCAGGTACCGGCGTGCGAGGCCGAGAGAAAGCCGAGCCGCACCTTATGTCCACGCTGGTAGTGATTCCCGACCGAAAGGTGCCGCCTTTTCTGCCTAAGCCATTCGTCCCACGTCGTTTTTGGAAAGGAATACACAAAGGACTCGGGATCGAGATTGATGGCCGTATTAGTGCGCGTGGCGGCCTGATTTATAAACAAATCATCATCGCCCCCCATGATATGCTTATGCTGATAGAATCCCTTGTGTTCAAAAAATAGTCGGGTGCGGTACATCAGATTCCGCCCCACCCCCATGTACGGGCGACCCACCCGGGCCAGGGATAGGTACTGGGTAGCGGTGTAGAAGGTCTCGCAGCGGATGAACCAATTGAGCAGGCCTTCTTCCTTATAGTAGGGCGAAAAACCCAGCACAATGTCCTGGTCCGGACGCAGCTGCCCCATCATGCTCGCAATCCATTCGGTGCTTGTAGGGCGACAATCGGCATCGGTCATCAGGGCCACAGGATGGCGGGCATGCTTCATGCCTACGGTCAGAGCGTATTTTTTGGGTGTAATATGCGAAAATTCTTTTTCAATTCGAATGAAACGAACATGGGGCCACTCATCGGCATGTTCTTTCAGAAAGTCTTCCGTGCCGTCCCAGGAGCGGTCGTCCAGTACCAGGATCTCAAAAAGCGGGTATTCCTGCGCATTGAGCAGTGGCAGTAGCTCCCGCAGATTTTCCAGTTCATTCCAGGCGCACACCAGCACCGAAACCCCCTCGGGCGTATCCCCATAAGAATCAGCCGGGGGTACGTGCCGGATTAGACTTGAAAATACGAACAAATAATAAAAAAGTTGAATGAAAACGAATAGTCCGAGGAGGGCTATTAGAATTTCGGTCACGTAGAAGGGGTACAATAGGCTGGTTTTTTTGGCAAATATACGTTCCTTGTCAGGAATGTTCACGGACATAGCCGTATTTTTGCCGCCAAACTCCGTGGCGCAAGCCCCCACAACGCATGAAGTTTTCTCTTGAAGCAAAAGATCCCCAGACCCAGGCCCGTGCGGGTCGGATCGAAACAGCCCATGGTACCATTCAGACCCCTATCTTCATGCCCGTCGGCACGGCTGGTACGGTCAAAGCGGTGCACCAGCGCGAGCTGAGGGACGATATAAAAGCGCAGATCATTCTGGGTAATACCTACCACCTGTACCTGCGCCCGGGATTGGATATTATTCAGCGGGCTGGCGGACTTCACCGTTTCAATGGCTGGGAATACCCGATTCTGACCGATAGCGGGGGGTACCAAGTGTACTCCCTCGCGGGCACCGGGCGAAAAATTAACGAAGCAGGTGTGGAATTTAAGTCACACATTGACGGTTCACTCCACACTTTTACCCCGGAGGGCGTTATGGACATTCAGCGCCGGATTGGGGCGGACATTATCATGGCTTTTGACGAATGTACCCCCTACCCCTGCGACTACACGTATGCCCGCTCCTCCATGGAGCTCACCCACCGCTGGCTGCACAGGTGCTGCACCCGCTTCGACGCCACCGAGGGGCTGTACGGCTATGAGCAGACCCTTTTTCCCATCGTTCAAGGTAGTGTTTATAAAGACCTTAGGCAAAAGTCGGCCGAAACGATCGCTTCTTACGGACGGGAGGGTAATGCCATCGGTGGACTATCGGTAGGCGAACCGGCCGAAATCATGTACGAGCTGACCGAAACGGTCTGTGCCATTCTGCCACAGGACAAGCCCCGTTATCTGATGGGAGTAGGTACGCCCGCCAACATTCTGGAAGGGATTTCGCTAGGTGTGGACATGTTCGATTGCGTCATGCCTACCCGCAATGCGCGGAATGGTATGCTTTTTACAACGGAAGGTATACTGAATATCCGCAATGAAAAGTGGAAAGACGATTTCAGCCCAATCGACCAGAATCTGGGGGGGTATGTGAGTAGCGTTTACTCCAAAGCGTATTTACGTCACCTGATTAAATCCAATGAAATGTTGG
>JBBRDE010000425.1:0-2973 GCA_038204185.1 Cytophagales bacterium
GCCCGCTGCCAGTCAGCAGTCATTTGCGAGACGGATGCGCTGGGCTGGAAGCTGCTGAGACCCAGCCAGGCCGTCAAAAATACCAGTGCAATAGAAAGAGTTTTCATAATATTGGGGGTTAGTAAAAATATAAGGTACCAAGATACGCAAATTTCCAAAGATTAGGTTTTAGGAACCGTTACTTCAACCGACCATATTTTTTCATCAGCTCCATTACCTTCTCCCGGGGTAAGGCCTGTATGGTGTGTCCCTGAGCGCCCGTGGTAGTCTCAGCCATAAAAAGGGAATTGATAATAGCTTCTTCGGTGGCTTCAATCGCCGCCAGGAACAGCGGCGACATATAATCGTTGTGCAGGAGTGTTACCGCCGCCGTAGGCTGGGTAGTTTCGTAGGGAATGCGGTAAGCGGTCGAGAAGGCGATCACATAGTCGCCGCTGCCATTGGCAGCGATACCACCCGTGCGGGCCAGGCCCATAAGGGCCCGCCCGGCCAGACGTTTCAAATTGCGGGCGTCCAGTGGAGCATCTGTCGCCACGATCATCATACACGAGCCATCCGACGATTTATCCAGCGTTTCCTTGAAGGAGTATTGCCCCAATTCCTCGCCTACGGGTACCCCGTTTATTTGCAGGACTCCGCCAAAATTAGTCTGCACCAGTACGCCCACCGTGTAGCCGCCGAGTTTTTCGGGAAGTTTGCGCGAAGAGGTACCTACGCCGCCCTTCCAGCCAAAAGCAACGGTACCCGCACCCGCGCCTACGTTCCCTTCGGCCACAGCGCCGCTTCGGGCTTTTTGTATCGCTTCCAGTACGTGTTCTTTTTTCACGTGACGACCCCGGATGTCGTTCAGGCCGCCGTCGTTGGTTTCGCCCACCAGCGGGTTTACAGAACGGACGTTTTCGTTGCCCACTTGTTGCAATGTCCAGTCAATCAACGCATCGGTGGCCGTCGGTACGCTAAGAGTATTGGTAAGGATAATGGGGGTTTCGAGGGTACCTAGCTCCTCGACCTGCGTGGAGCCCGCCAGCTTGCCGAAACCATTGCCTACATACACCGCCGCCGGAACTTTCTGTTGGAATAGGTTGCCGTCGTGCGGTAGAATGGCTGTCACGCCGGTACGTACCTCTTTTCCTTGAATCAGGGTTACCTGACCTACCGTTACGCCCGCCACGTCGGTGATGGCATTATGCGTTCCAGGAGGTAGTACCCCAATTTTAATACCCAGGGCACGGGGTCGGGGTTGGGATTTTATTGAAGAGGAAATGAGAAAAGAGAAAAGTAAGAAAGTGAGAGAAGTCTTCATCAGATAGTGTGGCCTAATTCCAGAGGATTTTCACCGATGGCTCGTATAAAGCAAATTTTTGATCCTGGGTAATGATCGTAAAATCTTCAGCGATTGCCTGCGCGATGAGCATACGGTCGAAGGGGTCGTTATGGTAATAGGGAAGTGTCTCGAGATGTTCGTAGTGGATGAAATTGAAATCCAAAAGCTTGAAATTGTACTTAAGGATTAAATTTTGAAATCCTGACACAGGAGTTGAAAAATCCAGCTTCCCAAGAGCTAGCTTAATGGTTATTTCCCAGAAGGTTGCGTGGCTGATGTAAATCCGGCTGGATGATTTCCTCATTTCAGCAAGAATGGAAGCCTTTAAGCGTCGATTTCCCTCGCCGTACCAGATCAGTATGTGCGTATCAATGAGATAGTTCATACTTATGATACTTCGTCGTCTTCCTCGCCATAAAATCCGGGTGGAACAAAATCATCAAAATCCTCTGAAACATAGGTAATGATTCCCTTTGCCCAGCCAGGCTCCGGCAATGGAGAAGGCAAAGTCTCTTCAAGTAGCTGATTTACTGCATCCAACAAACGCTCATCTTGCAAGTCGGCAATTTTACTGATGACAGCTATTTTTTTTTGCTCGGTTGTCATAGCTCCTGCATTTTTTACGAATATACTCATTTTCTAAATACTTACTTCTGGCAACTCGGGCAGAAGTAAGTCGTACGCCCACCTACCCGCATGATCTCCAATTCCGAGCCGCAACGCGGACAAAGTAGGTGTCGCTCGGTATCGGCATAGGGCGAAGCATCCCAGGCCCGCGCGTGGATGAGGAACGACTCGGGGAAATGCGCGTAACGCGCTTCATTTTCGATGGCTGTCAGTAGAACGAGCTGAATAGCATCGCGCAGAGTTAGGATTTCGGTAGAGGTAAGTTCGTTGGCGCGTTTTTCGGGATGAATATGGGCCTGGAAAAGCAGTTCATCGGCAATCCAGTTGCCTACCCCTGCGGCTACACTCTGATCCAGCAACGTGGATTTGATGACAGATTTTCTGTTGGCTAACGCGCTTGTCAAATCTTCCACGGTCAGGTCAAGGGCATCTTTTCCGATTTTCTTTTTCTTCAAAAAAGCATCAACATCCTCGACCAATCCAACGCGTTCGAATTTGCGGGGGCAGACAAAGCCCAAATTGAATCCACCCCGAAAATAAAACACGATGCGGGCATGCCTCGGGCGATCCAAAGAGCTGTGGTAGTATTCCAGGCTACCCGACATCCCAAAATGCATTCGCACAATCACTCCTGGTTTGTCAGTAAAAACGAACAGATTCTTGCCCACGCGCCGGGTACCTGTGAAGGATGTCCCTCGAAGTGTTTCGGCCAGCGTAATGTGTTCAGTGGTGAGAAGTTTGGTGTCTTCTACATCGATAGCTTCAATGGGCTGGTGCAGGCAGGTGGCTTCCAGGTACTGGCGGTAGCCTTCTACTTCGGGTAGTTCAGGCATTTAGTTGGGTTGACATGACAGTAGATAATTAATTATTTTTTGAGCTAGGTTATTAGATTATGTTTTGGAAGCTGATTTGGTCATTCTGTTGAGAAATATGGTAGTGTACGCGATTTGCAGCATAGCCTCCGAAGATTCTACTGTTTTCTCGTATTCTTTGGCTAGCCGCCGTCTAAAATTTAGCCATCC
>JBBRDE010000426.1:0-2926 GCA_038204185.1 Cytophagales bacterium
AACCTACGCCCTCCGCGACGACGCCGAGCCGATCGTACGGTACTTCGTGCAGCGGGGGCGGGAGTACCTGCGCGTGGGGCCATACGTGGGTCTATTACAGGCCACGCCATCCGTAGCGATCGAGATTTTACCCAAAATAGCGCATGACCTCACGCCCGATTCTGTAACAGCCGCCCGGGCTTCGCTGCTCAGGATGCTACTGGCCGTGCCGGAACTAGTCCCGCGCCCGCTGCCCGAATCCCAGTTCAGCCAATTGTTCCGCTTTCCGATGCCCGAAGTGCTGGCGGCGCTGTTTCTGCAACAGGCCGAAAAACTCCTGCACCGGGGCTTACAGACCGATTATCGAACCGTTGAGGACGAACGGCCCTTCGTCAAAGGCAGGCTACGGCTTAGCCAGAATCCCCTCGCGCTTGTGCTGCATCCCGAGCGGCTACCCGTGGCCTACGACGAGCGAACCCGCAACAATCCGCCCAACCGATTGCTGAAAGCCTGTCTGCTGCGGTTGCTTTCGAGCCAGTTTGCCCGTCGGGTACGGCAGTACCTATTCGTGCTGGAAGAAATACCTGATACCTCCAACTGGCGGGAAGATTTGGCACTGGCCCGTGGCCACGACCGTACCTTCCAGGCGTATGCCTGGCTATGGCCGTGGGCCGAATGGCTGCTGGGCGGCCACGCCCCCGGTCTGGGCGAAGGCAACAACCGACTGCCCGGCTTGCTGTTTCCTACCCAAAGGCTGTTTGAAAGCTACGTGGCGATCAGTCTGAAAAGGTATTTACCTCCCGAATTTCGGGTTAGCATTCAGGAGTCAGCCTACCATTTGCTGTTCGATTTCGCGGGCAAAGCCACGCATCGGCTGCAACCCGACGTGGTGGTACGGCGGGGAAATGATGTCTGGGTTTTGGATACAAAATGGAAATTGGTAGCGGGCATCGGTACGCAAATCAATAGCCTTTCGCAGAGTGATTTGTACCAATTGTACGCCTACGGACAACGCTACCTCAGCGAGAAGGGGCGCACCCAAGTAGGGCTGGTATATCCCCGAACACCTGAGTTTAGGGTAGCTCCCCCACCCCATCAGTACGAGCCGCACCTACCCCTGTACCTATTGCCCGCTGATTTGTCGGGGAGTGCCTCCCAGATGGTGGAGAAATTGTGGGAGGGTTTGGGGGCGTGATTTTCAATTGAAGGTACAGCACTACAGCCCTAAGGTATCGCCCAGCAACGGTTAACCGTCGCCGGGACTTCTGTTCTCAGGCGCTTGTCTTCTCTACCGAGGTGCCGCCCCGCTGGGGCTCACCACCTACATTCCAGCCAGTTCTACTAAGGTGTGCCCTCGCTGAGGGCGTATTTGCACTAACATAATTGGCAACTGTCCACCGTCAACTCTCAACCGTCAACTGACTTACTTCCCGATACGACGTACATCATGGCGCCGCCCGCTGCGTGATACTTGTTGGCGTTGATGTATCGCTCTGTGCGTTCGCTCAGGTGGGCGTATTGGCGGACGTAGGTTTCGTAAAATTCCAGTGATTCAGGCCCTACTGCTTTAAAATAATCGTAATCACTAAATTCGTCAGAATTCCAGCGGTCGCCCGTGCGCCACTGCTGCATGGTGGCCCGCTGCTCGGGGGTATCGTAGGGGGGGTACATCGGGATAGCTTTGTCGGAAAGGCGCACGTCGATATTTTCAAAATCGGCCTGCGCCAGCATACCGGGCACTAAATCTCCCAGGGAGTTGTCGCCCTGCCCCAACGCCTTCTTGCCCCGCTCGAAGAGCAGCGCGTACTTTACATGATCCAGAATTTCATCGACCGAATCGTTGCTGGAAATAGAACTGCGCGTCAGACTTTGCACCAGATTATTGGGCTCCACGCACAAGATAATACCACCCGGTTTGAGCACCCGTTTCATTTCGGCAAGTACCTCTTTGGGCTGGGGCACATGAATCAGCAGGGTTTGGCAGGTCACCAGATCGAAGCTATTGTCGTCGTACGGCAGGTCGTCGGCGTTGGCTTTTTTTAATTCAAACTCCACGCCTTTTTCGGCAAAGTAAGCCCTTAGCTGGGGGGTACCCTTGGCCCACTTCCGGTCGTTGTCTACGCCGCAGACGCGCGTGGTTTCATTTTCAGAGGTACCCAGGTAGTTGACCAGTAGTTTGCTCCAGTGGCATTGTCCGCAACCTACATCCAGCAGACTATAGCAATTTTCCAGTCCCAGGCGTCGGGCGAGTAGTTTCAAAAAACTCTCATTCCACCAGAAGTCGCGATAATCGCCAAAAAAATCTTCCGAGTGGCCTTTCCTGTTCTTCGTTGCTTTCTTGTTATTTTTCAAAGTATTCCTGTTTCTTCATAATGAGCAATAGCCGGAAAATTCCGCCTGTGGGGGACACCATCAAAGGTAGAAAAAACGATTTTGAATCGGGTATTGTAGTATATTTCGCCCCCGAAATCCCTTTCCTACTCGATTCATTCATTCGTACTTTTCCTTTTTGTCTCTTATATGTATTTTATGAAAACCTACCTGATCCTTCTACTTTTTGCCCTGGCTTCCTGCGTGGCTCCGGCCCAAAAAAAATCCAGTCCTGACAAGGAAGAATGGAAGCAACTCTTCAACGGCAAAGACCTCACCGGCTGGGATATCAAGATTCGCGGCTATGACCTCAACGATAATTTTGCCAATACTTTTCGGGTCGAGGATGGCAAGATCGTGACGCGCTACGACGGCTACGACAATTTCAAACAGAAGTACGGCCACCTTTTTTACAAAGACAATTTCTCCTACTACCGCATCGTGACCGAGTACCGCTTCGTGGGCGAGCAACCTCCCGGCGGCGAGGGCTGGGCCAAGCGCAACAGCGGAATCATGGTACACGGCCAAACCGCCGCTTCGATGGGTAAAGACCAGGATTTCCCGATTTCGATCGAGG
>JBBRDE010000427.1:0-2801 GCA_038204185.1 Cytophagales bacterium
TGGGAAAAGAGAATCATACCCTTCCCTGCCTGTTGCCGGGCTTCGTGGATGCTCACGTGCACATCGAAAGTTCTATGCTCACACCTACTCAGTTTGCCCGGTTGGCGGTGGTGCCTGGTACCGTAGCCACCGTTTCGGATCCCCATGAGATCGGGAATGTATTAGGAATTGAAGGTGTGGAGTATATGATCGAGGACAGTCGAAGGGTTCCTTTCAAGTTTTGTTTTGGAGCACCTTCGTGCGTGCCTGCTACACTCTTCGAAACCGCCGGGGCTACAATTGGTTTGCGCGATTTACGAAAACTGCTTGGCATGAAGGAGGTGGGGTACCTGGCCGAGATGATGAACTACCCCGGTGTGCTGCACGACGATCCGGAAATTAAGGCTAAACTGACGCTGGCGCAGGCTTTTGGCAAACCCATCGACGGCCATGCGCCGGGACTACGGGGCGAGGAGGCCCGCAAATATTTCGAAGCGGGTATCAGTACCGATCATGAGTGCTTCACTTACGAGGAAGCCCGTGAAAAATTGGAACTGGGAATGCACATTCTGATTCGGGAAGGTAGTGCGGCCAAAAATTTTGACGCGCTGATTCCGCTGCTGGCTGAATTCCCTCGGAAAATCATGTTCTGTTCAGACGACAAACATCCTGACAGTCTGGTGAAAGGGCATATCAATGTGTTGGTCAAGCGTGCCCTGGGGCTCGGTCATAATCTTTTCGATGTACTGCAAGCCGCCTGCCTCAATCCCGTGCTGCACTACCGCCTGCCCGTGGGACTACTCCGCGAGGGCGATCCGGCGGATTTCATCATGGTAGATAATATACAGGATTTCACAGTCATGCAGACCTACCTCAACGGGGAGCTGGTGTCCGATGGGGGTCAATCCTTTATTTCCGACCTACGTTCTGAACACATCAACAATTTTTCCTGCTCTTTCAGGCAGCCAGCTGATTTTAGATTAAAAGTCAATGTGGATTCTGTTGACCTTCGCATCATCGAGGTACGAGACGGACAACTGATTACAAATTCTATTCGGGAGAAGGTACCTACCCCCAACGGTCTAATCGAAAGCGATGTGAGCCATGACATTCTGAAAATTGTGGTAGTCAACCGCTACCAGGATGCTCCGCCTGCTATCTCTTTCATCCGGAATTTTGGCCTAAAGATAGGAGCCATTGCCTCCACCGTCGGTCACGACTCACACAACATCATTGCAGTAGGTTGCGACGATGATAGCCTATGTCAGGCCATTAATTCGGTCATCGAAACCAAAGGCGGCATTTCCGCCGTAGGTCAGGGCGAAAGTTATCAGGTACCCCTTCCCATCGCGGGCCTGATGACCGATGACGACGGCTATTCCGTAGCTGAAAGCTACACCAAGCTCGATCAATTCGTAAAAAATATCCTGGGAAGTACCCTCACTTCTCCTTTTATGTCCTTATCATTTATGGCCTTACTGGTCATTCCCTCCCTCAAGCTGAGTGACAAAGGCCTATTCGACGGGGACCACTTTAATTTTGTACCTGTTTACGGGTGACCTGTTGGTATACGCGTCAATGTCTTGTATAATTCGTATAGTCAAGTAGAGTATTCTAGGGATAAATATTCTTTTTCTTACCTGAATATTTTTTTTTAATGTTTTTTTATAAATATATTTACAAGTGTAAATTTGACCTTTATTCCTAACCTCTCACTTTTAACCCTGCTCATGGCCTACGTACGATACAAGCAAGAAGAGGAACTGCGTTATTGGAACCAGTTTAGAACGGGCGACGAAAACGCCTACGCCTGCCTTTATCAGTCTTATGTCCACATTCTTTATCAGTATTGTTCCCAGTTTACTATTGACAAACCCCTTATCAAAGATTGTATCCACGATTTGTTCGTTGAACTATGGAAAAATCGTAATACGATCGGGGACACGACCTCCGTACGTTTTTACCTGATGGCCTCCATCAAGCGTAAATTGGTTCGCCACCTCAATGCGATGCAAAAGCATACGAGCAATGAGGACATTCCCGTCGAGTACTGGCACATTCATACCACCTCGCACGAGAAAGACCTGATTTCGGAGGAAGAATTTGAGGCCACTAACAAGCACCTCAACAAAGCAATCAATCACCTACCCCGTCGGCAACGCGAAGCTATCTTCCTGAAATTCTACATGAATATGAATAATCAGGAAATCGCCGAACTGATGAAGATTAACATCCAATCGGTGTATAATCTGGTTTTTGGTGCGTTGAGCAATTTGAAAAAGAACATGACTTTGGAGTACGTTACGCTCTAAAACCCTTTCACTCTTACTGAAAAGCAGAACATTTTACGCAATACACGGCACGACTCTCTCAAAGAGTCGTGCTTTTTTTTCTCACCCGAACCACACTTGGGGTACCTTCGTTCTAACCCATGTATTGTCAACGCCCTATATGAACCCAAGTTCCTCACCCCTGGCCGAACGAATGCGTCCGCGTACCCTGGACGAATATGTAGGTCAGCAAAAACTGGTTGGCCCAAACGCTCCGCTCCGCCGGGCCATCGAAAACAATGTCATTCCTTCCCTGATCCTATGGGGCCCGCCGGGGGTAGGCAAAACAACGCTGGCTTTGCTGATTGCCGAGGCTACCCGACGCCCTTTCCACAGCCTGAGCGCCGTAAGCTCGGGTGTGAAAGATTTGCGCGAAATACTTTCCAAACCAATGGGATTATTTTCGCCCATTCTGTTCATAGATGAAATTCATCGCTACAACAAAAGTCAACAAGATGCTCTGCTGGGTGCCGTCGAAAAAGGACAAGTCAC
>JBBRDE010000428.1:0-2680 GCA_038204185.1 Cytophagales bacterium
GGTGGAACGCTGTAAACTCGGTGAGCGCAAGGCGCAGCACGAGCTTTACAAGCATTACTCCAAAGCCATGTTCAATGTCTGCATGAGGATGCTGAATCACATGGGGGAGGCAGAAGATGCCTTGCAGGAAGCGTTTGTGGATGCTTTCACGCACCTCCATCAGTTCAGGCAGCAGTCTACGTTCGGGGCGTGGTTGAAGCAGATCGTGGTCAACAAGGCCATCAATCAATTGCGCAATCGGAAGGTGCAGTGGATTCAACTTGAGGAGTGGCAGGCCGCCGACGGGGCACTATACGGAGCAGAGGATACGGACGACGGATGTGAGGATACAGTCTATGAAGTGGAACGAATACGGCACACGATGCAGCAGTTGCCCGAAGGGTATCGCGTGGTACTGAACCTCTATCTGTTCGAGGGGTACGACCATGAGGAAATCGGTGAGGTGCTGGGCATCAGCGAGGTAACATCCCGAACACAGTACATGCGGGCCAAGCGGAAGCTGGTGGAAATGATGAGGTAGGCTGAAGAGGGATAAGGTTTTCAAAGGGCAGAAATGCAGTTGAGCGCCAAACTTCCCTTTAACAATCCAACAAAAAACAAATCAACAATAATTTGACTCCAGACATTTACCTTTTAACAAGTGATTAACCATGAAAAAGTCTTTTGATAAAAAAGATCGGTTAGAGCGGTTTGTGCGCGATAACCGGGAGGATTTCGATACGCTGGAACCAGACGATGGCTTATGGGGACGGATAGCCGGGCAACTCGGCGCAGAACCCGAACCTGATGTTCCCCGGAAAAAAACAACCCGTTCCCGCCGATGGGGCACCCTTTATTTCGACTGGCGCATTGCCGCCGGACTCGTGCTGGCGCTGGGAATTTCCTACCTGGCGTACCTCAATAAAGAATTCGGCGTCACCCGCGACCCGCAGGTAGCCCTGACGGTACCCGCCTACGCCCGGGAGTTCACGCAGTACAATCAGGCGATTGACCAAAAGCGCCACGAACTGATTCGTCTCACGAGCGACAATCCCGAACTTTACAAGGAGTTTGCGACGGATTTGGACCGGCTGGAAAAAAGCTACGGGAACCTGCGCTCCGAACTACCCAAAGCCCCCAACCAGGAAGCCCTGATTCAGGCTATGATCCAAAATCTGCAATTGCAGATCGATTTGCTGAACCAGCAATTGACTATTCTTCAACGCATTAAACAGGCTGACCGACGCCATGAGAATAAAACAATCATTTAGTATCATCCTGCTGGCCCTGGGTACCTGGATAGTGGCCCACGCCGAGCAACCCAAGCTGGTCGAAAAGCGAAAGACATTGGTAAAAACCTATACCGTAGACGCGCGTGACCAGCTCTCGGTAGACAACCAGTACGGGCAGGTAAAGATTAACCTGTGGGATCGAAAAGAGATTCGGGTGGATGTAGCCATCACGGCCAACGCCCCCACCGAACAACGCGCGACGGACTATCTCAATGCCGTAACGATCAGCGAAAAGCGCGAGGGAAGTGTCATAACACTTCGTACCCTAATCGACCGTAGTCAGTTCGGGTCCAACAATTGGAATTCGTGGCGCAGCAAGCCCGGTGAGAAGAACTCCATCCAGATTGATTATGTGGTGAACATGCCCAAATTCAACGCCCTGATTGTGAAAAATAAATTTGGCAATACCGATATTGCATCGTTCCAGGCTCCTCTAATCGTTCAATCGCGCTATGGAAATTTTTCGGCTGATGATCTGAGCAATGCCAGTAACACCATTGAGGTAGCCTACGGAAACGCCAAAATAGGAAAAATGGATGGGGGGAAAATGGAGGTACGTTACTCTGATTTCAATTTGGATCAGGCCCGTACCCTGCTGCTGGTAAACAAGTTCGGGAAACTTACCATTGGAGAGGTAGGTAGTCTGAACGCGGATATCGATTATTCGGGGGCTACGATTGGCCGGGTGAATGAATCCTGTAAAATAAATCTAAGTTATTCCGGCAACTTCCAGGTGGAACAGTTGCCCCGCTCCGCCGAAAATATAACGATTAGGGCGGCCTACTCTTCGGTAGTGCTACCGGCCGAATCAAGTCAGTTTGATGTCACGATTACGCACGGCGATTTCCGCCTGCCTGCCAATCTTAAAGTACATTTTACCAGCCAACCCGATAAAGCGGACTCCTTCCGCGCCACCAAACAATATTCGGGCACGGTGGGTACAGGCACAGGGACTATAATCAAGGTGGTGTCCACATTTGGCGATGTGCGGTTGAAGGAATGAGGTATTCTGAGAGAAGAATAGCTTACTGGTTTTCAAAATTTGATAAACCCAAAAAGCGAGGCCCCGCAGAATTCTGCGGGGCCTCGCTTAATTTTACTAATATGCTAAGCTGTTAGTTGAAAAGAGCAGTAGAGGCGAAATCGGGGTTGTTGGCGTTCTTCTCGTTGCGCTTGTCAATAATCACCCCGGTTACGGCACCGGCACCAGCTCCGGCTACGGCACCAACCACGGCGCCTTTCACTCGGTTCTTCTTAGCGACAACCGCACCAGTGGCGGCACCTACGCCTGCCCCAATCAAGGCCCCTTTGACCGGAGTGCTCATACGCTTCTTCTTCTTCACCTCAGAGACAGGAACAGTTTCGGTGGTAGGCGTCGTTCTCGCGGGACGGTAGGCATCGTTCTCGGA
>JBBRDE010000429.1:0-2678 GCA_038204185.1 Cytophagales bacterium
GCCGAGGAAATTCTGAAAGGTGACCTGCGCGACGGAGATGTGCTGGTGGCCGACCACAGCGGCGAAGCCGAGCAACTGAGCATTACGGTCAGGAAAAAGGCCGAAGAGGTCGCTAACTAATGGGTAATGGACAATGGATAATAGATAACGAATAGTGGGTTGGGGTTACGATTTGTTTCAAATTGCAAATTGTCCCCATCTCACGTAACAGTTCGTATTAACAAAAAAGACCGTCGGCAAGGCGGTCTTTTTTGCGTTTTGGCAATATTTTTGCGGTCTTTCTGCGGGTGGAAAATAAACAGCCTTGCATTTGACGTTAGAGAAACAGCAAGCGCTGAAAACACACATCACAGAATGGAACAGACGACAAGGGATAGAGAGAAACGAACGACGGAAAAGAAAAGCTATGCTTCCAATAAGCCGTGGTGGCTGGTGATTTTTATCGTCGTCCTGCTGGTCGGATTTCTGTTTTATATCAAATGGCTGAACTCCCCGGCGGCTAAGGAGTACCGCAGTTTTTGGGCCTATCTGGTAGAACCCAAATCCACCGAAGTAAAATCGGATTCACTCGCCGCCCCCGTTGACGACATCGCGGCCCTCTTCGGCACCGACTCGACCTCGAACGCTGACGCAGGTTTTACCGACGAGTGGGCCGAGGCTACTTCACCCGCCACCACTATCCCGGCGGACAACGGTTTTTCGGAAAACAACAGTGCGACCCCGGCTAACAATCCAGCGCTTCCTGCGCCTTCATCCGCGCCACCGGTAGCCGCTCCATCTGCGCCGAGCGCAGGAATTGTTTACGTCATTAACGCGGGGGAATTCAAAAGCAAAGGCTCGGCCCAGTTTCGGATATCCGAACTCCGGCAGGGCAACTACGCCGCCCGACTCATCGAACCCACTTCGCCGGACGGTATGTACAAGGTAGTCGTCGGGGAGTACCAAAAGGAAAGCACCGCGAGGAGCGTGGCGCAATCGATGAGTTTTATTCTGGAAATCAGGGCTTCGGTGGAGGAGAAAAGGTAGCAGCTACTGGTATTTTTACCGCCTTTCTTTTTCGCTGCAAATTCTGAAACGGCCTGACCATTTGCCCCACAAAATCTTTGGGGAAAGCTTCTTCCTCCGGCAATCCTACGGGCAGGTACTCGTCGTTTTTGGGCCAGTAATTGGTTTTGAAAACATAATCCCAAACACTGAGCGTAACCCCGTAATTAAAACCCGTCGGGTGGGACGCGGGCATTTCTTTGGCGTGATGCCAGAGGTGCATTTGCGGGCCATTTAGAAAGTACTTCGCCTTACCCAGGGGAATGTACAGATTGGCGTGACCGAGTTGCCCCGTGACGAGCGTGAAAATGTGGACGATAAAAAAATCCTTGATGCCAAACCCTATCATCGCCAAAGGCAGGTATTCCAGCGTCCGGTAAATGATATTTTCCACAAAATGATAGCGCAGCAACGCCCCGAAGCCCATTTCCTCCACACTGTGGTGGACTTTGTGAAATTCCCACATCCACGGCACGTGGTGTAGCAGACGGTGAATGTGCCACTGCATGAAGTCGCGCAGCACGAAGATCAGAACCAGTTGCAGCCAGTTAGGCAAACCAGCTACCTCGATGGCCACGGTGTTGGTAATGCCGAACAAGCCCAAAAAATCGTTGAACAATTCTACGCCTACCATAGACAGCGCATTGTAGGCGATCAGGGAAAAGAGGAAATAATTCCAGACCATATAGAAGGCATCCATCCAGAAATCCTGCCGGATGAGTGGCTGGTTTTTGCGCCAGGGAAACAGCACCTCAAGCATCCAAATCACCACCGACGCCCCGAAAAGCCAATAAAAGTAGTTGTGCCAACTCGGGTTCAGGATTTCATTTTTGAGATAATCCCAATAGCCCGAATAGGCCCCGGCAATGATGTGGAAGTACTTGCTCATTTCTTCTCAAACAAGTAGCTGCCAAACTGGTAGGCCACGAACAGCGCGAATACGATCAGTCCAATCCCAATCATCAGCACCAACACGCGCGAGCCTTCTTCCACAAAGGTGCGCGGCGTACCGTCGGACTTGGTTGGGTTCTGGAACCGGACTTTGAAAAAGCCGATCGTGTAGGCCAGGATGCAGAAAACGATGATTCCCAGGATGATTCTTGCCATGAGGTTGGGTTTTGATTTTGGCAAAAATACGGATTTGGGCTGGAAAAGTTCAAATGGTGTTTAATTGCGCTTTTGACAATCCTTTATATCTTTACCTAAAAAAATCTCCCATGCAACTCAGCCGAATAACTTTCAATCCCGACCAGTGCGGCGGCAAGCCGTGCATTCGGGGGATGCGCATTAGGGTGACGGATGTCATCGAACTCCTCGCTACTGGTATAACCATTGAAGAAATCATCACCGAGGAACTTCCCGATTTGGAGTTCGAGGATGTTGTAGCGTGTCTGAATTATGACGCTACGAAACTCAATCATGCCGAATTGAGAGTAGCCTGATGCTGATTATGGCTGATTTTCTTGGCCAAGGAGAGAAGCCGAGTCCAAATAAACCAATTAGCATGGGTTAACTTGGGATGCTATGGCAAGCCACTCAAAGGGCTTGAGCTTGCTTTAAGATAGAATGGCAGCTTCTTTAGGGCGATGACGCAGCTCACTGGTATGAATATCAAGCAGGGCAATCAAACCCAC
>JBBRDE010000430.1:0-2569 GCA_038204185.1 Cytophagales bacterium
AACCGTTGGCCCCTCCGGGGCGCAGAACTTTTTGTCAAATCAACAAATTAACAAAAAAATGAATATCGGCGATAAAGTAAGACTACTACGCGACAAGGAAGAGGGAATCATCTATGCTTTCCTGCCTGGTAATATCGTAGAAATAGAAATCGAAGAAGGCTTCCGTATTCCGGTGCTACGCTCGGAGGTGGTGACGGTGTCGCCGATGGAAAGCCAGCGCATGAAACCCGCTGAATCGGCGAGCGGTAGCTTTGCGAAGAAACAGGAAGAGTTTCCCACGTTTAGTCGGAAAGCGCCTTTTGCCGAAAAAGGAATTTACCTGGCTTTCCTGCCCGTCAACGACCGCGAACTTACCTTGCATATCATTAATAACTCGGATTGGATTTTGCCTTTTGTGGTTTATCAAGATCTGGCCGGAAAGCAGTCGGGCTTGGCTTCGGGCGTTCTCAGTCCGCGTACTAGTCAGCGACTGACCGACTTGCTGACCAAGGACATCGAGCAGTGGCCCATTCTTGAGGTGCAGGCTTTGTATTTCCGGGAGGGAAGCAATGCCGTCAAGCTGCCTTTTCAGAAAAGACTTCGTTGCCGGGTGCAGTCTTTTTACAAAAAAAAGCAACAGGTACCCGTGCTGATAAAAGAAGGCTACCTATATCAGCTTGACGAAGAAAATACGACCAGCGCTGCTGCGCCGGACGCGTCGACGGCTTCAACTCCCGTTGGCGTTTCGGCTTCCGAATTGCGGGAGCGGATGCTTTCGCCCGAACCAACTGCCTCGCACAAAGTAGAAACCCCGCAATCGGTGGTAGATTTGCACGTGGAAAAACTTAGTCCTACGCCGGACGCTCTGTCGAACGCCGACAAGATGAAGTTGCAACTCGACACTTTCGAGCGGCAGTTGGAAAACGCCATCGCGGCGGGATTGGACGAAATTACGTTCATCCATGGAGCTGGAAATGGCGTGCTGCGTCAGGAAATCCAACGTCGTCTGAGTAAGCACCAGAACGTGCAGTTTTTTGAAGACGCCCAAAAAGAGAAATTTGGCTACGGGGCCACCTTTGCCAAGATCAAGTAAAATTGTGAAAAAAATAATGCCCTCAAATTGGGTACTGGGCTTACTGCTTTTGTTATTGCTAGGCCAATGCAAGCCTGCCGCGCCGAACCAGCCCGCTGCCCCCCAAGAAAAATACCTCTATTCCGATATGCAGCTACAGGACGAAAAACACCTCTCGTCGATCAACGTTCCCGTCGAAATGCCGCTGATCGAGCTCGAAAGGCAGCTCAACGCGCAGTTGAACGGGCTGATCTATGAGGACAACAGTTACGATGACTTCGACACCGACAACCTGAAAGCGAAAGTGTGGAAGATGAGTCCGATCAAGGTGCAGGCCGTGGATTCTACATTTCTGTTCGAAGTGCCGCTGAAAGTTTGGGTGAGCGTTCGCTACGAAACCAGTCCGCTGGGGTTCAAAATCTCCGGCACCAAGGAAACTGAATTCGCGCTGCGCCTGCGCTTCCTGTCCGACATCGACGTATCGTCCGATTGGCGGGTGACGACCCACACCAAAGTGGACAGCTACGACTGGATCACCGAGCCGAGCATTCGGGTGGCGGGGCTGAACATTCCCGTCAAGTCGATGGTGAGCCGGACGCTGAGCCGGAATTTTGAAAAAATCACGAAAGCCATCGACGAGCAGGTAGCCGGCACCATCGAACTGCGGAAGTATGTCCGGCAAGCCTGGGATCTGGCCCGGCGGCCCGTGCTGATGTCTAAAGAATACGACACCTGGCTCGTGGTGGTGCCGACCTCGGCGGTGATGACGCCTTTGGTAGTAAAAAATAATATTCTGCGAACCAGCATCGGTATCCGGGGCTACACCCAGACGGTCACTTCGGCGGAAGAACCCGAAATTCGGGGCGACGCCACGCTGCCCGACCTGCTGGTTGTGGATAAAATACCACAGGAGTTCAAGGTGGGACTCATCAGCGTGATTCCTTACCGGGAAGCCACCCGGCTGGCGAAGGCCAAGTTTGTGGGCGAAAAGTATTCCTTTAACAATGGCAAGTACTCGGTGGAGGTAACCAACCTCGAAATGTATGGACAGGACGAGTTCCTTATTATAAAGGCGGGATTGCGGGGCAGCCTGAACGGCATCATCTACCTGCGGGGAATTCCGCATTACGACCCCAAAACCCAAAATCTTTCTTTAATCGACCTGGACTATGACCTGGATACCCGCAATGTGATTTTCAAAACGGCGGGTTGGCTATTGCAGAGCAAGTTCAGCAAGATGCTGGAAAAGCAGTTTGTATTCCCGGTGGGCGCCCAAATCGAGGAAGCCCGGCAGAGTATCCAGAAAACCTTGCAAAACAACGTGTTGGCCAAAGGCGTAGTCTTGAACGGCACAATATCGGAAATCACCCCCGACCGCGTGTATCTGACGCCGGAGAACATTTATGCTGTCGTGTTCGCCACAGGTAGGGTATCGTTAAAAGTGGAAGGATTACTTTAATTAGTGCAAGAAAGCTTGCCTGACGGTTGATTTGGGTGCAAAATTTCTCCAATTATAAA
>JBBRDE010000431.1:0-2553 GCA_038204185.1 Cytophagales bacterium
CGGTGATCGTTCAAAATTTGTTCCATAATTTGCCAGCGGGCATCGGAAAGTTGATTGAATTCGACTTGCATTCACTTCTAAGTTTGGTCACCCAAAAGTAAATGCACCGATGCCCTTTCTAAAATTTAAACATGCTCTAAGCAACCCCGCGTGGAGCACCTACGGATTACAGTTGCCGTGGAGAAAAAAATCAGCCTGCGCCTGGTGCTCTCGGTGGGGATTACATTCAATCTGCTTTTCTCGCCCTACGACGGGTTGGTACGAGAAAATCTAATGGGCCTGGGTACCCGACTGAATGCCAGTAGCTCCGACATTCGCCGAAACACCTACGGCTGTATTGGCTTTCAGGCCGGGCTGAGGCTGTGCAACCGGATGAATTGACGCCTTGTTCCTTCCGAATTACGGTTTCTGCCCTCCTTCCTCGAGTACTCAACTCGCCCGGGTACCCGAGGAAGGAAAAATCCAGAATAGCCCGATCATTATTGTTTTTGCCTAAAATGGGTAAGTTTGAAGAAGTTAGGCTTAACTATAAATACTATATTCTCACTCCAAACTTATTTTTTTTTGCTACCCGATCCATGAATGCACTTCGACTGGCCTCCCTTTTGGTACTATCGCTTGGCCTGTGTACCAAAATATTGTACGCCCAAACCCCCAACCTCGCCCTGGTACCGGGTACCGTCGTGGCCTACAGTCCGGCATCTTCGGAACAGTACATCGGCTCGCCCAGCCTGGCGGTGCTGCCCAATGGCGACTTCGTAGCTTCCCACGATTTTTTTGGTCCAAAATCTACCGAGCATTCCAGTGCCGTTTCACGGATTTACCGCTCAACCAATAAAGGAAAAAACTGGCAACAGGTGAGCGAAATCGACGGACAGTTCTGGTCCAAACTCTTCGTACACCAGGGTACCCTCTTTCTTTTTGGCACCAACCGCCACCACGGCAATACCATTATCCGAAAATCAACCGATGGCGGTAACACCTGGACGAATCCAGTCGACCAAAACAACGGCTTGCTGAAAGCAGGAGAATACCATTGCGCACCTGCCCCGTTTCTGGAACACAACGGCCGACTGTGGCGGGCGATGGAAGATGCCGCCGGGCCTCCCAAGGTGTGGGGCAAGCGGTACAGTGCCTTTATGATGAGCATTCCGCTGGACGCCGATCCGATGATCGCTTCCAACTGGACTTCGTCCAATATCACGCGCTTTGACTCGACCTACCTCGGCGGGCATTTTGGCGGCTGGCTGGAAGGCAACGCAGTGCTGGGGCCGGATGGGGTGATGTGGGACGTACTACGGGTTGACGACCGCAGTACCCTGGAAGAAAAGGCGGCATTTATCAGAATAAGTGCCGATGGCAAAACGGCTACCTTCGATCGCAACGCTGATTTCAGGAGTTTTCCAGGTGGTAGTAAGAAATTCACCATCCGCTACGACCCAAAATCGAAACAATACTGGACACTCAGCAACTACATTCCCGACGATGTGAAAGGGGCGAACCAGGGAAAAAGCCCGGCCAGCCTGCGCAACACGCTTGCGCTGTTTAGCTCAACAGACTTGAAAATCTGGGATTTTCATAAAATCCTACTCTCTCACCCGGACATTACCAAACACGGATTCCAATACGTGGACTGGCTATTCAGCGGGAAAGACATTCTGTTTTTATCCAGAACTGCCTTTGACGATGGCCTAAGCGGCGCGTACAGGAGCCATGACGCCAATTTTTTGACTTTTCATAAAATCAAGAATTTTCGGAAGCAATAAAGGTAGGTAGATTAATAGCTCCCCACATTAAAATCCAATCCGCCGACCCCGGCTGACGCCCTTTTCCTCGGCCGCGTAGGTACGCAGCTCTGCCAATTCGCGTTCGAAACCGCCCGACAGAATGGGGAAACGGCACCAGGTACGGGGATCGAGGCTGTGATCGTCGAGGTGGAACGATGGCGCGTAGCGTTCGCGCTTCCACTGGTTGCGGCTCCAGAGTTTAAAGAATCGCTCGGTCCAGCCCAGCATTTGGGTAGGTGTGTAGCGGTCTCTGAACACCACGAGCGCAATTCGGTAACATTCTATGGGCGGCTTTTTGTCACGGATGGCACTCTCTTCCAGCGCATCCAGAAACTCGTAGGGCATCAGGTCGTCTTCGTCGGTTTGCTTGCGGTCGGCGGGGCGCAGTTCGGCGGTGGGTTGCAGACTGTTTACCTTCTTTAATCCTTCGATTTTGATGTGTTTGCCCTGCACATGGCACCCTACCTTTTCGAGCCATACCAGCCATTGGCGCAGGTAGTGCTTGTCGATGCCCGCAATGGGACTGATGCTACCCGCGGTGTCGCCATCCATCGTGGCATAGCCTACGGCCACTTCGGAGCGGTTGGAAGTGGACAGTAGCAAGTGGTTGGTAAGGTTGGTGAGCAGCCATACGCCCGGCGCGCGCACCCGTGCCTGAATGTTTTGCAACGCAATGTCGTCCTGCGCCCAGGTGAGTTCGCGGCCAATCTGCTCTTCAATCAGGCCCGTATAGGTTTCGACCAGACCGTTGATGTTGATATTATAA
>JBBRDE010000432.1:0-2505 GCA_038204185.1 Cytophagales bacterium
AATTTCGCAATTCGATGGTTGAAAGATCGACCATGAGCGGAACATTAGTGGGTGCTAACTCCACTCCCCGATGCAAGATGCTGGCCGCTTCCTCCAGCTGATTTTTCTGGTAGCTTACCACGCCGAGCCCCCAGTAGGCATCGACATTTTTTTCGTTGAGCAGATAGGATAAGTTGAAGCGATAAGCGGCGGTATCGAGCTGTCCTTCCTGAACGTACTCCCAGGCGCGAGCCGCAAAAAAGTTGCTCGCTTCCTCGCGGCTGGTAAACATTTTGTCGCAATCGCTCAGAAACCGGATTTCCTTGTCGATTTGATCAGAGGTTTTACGCTCTTCTCCAAAAAAAGGCAGCGTTTGCCGTTCGGCGAGCGTCTGGGTGCGGGCTCCGTTGGTATCCAGTGAGCGGGTGGTGCTGGCAAACTGCAACGTTTGTGACCAACCGAAGGCAGGTATGAGGAATAGGCAAGATAAGCGAACTAAAAACTTCATAGGGAGGTCAAACCAGGTTCTATCAAAATGTGGGCAAGTCGTACAAAGTGAAACGCGACTGTACTTGAATTATTGTACTACCGGCGCGTGCGGCGTTTGGCCGTATTCTTTTTGCGAGCGTCGCGTTTAGGCGGCGAAGATGAACGGGGCTGTTTCTTTTTTTCGTGAAAAGCCCCCAGGAACGTCGGGTCTTCGCGGCGACGTTGCTGGTCGATTTCCCTTAAGTGATCCTGGTTCTCGACAAAGGGAGTGGAAACGACGTCGAGGCCCTCGGGTAGTTTCTTGCGGGGTATTTCCTGCCGGATCAGCCCTTCGATGTTCTTGATATGGTACTCGTCGGGCGGTGTCAGGAAGGTGATTGCCTCGCCGGTATGATTGGCGCGACCCGTACGCCCGATGCGGTGGACGTAGTCTTCATAGATCAGGGGTACGTCAAAATTGATCACGTGGCTTACCTCCGTTACGTCGATCCCGCGCGAGGCCACATCCGTTGCAACCAACACGCGCACGCTACCTTCTTTGAAAGCCTCTATGGCATTGATACGGGTATTTTGGCCTTTGTTGGCATGAATCACGCGGATATTGTCCTCCTCGATTACTTTCCGCAGCAGAAATTTATAGACATTGTCCGCATTCTCCTTACTTCTAGTGAAAATCAGCACCCGGTTGAGCTCCTCGGTTTGGGTCAATAGCCATTCCAGCAGGTGGATTTTGGTCAGGAAGTTAGGTACCTCGTACAGCGACTGTGTCACCATTTCGGCCGTAGTGGCCTGCGGGGTCACTTCCACGCGCATCGGGAATTCCAAAAACTCGTAGGAGAATTTCTCCACTTTCTCCTGGAAGGTAGCCGAGAAAAGCAGGTTCTGCCGCTTGCGCGGAATCACTTCCAGAATTCGCCGGATTTGTGGCATAAAGCCCCTATCCAGCATTTTGTCCGCTTCGTCGAGCACCATCGTCTGAATCTGTTTCAGGGTGATCTCTCCCTTCTGATAAATATCCAGAAATCGCTGCGGGGTGCTGACCAGAATATCCACCCCCAGTCGAACGGCCTCGATCTGAGATTTGGGGCCAATGCCGCCGTACAGCGCCACAATACGAATATCGGTGTGACTACTCAGTTCGGCGGCGGCTTTGGCAATTTGCATCACCAGTTCGCGCGTAGGGGCCAGAATCAGCGCGCGCGGGCTTTCCCCCTGAGCGTATTTCACTTTCATCAGTAGCGGCAATACGAAGGCGGCCGTCTTGCCCGTACCCGTTTGGGCGATGCCCAGCACATCCTGGCCCGCCATCGCCAGCGGAATGGCCTGCTGCTGAATGGGGGTAGGTTCGGTATAGCCCGCGTCCTCGATGGCATTGAGCAGCTGACGGTTGAGCTTGAACTGCTCAAATAAGTTGGGTTGGTTTTCCATGGAACAAAGGTACTAATTACCCGTTGCTTATCGGTGCGGGGCAGCGCCTGCCGTCGGCTTTGTACAAGCCCCTGATTACCAAATGGTTGTTTTCCTCCTTCCAATCCCAATGACCGAACTACGGTTTGGTAGCGACCGAATCGGATATGTATTCGAATAGATCGGACTGAACTGCACTTTGAATTCATAGGTACTACTTCCCACAAGAAATTCTCATAAAACTGTGACAGTTCGCTACGGGCTACGAATAACAACGCCTCTATGATTGTTATGGCTGGCCAAAGCAGTAGCCCACTACGATCTGTATCGGCAGAGCGATTGGCTTATATAAAGTACCTTGGGAAATATGTGGTTATAGGAAACGCAAACTCTCCTGAAATAGCTGGAATAGGCAGAACGGTCTGAGGTAGTCACACAAACTCTCGCTATCTTCGGATACAGAAATAAAACCTCCAAAACGGTGAAACAAGCCCCTCTCTTCCTTACCCTTTTACTGAGTATGCTCGTAGCCCATACATTCGTAGTACCTGCCCACGCGCAGTCCTATCAGCCACCCGTTTTTACGGACGTCGATCGTATAAAGAAGATGGAAGCAGTTTTTCCAACCCT
>JBBRDE010000433.1:0-2477 GCA_038204185.1 Cytophagales bacterium
GAAAGCAGCCGCTTCAGGCTGTCGGTTCGGGCCGATTGAGCACGAGCAGAAACAATCGAACCGAAAAAAAGCAGGGTACATACTGCATAACAGCCAGAAACAGAAGCCCGGAATTTCATCGATAGCGTGAGGGTAGTTCGGGGAATAAGGAGACAAGAGACTGTAATTTAAAAGGTTTCTGCTGAATTACACGCATTTCACTTCTGGCTTTCTTTGTCGCTTTGGAACTTCACTCTTTGCTAGGCCCGATTACATCGTCATCGCCGCCAACAGATCGGCCTGGGTAATAATATGCACGGCGTTGGTTTCGTCGCGTACCAGTAGTGCCTTGTTTTCGCGGTCGATCAGCGAAGAAAGCGTATCCACGGTACTATCAAGGGCCACAAACTTGAAGGGCTTGTCCATGACTTCCTCCACGCTGAGTTGCCGCACTTCCGGCTCTTCAATGAGGCGGTGCAGAATCACCGAATCCGTGAGGCTCCCCACTACGTCGCCTTTGGCGTCCAGAACCGGGATTTGGGAGATGCCCTCCCGGTTCAGCAGTCGGATCGCGTCGGCTACCCTGGAATCCGTAGAAACTGTCATCAGGGTACCCTGTCCATTTTTGCGGTGCACGATGTCGCGGGCGGTAGCAAAGGTTCTTTCCAGAAAACCATGGTCTTTCATCCAGGTATCGTTATAGATTTTTCCCAGATAGCGCGTACCGTGGTCAGGTAGGATAATCACCATCACGTCGTCGTCGGTCAGGTGTTCGCGGGCGTACTCCAGCGCTCCGTGTACCGCTGAACCGCAGCTCCACCCCACAAAAAGTCCCTCCTCCCGCGCCAGGCGACGGGCCATGATGGCGGCGTCCTTGTCGGTGACTTTTATGAAATGGTCGATCATGGCGAAGTCCACGTTTTCGGGCAGGATATCCTCGCCGATGCCTTCGGTCAGGTAAGGGAACACCTCTTTCTCATCAAATTCGCCCGTTTCTTTGTACTTTTTGAACACTGAGCCGTAGGTGTCGATGCCTACGGTCACTACGTCCGGATTTTGTTCCTTCAGGTACTTGCTTGTGCCACTAGCTGTACCGCCGGTACCTACGCCTACGCCAAAATGGGTGATTCGCCCCTCGGTCTGCTGCCAGATTTCTGGTCCGGTGGTTTCATAATGCGCCAGGGAATTGGACGGATTGTCATACTGGTTGGGATAAAACGAATTGGGGATTTCCTGATTAAGTCGCCGGGCGATAGAGTAGTAGCTGCGCGGGTCCTCGGGGGCTACGTTGGTCGGGCAAACGACTACTTCCGCTCCCACGGCGCGTAGGATATCGATCTTTTCCTGCGACTGCTTATCGGCCATGGTGAAAATACACTTATATCCTTTGGCGATGGCCGTCAACGCCAGACCCATGCCGGTATTGCCACTGGTACCCTCGATGATTGTGCCGCCGGGATGGAGCAGGCCAGCTTTTTCAGCGTCCTCTACCATGCGCACCGCCATGCGATCCTTGACGGAATTGCCGGGATTGAAGTATTCTACTTTCACCAGGATGGTACCCTTCACGCCTTTATTAACGCGGTTGAGGCGAACCAACGGTGTGTTACCAATGGTGTCTATGATGGATTTATAATATTGCATAGTTTTTGATGAGTATTTTTTTTGTAAAAATAGTTGATTTATTCTGTAAAATGCCCCGCATAACCCCTCAACGGTGCATGAGACAGGGTTGTGGAACAATTTTTGTATGTGAGAGCCATTAACTCCTAAGTGGGAAATTTTAAACCCTAAGCCTATTTAATTGTCTATTAGGGGTAACTGATTTTTGGCAGATTCCTTTTTCTGTCATCACTACCTTAATAATTCCTATGAAAAATACCATGAAAAAAATCGTCACTTTGTCAACTGCCTTGCTGGTCAGCGTCGTACTATCTTTTGGCCAAAACAAGATGACCGTTGATTCTGTTTTTGCTGACTATTACAGCGCCACGGGTGGGGAAAGCCTGTGGAAAAATATCAAAAGCTACACGCTCAAGCGCTCATATGCATCCGGTGCGGCTGCGGACTATGATGCTGAAATTTACGTTTCTATGCCCGAAAAGGCTATGAGTAAGTCTAAAATTATTATGAAGCGGAGTTTTATTTATGGCGTGAAAGGCAGCGAAGGCTGGCTTAAAATACCCATTGGCGGTAGCGATAAAGCCACCAAGTACCAAGTGAAAGACCTTAGTCAGAACGAGCAGAGTACAATGCGGCTGGAAATGTATGATTTGCTGGCATCTTTTGTCAATTACAAAGACCGGGATCTGATCGCTACATTTGTAGGACCCGAAAAGCTGGATGGCAATACCGTCAACCAGGTCGAGTTACAGGGTAAAGGCGTAAAGTATAATTTATATTTTGATGCCACTAAGGGCTTACTGGTCCGACAGAAGCAAACGATGGACGGCGTGGTGACTACGACAGATTACAGCGATTATAAGAAATCGACCTAT
>JBBRDE010000434.1:0-2343 GCA_038204185.1 Cytophagales bacterium
TTGCAGCAGGTACGGTAGCCCTCGGAGGTTTTGTCCCACTTCTCCCACTGCTCGGGTACTTTTTCTTCGTAGGTTGTGCGGTTGCCGTGGTGGATGACCATCTGCCACAGCACGTCCTGGCCAAACCAGCCGGTGCCGTAGTAGGTCTGCGTATCCTCATGAAAAACGGCAGTTTCGGGTAGCTGTGCCAATGTGGGGTTGTCGAGCATAATGCTGGCAAATAGAATGGGCCACTTGCGTCCGCTGGAATGGCCACCGCCTTCGTTCCAGTGCCCACCTACCTTGGCCAGCCCGTACAGGTCGATGCCGCGCTGAATGAGTTCGAGCGTGAGTTTTTCTTTTCGCTGCCGGGGTACATCCAGCAGTACCATCAGACTGGCCATCGAGACCAGTCGGCCGTATTCGCGGCCGTAGTTGGGCTGGTTTTCGTTGGGTACCAGCTCCTGCTGCGACCAACTCAGGATATGGTCAATCCAGGGACGTTGGAAGTAGCGTTCGAAGGCCTCCCACGAAGGTACCTCTCCAACGGGTTGGAGGGTAGGCAGTACCTCCCACTGAATGTCTTTGGCCCGGAAAAGGGGCTTGTCCGTACCCGCATAAGGAGGCCGGAAAGCATCCCGGGGAGCCTCTTCGGCCAGGCAGGTGAGCACGGCGGCGGTCTTCATCACCACCTGGGACTTCTTTTCATTTTCCCAGGGCATTAAGTCTTTATTGAAATGATCGACGGGTAACGTCGTATTGCTGATGGAGGAAATCAAGGATCGGTTGGGGGCCAAATCCAGGGGTAGGATAATAGCATCACTTTTGCGGAATGAGCCGCTGCGCGAGTCATAGCCCTGGGTATAGCCCGCTTTCAGCACGAGCATGGAACCGTTGCGCATGGTCGTGTCCTGCTTTAGGCTGGTGTCGTTCCAGTGGTTGATTTTGATGGCTGAGGTATCTACTTTCAAGGGACCGGGTTCCGGTGTAATGTTCACCACCCGCACCGGCCCCACTACCCACCAGTCGCCGGTGATGAACTGACCCGTGCGGGCGGGTCGGTCGAAGGTCCAGGTGATGCCGTACTGGGTTACTGTTTTCCGAAGGTCCATCGGGGCCAATTCCGTTTCCGCCGCGCCCGAGTGAGCCGGTTTGGTGCAGGAAAGGGGTAGTCCTACCAGCAGTATGAAGCAAAGTAAAGAGGAAGCGGCAATAATTTTCATCGTACTGTCGAACGGATTGATTCTACATCGGCGGGTCTAGCCCAAATCCAAAACGGCCCAAGGGCCTTTTTCTACCGAATTTAGTTTTGTACCAGGAATCAATCATTTTGCTAACGCGACTTTTTATCTGTCCTGACACCGGATAATGATCTTTCAGGTTATGCCCGTGGCTCTCCCTTTCGCGCTCACTCGCTCCACATTTTAATTTGGCAAAATGCCGGGTAGCGTGGCTGAATTCGGGAGAATTAGTACCTGGCTGTCATGCAGGGACTCCCAGGTAGTTCGGGACCGTGATTTTGTCCGTTGATACTCCACCCAACCAGATCGTCCAGGTAAGTAGAAGCTTGACTATCAAATTGGTATATTTTTATTGAAAAATCAGAACAGATTTTTTCTTTCCTTACCATTCACTAAGTTTTTCTTATAAAATTAAAATGATTCAGAGATTATTTTGAATATTTGTAATAAAAAAAGAATGTACTGACTGCTTACGTTTTGCAGTATCCCTACTCATTCTTTCCCAATATGGGCCAGCCTGATACGTCCCTTTCTTCAAGGAAAATAAACATGGTTGGCGGCTGGGAGGGAGCGAGTGATTTTTCGCCTCGGATCCTATATCAGTAAAGGAATATAGGGGTGTCTTTTTCGAATAGAAAACCTTTTGTATTGGCATCTATGCGCGCTACTCTCTAACGGAATACAGCCAGTTTCCTCCGCACGAATTCCGCTTACCATTGGTCTCCTTTTGAAGTGGTGGATACTCGAACTCATTTCCTGGCTTCCATCTTCCTTCACTAATACACATCATCTTCTACCTGTTTTTCCATTCTTGGCTATGAGCAAATTATTTACAAAACAAAAAAGTGTGCGGATGACGGGCCGAGTCCGGGGATCGGTACGAGTTGTACTCGGTTTTATCCTGTATGCCCTTGCCGGTCTGCCGGTGTTGGGGCAAGTTCTTATTCCTTACCAATCGACCTGGAAATACGCCCCTGAGGGTACCACCCCGGCCGCGAACTGGCCCACGGCCGGTTTCAGCGACGCCGCCTGGTTGAGTGGGCAGGGGGCCTTCGGCTTCGGCGCCCACGCCTACAACACCCTGCTGCAGCGCGGGCCGGGCAACGCCCCGCCCAACTACCCG
>JBBRDE010000435.1:0-2269 GCA_038204185.1 Cytophagales bacterium
GGTGGCACATAGGCCGCTACGGTATCCTGCACACTACGAATCAGTCCGCGATCCACGGCCAGGCCCACTACGGTGGACAGAAAACTCTTGGTCACGCTGTGGGTCATGTCGGGGCGGATGGGTTCGCCCCACTCGGCCACCAGGTACCCCCGCCGCACGATGATCCCGCTGGGTTCGCCGCGCGTTTCGAAGGGGCCCGTACCTTCTCCGAAGGGCTCTTTCCCAAAACTCTGTGCCTGGGAGACTTCCATGTTGCGAGGTACCTTCACTTCGTTCTGCCGGGCAAAGGCAATGACTTCCTGAATTTTAGACGCACTCATACCTACCTCCGCCGGACTTTTGTGTTGCCACTCCTGCCGAGCAGGAAAGTAAGGGGTAGTCGTTTCGGTTTTCTTTTTTTGGGAAAAAACCGGAGACGAAATGAGGATTGCAAAGTACAGGATCAGAAACTTACGCATGGTGGCCGGGCTTGTAGTTGGTGATGGGCCGCGAAATATACTCAGAAAAAGCCATCAGCGGAACGCTGCCCGGCCATTAGCTAACGGCCAATGGCCGGGCGGCGTTCCGCTGAATATTTATCAAAATGGGATCTTATAGCCCAACGACACGCTCACGCCCTGGTTGCGAACATTGGCCCGAACGATGGGTACGTCGATGAGGCGGCTTATGCCGTGCTGGTAGCGACCCTCGATCATGATTTCCCCGGCTCCGGCTTTCAGACTCAGCCCTGCACCGGCAATACCGCTGACCTCAAACCGCTTGTAGCCCAGCGATTCCAGGGGCACATTGGTGCGGATAGGTCGAAATTCGATGACGGCCTGCGGCCGGGTGACCAACTTCGCGTCGATGGCGTAGCCAACCGAGGGTCCGGCGATGAGGTATACTTTGGCGAGCTCGTTACCCGCAGCCAGTTTCAACAACAAAGGAGCTTCCACATAATCGACGCGATAGGCCGATTTTACACCCAGTTTAATAGGCAGCTTGCCAACGTTGATTTTTGTTCCTTCCTGCATCAGGAATCCTTTTTGCTGATACACCAGTTCAGGACGGAGGGAGACGCCATTGGCCAGTTCGTACTCGGCAAAAACGGCGGCACTAATTCCGGGCGACCAATGGAAATCGGGCGTAAAGTTCGTAATCAGGTCGGGCCTGGTGACGGTACCCATGTAGCCACCGCCACGGACCCCAATGGACCATTGCGCGGCCGCCATACCCGCAGATATTAAAACAAGGAGCAAGGAAAGCAGGAAAGAGCGATTCGTTTTCATGTCGTTTGAATTTTTGTAGAATGAAGATTTGGAGTTTGTCTGATGCAGCGTTCCATTGCGCAATCGTGGGTTAGAGAATATGCCCTACCGGGAGTTTAAGGCCATTCATGCCGCTTAACAATCGTTAACAAATAAGGAGAACGGGCCCAGAGAGTGTCTTTTACCCAAAAGATTGTATACTTGTGGAAAGCACCAACCGATGACACACCGGTAGTATCGTTGAAGAAAGCATGATGAAGCCCAAAACCACATACAGTGTGTTGCCCCGGTGGCTGGACAAGCTCGATTTCCTGGGCTTGTTCGAGAAAGACCCGTTCGGGAATTTGCTGATCGTGCGGCGGCTGGCGATCATGATCATCGGCTGGGCGACCTACTACCGCTATACGGCAGTAAATAAAATCCGCATCAAGGGTACCGAACACCTGCTCAACCTGCCCGACAACGGTGTGATGTTTCTATCAAATCATCAGACCTACTTCGCCGATGTCATTGCGTTCTACCATATTTTCTGCGCCGTCAAGTGGGGCTACAAGGATACCATCTCGCCACCATTCTACCTTTTCTCGCCCCGCGTCCGCAGCTATTACGTAGCGGCCTCCGAGACCATGCAGGAGGGCGGCATCCTGCCCCGGCTGTTCAGCATCGGCGGGGCCATTACGGTGGAGCGTTCGTGGCGCGCGCAGGGCGAAAACGTAAAGCGCGACCTCGACAATAGCGCCCAGGACAAGATCGGCATGGGGCTCGACCACGGCTGGGTGGTGAGTTTTCCGCAGGGTACCACCAAACCCTACGCTCCGGTGCGCAAGGGGACGGCCTACCTCATCAAGGAACATCAGCCCATTGTGGTACCCGTGGTCATCAATGGTTTCCGGCGGGCGTTCGACAAGAAAGGGCTACGGTTCAAAAAGCGGAATACCACCATCACCGTGCAATTCAAACCGCCTATGCATTTTTTGCCCGACGAGTCGGTCGAGAGCATGGTGGCGCGGGTGACGACGGCC
>JBBRDE010000436.1:0-1943 GCA_038204185.1 Cytophagales bacterium
TGGTTTCAGCCGGTTCTTTCAGTGGCTCCTGTCCGACAATCATCCCAATGAAGAAAGTATTCCAGTATGCGGCGTGGGTGAACTGTTTTCCAAACGACATCTGCTTCGGTGTGGGCCGGTAGTCAAACGTAGATTCGGGCATTTTGTCGAGCACTTTGAGGCTATAGGGTAGGGCATTCTGCCAGCGGTGTACAAAATCACTTATAAAAGAAAGGCTACTCGACGTAACGCTCGGTTTTGCACTCGTCGTTAGGAACACGCTACCAACAATTTTTTGTAAGGCTTCTTTTCTTTCAATGGGATATGTAGTTGGGTAGACAGGTAAGACTTCTTACGGGCAGTCAATTTTTCTTAAAATTACACTATTGTAAATGTAGGTAGTTACGAAAAATAAAGTAGTATTTTAGCCCCAGGACTTAAACCCAAATGACATGAAATTCCTACCGTTTGCTGCTCTGACCCGCCGCACATTCCTATCCCGAACCACTCAGTCGGCTGGACTCCTGGCGCTGGCGAGCCTGAACCCCTTAACATCGCTGGCGAGCAATCCTAGCCCTACCAAAACCATGACCGTCCAGCAAATTATAGATTTGATCCTGAAGGAAGGAAACCTTTCCCCTATGAAAAACACAGTGGATACCCTCAAATCGGGTAAGGGGGATCAGGTTGTGACAGGCATCGTGACGACCATGTTTCCGACCATTACGGTTATCGAGGAAGCTACCCGGCTTCAAGCCAATTTTATCATCGCCCATGAGCCTACCTTCTACAACCATACCGACAATCCGAATTGGGTGGAGAATAATTCCGTGGTCAGAAAAAAGCAGGAGTTGCTGGCCCGCCGTGGCATGACAGTCTGGCGGTTTCATGACTACATCCACCAGTTGAAGCCCGATGCTATCAGCTACGGCGTGGCGAAAAAAGCCAACTGGTTGCCCTACTACAAAACGGGAGAGGTAATGCTCACGATCCCCTCGTTAACACTGGGAGAGCTGGTGCAGCACCTCAAAACATCGCGGGGTATCGACCATCTGCGAGTTATTGGCGATCCGGCGCAAGCCTGCACGCGCCTTGCGCTACTGCCCGGGGCCTGGGGAGGTCCCCGGCAGGTGGGCACCGCGGAGCGCGAAAAGCCCGATGTATTGATTGTGGGAGAGGTATCGGAGTGGGAAACGGCCGAGTATGTCCGCGATGCCCGCCTGCTGGGCCGTAATATCTCCCTTATTGTACTGGGTCATTCGGTGAGCGAGGAGCCGGGGATGGAGTACTTTGTGGACTGGCTGCAACCCAAGCTGCCGGAAATGAAAATTACCCACATGGCCTCAAACAATCCGTTTCGCTGGATGTAAGCGGCAATTTTGAAATCAACTTGATTTATGAAAAAAGCTATTATCCTTGTTCCGCTCTTCATGTTCGCAAGCCAGCTGGTATCTGCCCAGTCACCGGAGGCACTGACCATTCGCAAGTACGGTATCCAGAATGCCGATAAAATGATGCGGGAATTCACCTCTTTTTTGGCCATCCCCAACGTAGCCCGCGACACGGTCAACATTAAAAGGAATGCGGCTTTTATTATGGACATGATGACCCAACGCGGCATCAAAGAAGTGCAGCTGCTGGCTCCCGCCACGGCGGGCGCACCACCGGCCGTCTACGGAGAAGTAAAGGTGCCCGGCGCCACCCAAACGCTCATTTTCTATGCCCACTACGATGGACAACCCGTGAATCCCGCCCAGTGGGCCCAGGGGCTGGAACCGTTTGATCCGCAGCTATACACCGGTGCCATCGATAAGAATGGAAAGAACATTCCTTTTCCCACCGACGGAAAGTATGACCCCGACTGGCGAATCTACGCCCGTTCGGCTTCGGATGACAAGGCGGGAGTATTTACCATCCTGAGTGCCTACGAAGCGCTTACCAAAAACGGCCTGCCACCTACCTCC